>NZ_JBEKFG010000023.1:0-41577 GCF_050013435.1 Binatus sp. (SeqCode) | reverse complement strand
GCGCAGCGGTGGTGGGCGAAGTGCTCGCTCGTTACCATCCGCACGGCGACATGGCGGTTTACGATTCGCTGGTCCGCATGGCGCAGCCGTTCAGCCTGCGCTACCTGCTCATCGACGGCCAGGGCAATTTTGGATCGATCGACGGCGATCCGCCCGCGGCGTATCGATACACCGAGTGTAAGTTGACCCGGCTGGCCGAGCGGATGCTCGCCGATATCGACAAGGACACCGTCGATTTCGTCCCGAACTTCGACGGCTCGCACCTGGAACCCGACATCCTGCCGGCGCAATTTCCGAACCTGCTCGTGAACGGCTCGGACGGCATCGCGGTCGGGATGGCGACCAACATCCCGCCGCATAATCTCGGCGAGGTTTGCGACGCACTACTGGCGTTGATCGGCAACCCGGGCATCACGCACGAGGAAATTCTCGACATCGTGCCCGGCCCGGATTTTCCGACCGGCGGCCAGTTGCTCGGACGCCAGGCGATTCGCCAGGCGTATCTGACCGGCCGCGGCACGCTTACGATGCGCGCGCTGGCGGTGATCGAGACCGACAAGCGCAGCTCGCGATCGTCGATCATCATTCGCGAAATCCCTTACCAGGTGAACAAGGCGCGCATGATCGAGCGGATGGCCGAGCTGGTCAACGACAAGCGCATCGAAGGCATCAGCGACATCCGCGACGAATCGGATCGCGACGGGATGCGCGTTGTCATCGAGCTCAAGCGCGACGCCGAGCCGCGCATCGTGCTCAACCAGCTCTACAAGCTGACCCAGATGCAGCAGGGCTACGGGATCATTCTGCTCGGCATCCACGAGGGCCGGCCCAAGGAGATGAATCTTCTGCAGATGCTCGTCGCGTTCCTCGAGCATCGGAAGATCGTGCTGACGCGGCGCACGCGTTTCGAGCTGAAAGAAGCCGAGGCGCGGCTGCATATCCTGGACGGCCTGCTGATCGCGCTCAAGAATCTCGACGCGGTGATCAGTCTGATCCGCAAGTCGAAGGATGCCGAAGCCGCCCGCAGCGGCTTGATGAAGCAGTTCGGCCTCTCGCAGTTGCAAGCGCAGGCGATCCTGGATCTGACGCTGCGCCGTCTCACTTCGCTCGAGCGCGAGAAGATCGAAACCGAGCACAAGGAGACCGTTGCTCTGATCGCCGGCTTCAAGAAAATTCTCGCCGACGAGAAGGAATTGCTGAAGCTGATCGCCGCCGAACTCGACGAAATCAAAAAAGAATTCGCAGATCCGCGCCGTACCCAGATCATCGAAGCGGAGGGAGAGTTCTCGGTCGAGGATCTGATCGTCGAGGAGGACGTGCTGGTCACCGTCACGCACGGCGGCTATATCAAGCGCACTCCACTCTCGCTCTATCGCACGCAGAAGCGCGGCGGTCGCGGCAAGATCGGCGCGACTACCACCGAAGAAGATTTCGTCGAACATCTCGAGCGCGTCTCGACGCATGACCGCCTGATGTTCTTCACCAGCGCGGGCAAGGTTTACGAGCTAAAGGCCTACGAACTGCCCGAGGGCGGGCGCGCCGCCAAGGGACGCTCGATCGCCAACCTGCTGAGCCTCGCCAATGATGAAACGCTGTCCGCATTTATTCCCGTGCCGCGCGAGACTGCGGGCAAGTTCGTCTTTTTCTCGACGCGCCGCGGCCGCGTGAAAAAGACCGCGCTGGACGAATACGAAAATATTCGCTCGACCGGAATCATCGCGATCAATCTCGAAGACGGCGACACGCTGGTGGACGTGCGAATCACCGACGGCAATCAGCAAATCGTGCTCTCGACGCGCGAGGGACAGGCGATTCGCTTCAAGGAAGAGGAGGCGCGCCCGATGGGCCGCGCGACCGGCGGAGTGGCCGGCATGGAACTCGAGTCGCAGCCTGTCAAGGAAGGCAAAACCGTCGTCCTGGTCGAGGACGAAGTCGTTTCGATGTCAACCGTGCGCGACGACGAGACCCTGCTGACGGTTTCGGAACTCGGTTACGGCAAGCGCACGCCCGCCTCCGACTACCGGCTGACCCATCGCGGCGGCAAGGGCGTCATCACGATGAACGTGACCGAGAAAACCGGCAAGGTGATCAGCGTCCGGCAGGTCGGGATCGACGACCAGGTAATGCTGATAACCGACGGCGGCAAGGTGATTCGATTGGCCGTCAAGGGAGTGCGAATAACAGGCCGCAACGCGCAGGGCGTGCACATGGTGCGGCTTGAGGGCGACGAACGCGTCCGCGCGGTGGCCGGGATGGCGGAGCGCGATGAGGACGAAGGCAACGGCTCCAATGGCAACGACGGCGCAGAAGATGCGGAGGAGTAGCTAATGTAGTGACTATTTCGCAGTAGTCACTGACTATGCCCTCGCGCTCGGCCGCGATGTCCGCGATTGAGTCTACAGGGAGGAGCTTAAATGCTTAAGGGTCGATGCCAGTGCGGGAGCATTCGTTTCGAAATAGACGGACACCTGGGGCCGGTTGTCTATTGCCACTGCGCGATGTGCCGGCATGCCAACGGTTCGTCCTTCGCCACGAACGCATCGGTACGGACCGAGGAGTTTCGAATCGTCACCGGGCGCGAGTTGATCAAGGAATACGAATCGTCACCGGGTAACCTGCGGGCGTTCTGCTCCAATTGCGGTTCTCCGCTGTATGGAACAGTAGCAGAAATCCCATCGATCCGGCGGGTGCGGCTCGGCACGCTCGACAACGCGGAAGGAGCAAAATCGGTCGCACACATCTGGACCGGGTCGAAATCCGATTGGTTCCAGATCACCGACCATCTGGAGCAGTTTGAAGAAGGGCCGCCGGGTAAGTATATCGTTCCAGCCTGAGGAGCTTCACGATGCTTCTGCGGGCGGCTCGCCCGCGCCGGTGCCCTCCGCGCTGTAGGCATCCTCGGCGGCGGTCAGGGCCCGGCCGCGCGCAATCTCGAATCCCATTGAGCCCAGGATTTCTTCTAGCGCGCTTAGCGCCAGCATCACGTTTTCGCGCCGCGAACCTTCGCCCATCAGACCGACGCGCCAGATCTTGCCTTTGAGCGGTCCGAGTCCGGCTGCGATTTCGATATTGAACAGCCGCAACAATTCCGCTCGCACCTTCGCTTCGTCGATTCCCGCAGGCACCGCGACCGTCGTGAGCTGCGGCAACCGGTATCCTTCCTGCGCAGCGAGCCGCAGACCCATCGCCCGCACTCCGGCCTGGAACGCGGCTGCGTTGATGCGATGCCGCAGCCATCGAGCTTCCAGCCCTTCCTCGACGACGATCCGCAGCGCCTCGTAGAGCGCGTAGTTCATCGTGATCGGCGCCGTATGATGGTAGAGCCGGTCGGGTCCCCAGTACTGCTCGATCAACGCAACGTCGAAGTACCATGAGTGGCATTTCGTTTTGCGCTTGTGCACCGACTGCATCGCGCGCGCGCTGAACGTCACCGGCGCCAGCCCGGGAGGCGCGCCGAGTCCTTTCTGCGTACAGCTGTAACAGGCGTCGATGTTCCACTTGTCAATCTCGACCGGCACGCACGCGAGCGATGTCACCGCGTCGATCGCGATCATCGCTCCGTGTCGATGCGCGAGTGCGGCGATTTCCTCGATCGGCTGATGTATCCCGGTCGAAGTCTCGGCGTGAACGATCGCGACCAGCTTCGGGGCTTTCGCCGCCTTCAGCGCCGCCGCGACATCCGCCGGTTCCACGATCGTTCCCCAATCCGCCTCGACCTTGTGAACTTTTGCGCCGAGTCGCGACGCGACTTCCGCCAGCCGCGTTCCGAACGCGCCGTTGACGCCGACTACGACCTCGTCGCCGTCTTCGATCAGATTCGCCATCACGGCTTCCATCCCCGCGGAACCGGTGCCGGAGACCGGAAACGTGATCTCGTTCCTGGTGCGGAAGACGAGCCGCAGCAGCCGCTTGATATCCTCCATCACCTTCACGAAATCCGGATCGAGGTGACCAACGACCGGCGACAGCATCGCTTTCATCACGCGCGGATTGACGTTGGACGGCCCCGGACCGAGCAGAATCCGCGCCGCAGGCTTGAGTTCTGGAAATGAATCCGCCACGTGTGTTTCTCCTTGCAACGAATCGCCCGGGGGTTCCGCGCGCACCAGTCGCGCACCCGCGAGATTCCGGGCTGAAATCGAACCTTGCTATTATGACTGCGAAGGATCAACCGCAAAAGCGTTACTCGCGCGCCTGATTCGCGGTCGTGGTAGAGTGCTGCGGGGATTGGACGCGCCGTCGCAATGAGTACCATCGACCGCAAACTTCTCGATGAGCTTGGCGAAATTCTTGACGCCGACGGGATCGTCTCGCGCGCCACCGAGCTGAAGGTTTACGAGTGCGACGGATGGACGGTCCAGAAGAGCGCCCCCGACGTGCTGCTGCTCCCGCGTTCGACTGCGCAGCTGAGCGCCATCCTCGCCGCGCTCCATCGCCGCGGCATCGCTTTCGTTCCGCGCGGTGCGGGGACAGGCCTTTCCGGCGGATGCCTTTCGTTGAATGCGCCCGCGATGATCTGCACTTCGAAGATGAACCGGATTCTGGAAATCGATTTCGACAATCGGCGCGTCGAGGTCGAGAGCGGCGTGGTCAACTTGCACGTCACCAACGCCGTCAAGTCGAAAGGATATTTCTACGCGCCCGATCCATCGTCGCAGGTGGCATGCACCATCGGCGGCAACATTGCCGAGAATTCGGGTGGTCCGCATACCTTGAAATACGGAGTGACCACCAATCACGTGCTCGCGCTCGAAGTCGTTCTGCCCGATGGCGAAGTCGTCGAGCTCGGCGGACCGGCTGAAGAGCGATGTGGTTACGATCTGGTCGGCGCCGTCGTCGGCGCGGAGGGCACTGCGGGAATCGTCTCGCGCGCAACGCTCAAACTGATGCGGGAGCCCGAAAATCATCGCACGCTGCTGGCCACCTTTCCCGACGCCGACAGCGCGACGCGTGCCGTGTCGATGATAATCGCGTCGGGAATTGTGCCGGCCGCGCTCGAAATGATGGACCAGCTGATCATTCGCGCCGTCGAAGAGGCGTTCAATGTCGGACTGCCTCTCGACGCGGGCGCAGTGCTGATCATCGAGCTCGAAGGTCTCGAGGCTGGACTGACCAGCTATGCCGATGAGGTCGCGAAAACTGCGAACCTGGCTGGCGCGTCGAGCGTCAGGCTCGCGCGCGACGAAGCGGAGCGCGCGCTGTTGTGGAAGGCGCGCAAACGCGCGTTCGGTGCGGTCGGCCGCCTCGCGCCGAACTACGCGACTCAGGACGGCGTCGTTCCGCGAACCTGCCTGCCTCGGATTCTGCGCGTGATCGCTGACGTCAGCCGTCGCTATGACTTGCGCATCGGCAACGTATTTCACGCCGGCGACGGCAACTTGCATCCGATCATTCTTTACGACGAGCGCGAACCTGATCAGGTCCGCCGCGCAATCGATGCGGGACGCGAAATCCTCAAGGCCTGCATCGAGATGGGCGGCAGCCTCACCGGCGAGCATGGAATCGGCGTCGAAAAACTCGGCGAGATGCCGCTGATGTTCTCGCCCGACGATCTTCGCGTCATGACGGAGCTGCGCCACGTGTTCGATCCGATGGAGCGATCGAATCCCGGCAAAGTGATTCCGCAGCCCGGCGCATGCGTCGAGGTCGCCGTCCCGCGCCGGCAGGTGCCGATCTAGGCGCCGCTTCCAACGGATATCGTGGCTGCCACAACGTCTTCAAATCTGGCGAACCGGCTCGACTCAATCGTCGGCGCTGACCGCGTTCGCGCGCCAACCGACAACGAGGCGCGCGCCGCGGATACGATCGTCGAGCCCGTCTCCGTCGAGGAAATTTGCGAGATCGTCCGCATGTGCGAAGCGGATCGGATTGCTGTGGCGCCGATCGGCGCGGCTCGCTCGCTCGCGGGGATTCGGCGCTCGCCCGTCGCGCTCGGCATCTCGATGGCGCGGATGGCGCGAATTGTCGCCTACGAACCCGACGACATGACAATTGTTGCGGAGTCAGGAATCACCGTCGGCAAACTGAATGCTGCCATGGCAGGCGCCCGCCAGCGGCTCCCCGTCGATCCATGCAGCCCCGGGATGACTACTCTCGGCTCGCTAATCGGCGCCGCGCACGCCGGACCGCTTCGTCTTTCCGAGGGCACCTCGCGTGACCTGCTGATCGGAGTTCGCTTCGTCGGTCACGGCGGCAACCTCATTCACGGCGGCGGCCGCGTGGTCAAAAACGTCGCCGGCTACGATTTGATGAAACTGATGGGTGGGGCATTCGGTACACTTGGAATAGTAACTGAGGCGACGTTCAGAGTGCGTCCCATTCCATCTGACTACTGTCTTGCGGTCGTTCCTTACGCACGCGCAGCAGACGCGTTCGCCGCGGCGTGCATACTCAATGACGCACTGCCACTGAGTAATCTCGATATACTCAGTCCTGCCCTCGCAACCGGCTTCCATTCTACCAGTCAATTTTTGCTTCTGGCCGGTTTCTCCGGAAATCCACTGGAGGTTGGCGACCAGGCTGGGCGGATTCGCGAATTGGTCAGCGCGCGCGGTGAAATTCTGAGCGGCGATGGCGCTCTCAGGAGTTACGAGCTGCTGCGCGATATCGATTTTCATTCGGCCCCGCTGGCCGCTCAAATCGCGGTTCCACCCGCGTTCCTCGCGCGAGTGCTGGAAGCCTGCGGCAACGACACCGAATTTCGCGCTCACGCCGGCTCCGGCGTCGCGCATATAATCCTGGCCGGCGAACGCAGCGCGGAGGCGCCCGCCAGAACCATCGCGCGATGGCGTGAAGCTGCGCGCTCGGCGCGTGGCAATCTTCGGCTGATTGCCGCCGCACCTGCCACCCGTGACTCGCTGGATTTCTTCGACACTCCCAACGCCGGCGCGCTCGCGCTTATGCGTCGGCTCAAGGCGGCCTTCGATCCGGCCGAGATCTTCAACCCCGGATGCTTTGTCGGAGGAATCTGATGGCCGCGCCCTCTCTCATACCATCGAATCCGGTTCGCGGCGTCTCCGACTACGACCTGCTGTTCGACTGCGTTCATTGCGGGCTCTGCGCCGAGGCCTGTCCAACCTACATTGTAACGCGATGTGAGATGGACTCGCCGCGCGGCCGAATCTATTTGATGAAGTCGCTGGCCGAAGGCCGCATCGGCCTCGACGACGACGCGGTGCGCCATTTCGATTTGTGCCTCGGATGCCGCGGTTGCGAGACCGCCTGCCCGTCTGGCGTTCATTATGGCCGCTTGATTGAAGGTGCGCGTTTATTAGTCGAGCAACATCATCGCCGCAGTTTCGTCGATCGATTCAAGCGACGCGTCATCGGCGCGATTTTCCCGTACCCGCATCGTCTCCGAATGCTGCTCGCGCCGCTGAAGCTGGTCGACCGTGTTGGCCTGAGACCCGCTCTGAGAGTTGTTCTACCGCGTATGATTCACGATTGGCTTGATCTTCTTCCGCCGTTTGAACGCGACTTGCGCCCGCTCGCCAAGGGAACAAACATCGCGCCGCGCACGGACGCATCGGCAGTCGTCGTGCATCGCGGATGCGTCGCGCAAGTACTTGCGAATTCTGAAAACCTGAACAGTGAACGTCTGCTCGGCGCCGCCGGCTATCGCGTCGTTCAACTCGAATCGACCTCATGCTGCGGAGCGCTTGATCTGCATTCGGGTAACGGATCGCGAGCCCGCGATTTTGCCCGCGCGAACGTTCGCGCGCTGAAGAACTCCGGCGCCGACGCAATCGTGTCGGCCGCGTCGGGATGCTCGGTGGCAATCGCAGAATACGGCGATTTGCTCAAAGACGAACCGGAATTTGCCGAAGATGCGCGCGCGGTTTCCTCGAAAGTCCGGGACCTGAGTTCTTTGCTGCTCGACGCGCCGGCGAGACCGAAGCGCGAATTTCGATGCCGCGTGACTTATCACGACGCTTGTCACCTCGTGCATGGACTCGGAGTGCGCGAAGCGCCGCGCAAATTGCTCGCCTCGATTCCGGGCGTGACGATCGTCGAGATGACGGAGTCCGAACTCTGCTGCGGTTCGGCCGGATCCTACAATTTGACCGAACCCGCAATGGCGCGCGAGTTGGCGCGGCGCAAAGCCGACAATATTGTTGTGACAGGCGCGGACTACGTCGTGCTGGCGAATCCCGGATGCGAGTTCCAGATCGCCGCCGAACTTCGCCGTCGCGGTTCGAAAATCAAGGTCGTGCACCTAGCGGACTTTCTCGCTCTGGCGTCTCAGTGATCGTGTCGGCGGCTATGCAGCGATCAGAGTTCAGGACTCGACGGCAGAAAGGTCTCGCCCATCAGGTAGGCATCGACCGCGCGCGCCGCTTCGCGCCCCTCCCATATCGCCCACACCACCAGCGATTGCCCGCGATGTGTGTCTCCGGCGGCGAAAACTCCCGGCACGCTTGACATGTAATTCTCGCACTGCACGTTGCTGCGCGGGTCGAGCTTGACGCCAAGCTCCGAGATTATCCCGTCGGGCTCGGGGCCGAGAAATCCGAGCGCAAGCAGCACGAGATCGCACTCGATCTCGAAATCCGTGCCCGGAATTTGCTCCATCACCATCCGCCCGTTGTCATGCTTCCAGTTGAGCCGCACGCCGTGGAGTTTTTTCACCACGCCGTTTTCGCCGGTAAACTTGCTCGTGTTCACGCTCCAGTCGCGCTGCACGCCCTCTTCGTGCGAGCTCGAGGTGCGCATGATCATCGGCCAGTCGGGCCACGGCATTTCGGCGGTGCGCTTTTCAGGCGGCATCGGAAGCAGCTCGAACTGATGCACGACGACCGCGCCCTGGCGATTTGAGGTGCCCAGGCAGTCGGAACCCGTATCGCCGCCGCCGAGAATGACCACGCGCTTTCCGCTGGCAGTGATCTCGGCCGCCGGATCGAGCGCGTCGCCGAAGTTACGCTTGTTCTGTTGCGGCAGGAATTCCATGGCAAAATGGATTCCCTTGAGTTCCCGTCCCGGGATCGGCAGGTCACGCGGCTTGGTCGCGCCCATCGCGAGTACGATGGCGTCGTACTTCGAGCGCATTTCGTCCGCGTGGATGTCGAAGCCGACGCGGCAGTTGGTGACAATCTCCAGTCCCTCGGCCTTCATTTGCTCAACGCGCCGGTTGACGATCCACTTTTCCAGCTTGAAGTCCGGAATGCCATAAGTGAGCAATCCGCCCACGCGATCCGATCGCTCGTAGAGCGTGACCGAATGTCCCGCGCGCGTGAGTTGCTGCGCGCAGGCCAGCCCCGACGGTCCCGAGCCCACGACCGCAACGCGCTTTCCCGACTTGCGCGCGGGCGGCAGCGGCGCGATCCATTTTTCTCCCCAGGCGTGGTCGATAATGTTCTTCTCGATCAGTTTGATCGTGACCGGATCGTTGTTGATGCTGAGCACGCAGGCTTCTTCGCACGGGGCGGGGCAAATTCTGCCGGTGAACTCCGGAAAGTTGTTGGTCGCGTGCAGCCGATCGATCGCCTCGCGCCAGCGGCCCCGGTAGATGAGATCGTTCCAGTCGGGGATGATGTTCCCGAGAGGACAACCCTTGTGGCAGAAGGGAATCCCGCAATCCATACAGCGGGCGCCCTGCGCGCGCAGTTTGTCTTCGGGCATCTTGAGATCGAATTCGCGCCAATCCTTCAGACGTTCCCCGACCGGACGGCGCGAAGGAGTCTCGCGCTTGATCTCCATGAAGCCCGTAATCTTGCCCATCGCAGCCGTGGTCTCCCGAGTCAGGTCAATTCTGACTAGTCAGTCGATTACTCACTCGGCTAAACTGCGGCCAGCCGCGCGAGATCGGAATTCATGTTGAGATGTTGCCGTTCGAGCACCATGCGGTACTCAGTCGGCAATACTTTTACAAACTTAGCAGCATAGTCGTCCCATTTGTCGAGGACTCGCCGCGCGACCGTGCTCTGCGTGTACTGCAAGTGCCGCACTATCAGCGCATGCAACTGCTTGAGCTCGTCGCGATTGCCGATCGGTCCCAACTCGACCATCCCGGTGTTGCACCGCGACGCAAAGGAGCCGTCTTCGTCAAGCACGTACGCCACCCCGCCGCTCATTCCGGCTGAGAAGTTGCGGCCGGTCTTGCCCAGGACCACGACCAACCCGCGCGTCATGTACTCGCATCCATGGTCGCCGACTCCCTCGACGACCGTGTGTGCGCCGCTGTTACGCACCGCGAATCGCTCGCCGGCTACGCCGCGGAAGAACGCTTCGCCGCCGGTGGCGCCGTAGAGCGCGACGTTGCCGACAATGATGTTGTCCTCGGCCTTGAAGGTCGCTTCTTTTGGCGGGCGCACCGAGATGAACCCGCCCGAGAGTCCCTTGCCGCAGTAGTCGTTCGCGTCGCCTTCGAGATGGAGCGCGATTCCCGGCGCCAGCCACGCGCCGAAACTCTGGCCGGCGGAACCTTTGAGATGAATCTGAACCGTGTAGGGCGGCAGTCCCTCCGCGCCGAAGCGCCGCGACACTTCCGCCGACAGCATCGTGCCGACGGTGCGGTTCACGTTGCGGATGGGGAGATGGATTTCGACCGGCTTGCGATGCTCGAGCGCGTCTTTTGCAAGCTCGATGATCTGGTTGTCGAGCGCGGCGCCGAGGCCGTGATCCTGCAGCTCGACACAATGCAGCGGTTCGTCCGGCCCGACATCGGGACGACGAAGAATATTGGCCAGATCGACGTTGCGCGCCTTCCAATGCGCGATCGCTTCGTTGGAATCCAGGCATTCGACGTGGCCAACCATTTCGGCAACGGTGCGAAAGCCCAACTGCGCCATGTATTCGCGCAGTTCGTCCGCAATGAACATCATGAAGTTCACGACGTGCTCGGGCTTGCCCGAGAACTTCGCGCGGAGCACCGGATCCTGCGTCGCGATGCCGACCGGGCAGGTGTTGAGATGGCAGACGCGCATCATGATGCATCCCGAAGCGACCAGCGCCGCGCTGGCGAAACCGAATTCCTCGGCGCCCAGCAGGGCGGCGATGGCGATGTCGCGGCCGGTCTTGAGCTGGCCGTCGGTCTCGACGCGAATGCGTCCGCGCAGACCGTTCATCACCAGGGTTTGCTGCGTCTCGGCGAGTCCCAGCTCCCACGGAATTCCCGCGTGCCTGATCGATTGAAGGGGAGACGCGCCGGTGCCGCCGTCATAACCGCTGATCAGCACGACGTCGGCTTTGGCCTTTGCGACTCCCGCGGCGATGGTGCCCACGCCGACTTCGGCGACCAGCTTGACACCGATGCGCGCGCGATTGTTGGAATTTTTGAGATCGTGGATAAGCTGCGCGAGATCTTCGATCGAATAGATGTCGTGATGCGGGGGCGGAGAGATCAATCCCACGCCGGGCGTCGAGTAGCGAATCTTCGCGATGAAGTCGTCGACCTTGTGACCGGGAAGCTGGCCGCCCTCGCCGGGCTTGGCGCCCTGCGCCATCTTGATCTGCAGTTCGTCGGCGTTGACCAGGTAATGGCTGGTGACGCCGAAGCGCGCCGACGCCACCTGTTTGATCGCGCTGCGGCGGCTATCGCCGTTGGCATCGGGCACGAAGCGCGCCGGATCCTCGCCGCCCTCGCCGGTGTTGCTTTTGCCGCCGATCCGGTTCATCGCGATGGCGAGGTTTTCGTGCGCCTCTTTGCTGATCGATCCGAACGACATCGCGCCGGTTTTGAAGCGTTTGACGATCTCGGCGGCCGGCTCGACTTCCTCCAGGGGCACGGGCGGCCGATCAGAATTGAACTTGAGCAGCGAGCGAAGCGTGGTGAGCGAGCGACTCTGCTCGTCAACCGCCCTGGTGTAATCCTTAAACGCCCGGTAATTTCCCGAGCGCACGGAATGCTGCAGCCGGGCGATCGTGTTCGGGTTGTACATGTGGAACTCGCCGGCGCGGCGCCACTGGTACTGGCCACCGGCATCGAGCTCGCCGTCGAGGTTCGCTACCACCTTGAACGCGTAGGTGTGACGCGCAGCCGTCTCGCGCGCGATCGCGTCGAGGCCGACGCCTGCCACGCGCGACGCCGTCCAGGTGAAGTACTTGTCGATCACGTCCTTCGCCAATCCGATCGCCTCGAAGATCTGCGCGCCGCGGTAACTTTGCGTCGTCGAGATCCCCATCTTGGACGCGACTTTCGTAATGCTCTTGGAGACGGCCTTGATGAAATTGTGGATGGCGGTGTCTTCGTCGATGTCCCGGAGCTGGCCGTCGCGAATCATTCCCGCCATCGTCGCGTATGCGAGGTACGGATTGACGGCGCCCGCGCCGTAGCCGACCAGCAGGCAGAAATGCATCGCCTCGCGCGGTTCTCCCGACTCGACGACGAGGCCGGCGCGGGTGCGCGTCCCTTCGCGAATCAGATGATGATGCACGGCTCCGGTCGCGAGCAGCGCCGGAATGGCGGCGTACTGCGCGTTCACGCCACGATCCGAAAGCACGATTATCGTGTAGCCGGATTCGATCGCGTCCGAAGCGGCGCGGCAAAGCGCGTCGAGCGCGGCGCGAAACCCGCCTTCGCCGTCATCAACGCGGTAAAGCGTGGAAAGCGTGACGGTGCGCAGGCCCTCGACGGCCAGCCGTTTGATCCTTTGAAGTTCCTGGTTGGTGAGCAGGGGCTGCTTGAGTTGAAGCTGGCGGCAGTGGAGCGGCGATTCTTCGAACAGATTATCCTCGGCGCCGATTGTCGTTTCGGTCGAGGTCACCAGTTCCTCGCGAATCGGATCGATCGGCGGATTCGTCACCTGCGCGAACAATTGCTTGAAGTAGCTGTAAAGCAGCTGGGGTCGGTTCGAGAGGACGGCGAGCGGAGTGTCGGTGCCCATCGAGCCGACCGGCTCCTGGGCGTTGGTCGCCATCGGCGCGAGGATCATTTTGAGATCCTCGATCGTATAGCCAAACGATTGCTGCTGCTTCAGCAGCTCGTCGTCTTCAAAGCAGTCAACCGCCGGCGCATCGCTCGCCTCGGGGAGCGACTCGAGTGCGACGAGATTGGCGTCGAGCCAGCTGCGATACGGCTGTCGCGCCGCCATTGAATTCTTGATTTCTTCGTCCTGTACGATTCTGCCCAGCGAGGTATCGATGAGAAACATTCGTCCCGGCTGCAGCCGCCCTTTGAGCGCGACGTTCTGCGGCGCGATGTCGAGGACGCCGGTCTCGGACGCCATCACGACCAATCCGTCCTTGGTCACCGTGTAGCGCGACGGACGAAGCCCGTTGCGATCGAGCACCGCGCCGATTCTGATACCGTCAGTGAACGCGATCGACGCGGGGCCGTCCCACGGTTCCATCATGCATGAATGAAAGCGGTAGAAAGCGCGCTTGCCATCGCTCATCTGCGGATCGTTCTGCCACGCTTCCGGAATCATCATCATCACGGCGTGCGGGATCGAACGTCCGGTGCGAACCAGCAGTTCGAGACAATTGTCGAAGGTTGCGGAGTCGCTGCCGTTGGGCTCGACGATCGGCAACAGCTTCTTGATGTCGTCGCCGAACAGCGGTGAAGAGAAAAGCTTCTCGCGCGCGTGCATCCAGTTGATATTGCCGCGCAGCGTGTTGATCTCGCCGTTGTGCGACATGAAGCGGTAGGGATGCGCGCGGTCCCAGCTCGGAAACGTGTTGGTCGAGAAGCGCTGATGAACCATCGCGAGCGCGCTCTTGATGGCGCCATTTAGCAAATCGGGGAAAAACTGCGGGATCTGTGTCGAGATGAGCTGACCCTTATAGACGACGGTCAGCGCCGAGAGGCTGCAGAAATAAAACAGTTCCGGATCGAAGAGGCCGAGCTTTTCCGCCGCTGAAGTGGCGCGCTTGCGGATTACGTACAGCTTGCGCTCGAGCGCCTCGGCGTCGGCCAAGTCCCCACTGCGCGCGATGAAGACCTGGCGGATTACCGGCATCCCGCGCCGCGCGATATCGCCGCACGCGGATTCGACCACCGGCACGTCGCGCCATCCGAGCAGGCGCTGACCTTCCTCGTTGACGATTCTCTCAAATGCGTCCTCGCAGTCTTTGCGCTTGACCGGGTCGAGCGGCAGGAAAACCTGTCCCACGCCGTATTCGCCGGGCGCCGGCAGTTCGAAGCCGAGCCGGGCCGCTTCGCTCGAGAAAAACTCGTGCGGAATCTGCAGCAGGATTCCAGCGCCGTCGCCCGTGCGCGGATCGCATCCGCACGCGCCGCGATGGGTCAGGTTGTCGAGCACCTGCAGCGCCTTCGCCACGATGTCATGCGAGCGCTCGCCCTTGATGTTGACGACGAAGCCGACGCCGCACGCGTCGCTCTCGTGGGCGGGATCGTAGAGGCCTTGTGCCTTCGGAATACTTCGGTAGTTGTGCATCATGATACCCGTCTTGGTTCCGCAGGCGCAGGTTTCGCGGCGCCGTGGCGATGGCGCCTGCCGTTGGCAGGCTCGTGCGAGTCGCCGTTGGGATGAACCGAAATCAAACCGCGCTCGGTATGCGTCGACAGCACCACCATCGTCTCCGTCCGCGCCACTCCCTCGATCGAGCGGATGGTGCTGATCAGCCGCTCGAGCGACGAAGTGTTGTCGGTTTTGATTTTCAGCAAGAGCGTGTGCTGGCCGGTGACGTGATGGCATTCGAGCACGTCGTCGAGCAGTGCGACGGATTCCTTGAACAGCGAGATTGTTTTCGGATGCGAAATCGACACGCCGATAAATGCGGTGACGTCCTTGCCGAGCCGGGTCGCATCGACGGTGGCGTGATAGCCGGTGATCACTCCGCCGTCTTCGAGTTTTTTGACGCGTTCGTTGACCGACGGCGCCGAAAGCCCGACTTGCTCTCCGAGCTTGACCAGCGGAATGCGGCCGTGTTCCTGCAGGAGGCCGATAATCTGCAGGTCAATGGCGTCGAGTTCGGGGGAATCTCCGCCGAATTTCATAAGGTTATCCTCGTCGAGTGACGATGAAGATAGGCGGAAAACCGGAAGCTGTCAAGCGTTTATAAGGATTTGACTGAGTAAAACATGAGTTTGTTAAGGCCAATGCGATGCGTGCCGACGAAATATAGGTCTAAACCAGCGATCGCCGCTCACCTATACTGCGATTGTTCCGGTCCAAGCCCGATCGCTCAGGTAACGCGCCGCTCGCGCCGAATCCCCGCCGCGCTACGAATGTGGATAGGCGTCGCTTCCCATCTCAAGCGCATCCAGCCCCGACCATTCCACTTCCACCAGCACGCGGTTGCCCACCGTGCGCTCGACGATCTTGAAGAACAGGATCGCAAGGCCAAATACTACGACCGCGTTCACCGTGACACCGATCAACTGGGCGACAAATTGACCCGCGTCGCCGTAGAGCAGGCCGCGCACCGGACCCGCGACACCGTTCCATCCGTCACCGTAGGTGCCGTCGGCAAACAGACCGAGCGCCAGCGCGCCCCATATTCCGCACACACCGTGCACGGCGACCGCGCCGACCGGATCGTCGATTCGAAAGCGGCGTTCGAGTTCAAGCACCGCCCACACGACCAGCAGTCCTGCGATCGTGCCAATCAGAACAGCCGCTGCGGGCGATACGAATGCGCACGGGGCGGTGATTGCGACGAGTCCGCCCAGCAGACCGTTGCAGGCGATCGCGACGTCGGGTTTGTGATACTGATTCCACAAATACAGCAGTGCCGCGAGCGCGCCGGCCGCCGAGGCAAGCATGGTGTTCACCGCGATGATCGCGATCCGGGGATCCGATGCGGCGAGCGTCGAGCCGGCGTTGAAGCCGAACCATCCGAACGCGAGAATCAACGTTCCGCTGATGGCCATCGGCAGGTTATGTCCGGGCAACGCGCCGATGGCGCCGTCGCGCCGGAACTTTCCGATGCGCGGACCCACCATGTAAGCGCCGGCGAGACCGGCCACTCCGCCGGTCATGTGCACCACCGACGATCCGGCGAAATCCAGATGGCCGTGGCCCAGGCCCAGGTTCGTGCCGAGCTGCGAGAGCCATCCTCCGCCCCATACCCAGTTGCCGTACAACGGATACAGGAACATCGACATGAACAGTCCGTAGATAAAGAACGCTTTGAACTTCCAGCGCTCCGCCATCGCACCCGTCGGAATGGTCGCGGCGGTGTCCATGAAAACCAGCGAGAACAGAAACATGCCGAGACTGGCCGGATCGCGACTGACGTTGAGCAGCGCGAACTTGCTGAAGCCGATGATTCCATACGAATGCGCGCCAATCGTGATCGACAACTCGTGATGGCCGATCGCGCCCATGCCAAGCGAGGGCCAGTGCGCGACGCCGCCCATCATGAAGCCGTAGCCGGTGAGCCAGAAGCCGATGATGCCGATCGGATAAATGATCAAGTTCATCGCCATGGTGTTGACCGCGTTCTTGGAGCGCGTGAACCCCGTCTCCACCATTGCGAAGCCGAGCTGCATGAACATCACCAGGAAGCCCGCGACCAGCAGCCACGCCAGGTTGAGCGAATTGTCCAGCGGCGGTGACGACGCGGCAGTCTGCGCGCGCACTATCGACGGGAATAGCGTCAGCGCGGCGAAAGTGGCGGCGGCAAATCCGAGTTGCGATCGTCTCGGCATCATTTCACCTGCCCTCGATATGACCGGCGCGCGGGTGTCGGCGACGCCGGGTAACGGTTTGCAAGCCAAATCAGAGATACAAAGATTCCGATGAGCGACGTGAAAAACAGCACGTACGCGGCGGTTCGACGCGCGCGCTGCAGCGCGAGGCTGCGTGGATGGAGGTTCTGCGCGCGGCCCTTGGGAACCACCCGCGACGGATCGCGCAAGTCCGCAAGCATGTCGGCCGCGCTCGCATAGCGGTCGCGCGGCGAGCGCTCGATTGCGTGCAGGAGGATCTCCTCGAGGTGCGGATCGAGATCGGGCTTGAATGCGGTTGGCGGCTGCGGATCTTCGGAGGTCTTCGCGCGCATCACGTTGTAAACGTTGGGGCCCGAGTGCGGGAGGTGGCCGGTCAGCATCTCGTAGAGAATCACGCCCAGCGAATAGATGTCGGTGCGAACGTCGCCGCGCCGGCCGCTGACCTGTTCGGGGGCCATGTAGTCGGGCGTGCCGATGGTCGATGACAGGCCGGACCACGTCAGCCGCCGCGCGCTTTCGTCCAGTGCGATTCCGAAATCCATGATCTTGGTCCGGCCTTCGGCCGTCACCAGCACGTTCTCGGGCTTCAAATCGCGATGCACCACGCCTTCGCCGTGCATGTACACAAGCGTCTCCGCCAACTGGCATGCAAGATCGAGCGCCTTTTCCACCGATAGCCCGCCGCTTTCCTGAATCATCGCGCGCAGCGAGGAACCCTCGACGTACTCCATCGCGATATACATGCGGCTTTTGCGCCTGGGTGTGAGGACCTTGATGATGCCGGGATGGTTGAGGCGGCGGCCGACTTCTTCTTCGCGCTGAAAGCGGCCGTAGAAGACCACGTCGCTCTCGAACTGCATGTAGGGGACTTTGATCGCGACGGTCGCGCCGTCGATTTGGTCGATAGCTTTGAAGATCGACGCCATTCCGCTGCGCGCGATCACCTCGATCAATTTGTACTGATCGAGGTTTTCTCCAATGCCGACCTCGCGCATTGTTCAGACCGTCTCGAAAAAAAGCCGGTCAGCGGACGTTACCATCCGGCACGCAGGTGATGGAAGGGGATGCGGGCGCCCAGGCACGGATCTAATTTGGGCAATAATATACTTGACTCATCAATGTGGTTCTGTCAGGCTTGGTTCGAGTACAGAACACAAACTGATAAACCTATTTGATATGCTGCAATATCCTGTTTGGCAATTGGGCCTTTTGTTGGTATGGCTCGAACGGTACGAAAGAATATTCCAAGAACTAATCAGATTGAATCCGGCGCTCCGTGATACTGTGGCGCACGAACATATCATAGAGATAGATGTAGTCACACAACTTTCTCTCGGTCGAAAATACTGCGTGGACTTGGCATTGAATGCTGCCGTGGCACGTATCGACCGCATAATGAATCAAATACGAGATGTTGGCATTTCGCTTGACCAGATCCGAGTCGGGGTAAAAGTGTTGCGGGAAACGATGGAATCAGAATTGCGAGATCGTCAATTCGCGTTTATACCACCAGACAAAGCACAAAAACTCGATAAACTCGATCATGATTGGGCTAAAGTACGGGCTAACTTTTTGTCGGCTAAGGATGATATTAGGGAAGCGGTCGAGTGCTATGTCTTGGGTTGCAATACAGCCTGTGTATTTCATTCAATGCGTATCGCCGAACGCGGTCTGCGAGTTCTAGCAAAAGACTTGGGCGTAACAACCATTGGGCCACAGAAACATCCCTTGGAGTTCTCGGAGTGGGGCTTAATCTTAAATGCGATTGACGGAAAACTAAAAACTATTCAGCAGTCACCGGGTCGCAATGCTGAAAAAGAGGCACATTCAAAATTCTATGCGGATGCCGCGAGCCAAGCCAACTACCTAAATGAGATTTGGCGCAAAGAGGTATCACACGCACGTGGTATGTATAATGCTCCCGAAGCATTGAACGCACTTATGCGTACTCACGATTTTATGGAGCTGCTTTCTCAGCGCCTCTTAGAGAGGGGAGAATGAAACATCTGTCGATGCTACTATTGGCTGTTTTCTGCTTCGTGTTGATATATGATTCGGCTCTTGCTGCCGATAGCGATGCGAATGCGGCTGTTGCTGAGAGATGCACTGGTATGGGTATGCTTGCCGAAAATATAGCCAATTACCGCGATCAAGGCATTCCGCTTTCGCGTGTAGAACAATCGCTCATGGGTACTTCTGTATCTCCTGATGATCACCTTTTATTCATAAAGATGGCCGAGCTAGTCTATAGCTCCGATGTAAAACCGAGCGGAGTCCATGATGCGATACAAAATGCTTGTCTCAAATCAGAGGCTAAGCTTGGCAATAACGTGATGGTTCTCCCTAAACTTCGATGAAACAATTAGCATTATTGATATTGTCGATTTTCTGTTGTGCATGTGCATCTTCACAACCGCCGCCTTCGAGTGGTTCTGAATCGATGGATGCTACAACAATAGATCAACTATTTATGTCGGCCTGCCCTAAGGGACGACCTGTGAGTACGATAGGCGACTTGGCATCTATTATCGCGAAGGAGCGTGATCTCGGTGAAGACAAAGAATCGGTTGATATGACTACGATCGAGAGCACTCGCGACATGAGTAGCTATGCAAGAGCCTCTGAACTTCGATTGGTAGATGCAATCTATATTGCGAGAAATCTCACCCCCGATCAAATTCGTGACGTAACGATACGGGCTTGCCCGCCTCCCCCACCACCTGCTTTAGTCAAGGTTGAAAAACTTGGAACGGCTTCTAATGGTTGCCAGGTCAATATACTAATTACTAACAATACCGAAGTCGCTTGGAATGGTGCTACTATCCAGATAGCGTTTCGTGACAATTCCGGTGCTGCTATCGGTGACTATCGAGGTTATCCAGATGTATATACTGAGCCGGGGCGCGGAATTCTGATTGGGAACGTAGCTCAGGGGGTTAATTGCAAAGAAATAGTCGCGGTATCGCTTCTTTATCTTGGGTATCAACTAGCCCCGTTAGGTACGGGCTTTGTTCCGGTCGATATAAGTTCGATACCGACATCAATTCAATAGAACACGCATCTACTTCACGGAACAAAGATGATGAAACCTAAAGCGCCTATATCCGAGTTCGATGCCTTTACGAACACCATAGATCGTTTGTTGTCGGTATCGCATTCGGAGATTCAGAAGCGCGAGCAGGAATATCAAAAGCACGTTGCGCGGAATCCACACAAGCGTGGGCCAAAACCAAAACGGAAAATGAAATGACAATTATCAAGCGCATTTATTTCGAGCCATCTGATATACTAGCGATACAATTAGAATGCAGGAAATGCGGAGCTACGATTTCCTGTCGTTTGAAGGATTGGAAGCCCGCCGAAGTCACATGCCCTAACTGCTTTGTGCAGTTGATTAAAGATGGAAGGGAAGCACTTACACTTAAAATGTTAGCTGACTCCCTAAATGCTCTCCTTACTTATAATGACACATTGAGCTTTCGATTGCGTTTGGAATTCGTTCAACAGGACTAGTTATCTATTCCTTTCGTTTCCCGCGACCTTGGCGGGGCTTAGAGTGGCGTCGTAGAGGCATCCTTACCAGTCAAATGATCATAGGTCAGGCGCTTATCAGTGATTTGCGAAACGACAGCGTTAAATCGGTCGCCATCGTCCATTTCCTTTCGATTGTTGTACCGAAAGGCTTGTTCATCCAAGTAGCGAAATAGATGGAAAGGCTCAACACTAACATAAGTACCCTTGAGGCCGCGCTTGAGCAGCGACCAGAAATTCTCAATCGAATTGGTATGGACGTTTCCCTCGACATAGCTTTCGGCATGATCGATCACTTGATGAATGTACTCGCGATCCAGGCCGTGATAGCCAGCAAACGCATCGGTAAAGAGATACGAACCACCTTTTACATACTTACGAACATGAGTGTGGAGGGTATCGCCTTGGGTGTTTGGTACATGCGCGAGTCGAACCTTGCTGCTATTGCGATCCAGCAATCCCATTACAATAGCCTTACCCGCTCCGCCAGTGCCGGTAATTTTGGCCTTTTTGTCCTTATGCATATTGCGAGCGAGACCGCCGATAAAAGTTTCATCGGCTTCAATCTCTCCGCCGCTCAACTTGCCATCTTCGCTATGCATCGCGAGCCGGATGCGATGCAGCATGAACCACGCGGTTTTTTGTGTAACGCCGATGGCGCGATGAATCTCCCAAGAGCTAACGCCATTCTTGCAATTAGTGATCATCCAGACAGCGGGGAGCCACTTGTCCAAGCCAAGCGGAGAGTCCTCAAAGATCGTTCCGACCTTAACGCTAAACTGGCATTTCGGATGCCGGGTTTTGCATTGCCATACGCGCCGCTTGGGAACAAAACTAACCCGTTCCGAGCCACAACTAGGGCAATGAACGCCGTTCGGCCAGCGGCGTTTAACCAGATAATTCAAGCAGTTATCAGGATCGGAGAAATAAACAACTGCATCTTTCAATGTGCGTGGTTCCTTCATGTCATTAATCATACAGGATTCGGTCTGATGAGTCAAGTATATTATTGCCCTAATTTGCATAGAGACGGGGATCATCGGAGTGGACGCAAAGACCGGCTTGCTCATCCTTGAGGCTCAGTAGCTTCGAGGGACTTGAAGGATTCGCGCGGTGAAGTGCAATCATTCCGTTTTTCGCTCTCTCACAGCCATCTTTTGATGCATACGGAGGTTTCACCTTGTACCATGCGCTGAGCGGTGCAGTTGTATCGATCCATCGCCCGTTGGGAGTTAGCGGGGGCAGTATCAAATACCAGCCTGCAAGCGCGAGTGCGGCGGCGTGGCGGAACTTCACAGCGATTCGCTCACGTCTATCTGGCTGATCGAATAGAGCCGGAGAGCGCAATTTACACCATCCGTTGTGGTTTTGGGACGGCTCCGCACTAGGGCTAGCTTTGTTCCGCCAAAAACAAATTCTGCCAGACGCAGTGGTCGCCCGATTTCGGGTGAGCCGGGCGAGCACGGGACATCCTGGCGGTTGACCATGGTGTATGAATAGCACTTGAAATCCGGCGCGGGCAGGCTGAAATAGTTCATCCCCAAAACCGGGCCCCTAAACCGGATTGAGGAGTCACAGGGATTTGCGCGCGGTTTCAGTTTGGAAGTTTGACGTGCGCAGGTTGGTGTGGCGTTTTGCGGGACTTGGTCGCCTTCCAGCGTTCCATTGCGCGAGGTCTAAAATCAGATCTCCGCCCGGATGTCGCGGGTGTCGGACAGCACGCGGACCTTGATATGACGCTCCGAGTCGCCGAGTGATCCCCAGTGCATCGCGAAATTCTCCAACTGCACGTCAGGATGGAAGCGCTCCGACACGCCCATCACGACTTCTTCAACGTCCAACAGGTAGGCCATCCGCGCGATCGCGTAAATCTGGTCGTTGGAAACCGCGACCAGCGGCGTCACGGCGCGGCCGTGATCCTCGCAGACCTTGACCACCTTGCTGAAGAGCTTCTCCTCGTGGTCGGTGAAGACCTGCGCGCCCTCGCTCGAGGCGAGACCCCGCTCGGCGCGGACGGTCATTGCGATCAGTTCCGCGTCGTCGGGCTCGGAGAGATAGCGGTGCAGGTGGGTCAAGTTGCCGGGATCGCGAATCGCGATGAGCCGCTTGTGCTGCGCCGCGAGGCCGAGGTGGACCGGGTCAACCTCCCCCTCTTCGACGAGTTCGAGGTTGAATTTCTCCGGCTCCTCGCCGTAGACGTGCTCAACGTGGCCGTTAAAGCGTTCCGAGATCTCGAACATGACAAACAGGGCAAGCGTAAATCCGACGCCCGAGATGGTCGCAACCTTCTTGGTGAACAGATTGATGACGGCGGTGAGCAGCAACACCAGAAACGTCAGCGCCAAGCCGAGCGGGAAATCCTGGCCGCCGGGCCGGAACCACCTGAGGTTCAGCGGCATCCGCCAGAGCCGCTTGTATTTCTCCCGGTAGCGGAGCACCAGCACCGAGAGCGTCTTAAAGACAAAGCTCCATATGACGCCGAAGGCGTAGGCCTCGCCCAGGACATATATTTCGCCGCGCGACAGCACGATGGTCGCGATTTGCAAGCCGGCGACCAGGTTGACGATGCGATAATTCGTCCCGTAGCGCTTATGCGGGTGGCGGAACCAGTCGAGCAGCACGCCGTCTTCGGCCACCCGCGTGAGCACGCCGGTCGAGCCGACGATGGCTGTGTTCACCGCGCCGGCCAGGATCAGGAAGCCCACGAACACCACGAACACGCGCAGTGCAAGCCGCGCCCACAGCGGGCCAACCATGAACATCGCCAACCCGCCGATCAGATCGTTGCCGTACTGAGACATCCGGACGCTATCGGGGATGATCATCACGGCGAAGAACGACACCAACGAGGTCAACAACATGCTGTAGAGGAAGATCACCAGTCCCGTGCGGAGCAAGTTCTTGAGCTTGGGCGTCTCGATTTCGCGGTTGATCTGCGCCAGCGACTCCTCGCCTGACATCGCAAGGATCGAATGGCCGAAGGCAATCAGGATGCCGATCGCGCCGATCGTGCGCGCGGCTGGAAAATTCGCCAGCCAACCAAGCGAGTCGGCCGTGAAGCGGAGCTCGAATGGCGGCAGATGCGCCCCGCGCACCGCCATCGTGATCCCGCACCATGCGATCATGATCACGGCCATCACGGTCGTGACCTGCATGATTCGCATCGCCTTGCCGCTGGATTCCTCGATGCCAAGAATATTCTGATGCCAGAAATATACGGTCACGGCGATGGCGAAGAAGGCGGCCGAGAAATCCGGCGGCAGAATAATTCCGGAGTGGGCGAGCTTGAGTAGTTCGTTGATCAAGCCGACCAGGTATTGGCCGGCGGAGACGCCGCTGATCGGACCGGTCAGAATGTAATCGAACATCAGCGCCGACACCGAGATTTTCGCGAGCGTCGGACCCATTGCCTCCTTGACGACGCGGTAAACTCCGCCGCGCGTGAACATCGAGCACGACTCGACGTACACCGCGCGCACCGCATACGAGAAAAGCATCACGGCCAGGATGAAATATGGCGCCGAACGGCCGCAGGCCTGCTCGACAATGCCGCCGATGTAGTAGGAGGTCGAAGCAAGGTCACACAGGACGATCGCAGACGCCCGCCAGAAGGAAATGAAGGCAAGCATCCCCGTCGTGACGACGATTGCCGTGGTCTGCTTTCCGAACAATGCCTGCGGATGGGACTGATTAAGGCCCGTTGGCTGGATCGGCTTTACAGTGACGGCCAAGTAGGACCTTCCCCAGGCGCCGCCGGAAATGCCGACTGCACGCCGCGATCATGCAAAATGCAGCCTGCGAAGTTAAAGATCATAACAGGATATCCGCGTGAGGCAAATTTTGTAGTGCGATGATATCCACAAAATGCACGGTCCTTCGTTGCATTTTGCAGCATTATCCGGAATTTCTGTTTTGAACCCGTATTCAATTAGATCACTGCCAGCGCTCATACGCTTCATCGCCCGAACAATCCTCGCAATCGATCGCGCCATCCGCCGGCGGTCGCCGTATGCCCCGTCGGCGACGTCATTCTGAAGACCGCGCAGGTCAGGTTGTCCGCGGTACCGCGCCGATTGGCCGTGTCGATCAAGATACGGCATCCCGTCTCGGGGTCAACGCCACGCGTCAGCGATTCCAGTTCCTTGTCATCGAGGACGTTGTACATCCCGTCGCTGCACAGGATCAGGCGATCGCGCTCCAGCAGCGGCATCGCGATCCGATCGATCGACACGATCAACTCGTGACCCAGGCTGCGCAGAAGCATCCCGCGCTCCGGATGATTCTTCGCGCGCGCCGCCGACATCATGCCCATCCTGACCCGGTCGGCGACCATCGTGTGATCTTTTGTGATTTGCGAGATTTGGCGGTGACGGATCAGATGCAGCCGGCAATCTCCGACGTGCACCGCCGCGAGCATCCCCTTCTCGACCGCAACCGCGGTCATCGTGGTCGCCATCCGGCCCAGTTCCGGCACGGTAAGCGCCTTGTCGTGAATCTCGATGTTGGCGCGCGTAATCGCGCGATGGAGCCGCTTGCCGGCGCCCCACGCCGGCGGGCTCTCGCGATAAGCTTCGAGAGTTATGTCGATCGCCATCCGGCTCGCGACTTCACCGCCTTCGTAGCCGCCGACGCCGTCGGCAATCGCGAACACCACGCTGTCGGGACTCTCGATAAAATGCCCGCACGCGTCTTCATTGTCCGGGCGGTTCGTACCTACGTCGGACAGCAGCGCCAACTCGAAAGCCTGCTCTACCGAAGGAGGAGCGGCGAGCGACGAATCCATTTGAATTGAGCTACCCGGCTAACGCTGAGGAGTAAAGTCGCTTGAACGGCCAAGGGGGCGAGCCGCGGTCCCACGCGGCTCGCCCCCGGGATTATTCGCCAAACCAGCGCCTGGGATCAGGCCGGCTTGGTTACCAGAATCGTGTCTTTGCCGCGCTTCTTGGAATTACGCATGAAGTAAACCGCGCCGTAGAGTCCCCAAATCACCGCGATCGCGACCGCCATCAGCGGTTCCTTCACGCTGCCGAGCCCCTCAATCGGCCCGATGATGTAGAACGCCATGCAAGCAAAATTCGCGACCGCGCCAAATATCGGTATCGCCATGTGTTTTATGCCATGGAACTCGTGACGCTCCTGGTACGCGACGATGCAACAGAGATTCGTCAGCCCGTAGACTACGAACGTTCCGAAGTTTGAGAGCAGGGTGACCAACGCCAGTCCGTTCGGCAGAGCCGTCAGAGATGCGTTCGAACTCATTCCGACGGCATACCACAAGTTGTGCGGCAGGGTGGCGATCGTCTTGTCGTCCGGTGCGGAACTGCCGGCGAAGAAATAAAGCGCCGCGTACGCGCCGAGCACCGCCGATATAGCCGCGAGCGTCCAAATCGTGCGATGCGGCGTGAGATTCTCGCCATGCAGCAGACCGAAGTGCTCCGGCACTTCCGCGTCGCGGCCCATCGCGTAGGTCACGCGGGCGCCGGTATTGATACAGCTAAGGGTCGTGCCAATCAGCGCGAGGAACACGGTCAGCGCTTCGAGCATCATGAACGCCTGGCCATGGCCGCCGAGCAGCGCGTTGCCGATGATCGTCATCATGTCGCCAAGCGGCGCCGCCGAGCCTTTTGCGTCGGCAAGGCTGTAGGCGCTGTTCATGAAATAGTTGGCGGCGAAGTACTCGATCAGGTAGCAGAACAGCCCCTGGATCGTTAGCGAGAGCAGTACGCCGCGAGGGATGTCGCGCTTGGGGTTCTTCGCTTCCTCGCCGAGTGCGGTCACCGACTCGAAGCCGACCAGCAGGAAGATCGCGATGGTGGCCTGCAGCATGACATAGCTGAAGTTGTGCGGCGCGATGACCGACCAGGCGCTTGCATGTGCGGGTGCGTCGCCACTGAAAGCGTAGTGCAGCACCTTGCTGGTGCCATCGAGGGCAAGACCGGTGGACCCATCGGGGTGCCCGAGTCGGTAAGCGATCGCCAATGCCGCGAAGAACAGCAGGGCGACTATCTGGATACCGTTGATCGCGATATTAACCATCGTCGAGCCGTTAACGCCGCGAAACGCGATGTATGCGATTCCAAAAGCAGCGACAACCGCGATCAGCGCCATGAACACGGGGCCCGGCGTGCCGGCGTTGATGGTGCCAGGCGCAAAGTTGCCGACGATGTATCCGACCATGATCCCGATCGTGGCGACCATTGCACCCGGATAGACCCAGTAATACAGATGCGACGCCCATCCCATTGTGAATTTGGCGATGCGTGCAAACCGATACGCGTGCGTCTTGCTGAGAAATGCTTGCTCAGCAAAGAAATAGGAACTGCCTGCGCCGGGATACAGCTTGGCAAGTTCCGCGTACGAAATTGCCGTCGCGTACGCGAGCATCAACGCAGCGAAGATACCCGCCCACATGCACATGCCGGACGGGTATGCGTAGCCGGCTTGAACGACAAACGTGATCCACAGGAAGGCCCCCGGGGCGATCAGCGCCATCGCGTTGACCGTGACCCCGGTCAAGCCGAGCGTCGGCAGCATCTTTTTCTGTTCTTCAGCCATCTTACCTCCTTCAATTCATGGGCCGGAGTGGTTGTCCGCCGCATGCACACGCGTCGCTCCCGTTACGGGCGGGAGTATGAAGGAAGCTCAAAGCAGGAAAAGTGCCACTTCAAAATCGAATGAGTATTGATGAAAATTGCAACGTGCCTGCTCAAACGACAGGCATCCGCCTATCAGGCAGTCATCAGTACCCCGCTGCGGCTGCGTCTCGCCGACTCTTTCAACCTGCCCGCAGTCTTGACTACGATTTCGTCCGCGAGCGGGGAATTCCGAGCGCAACCATCAACAGAGGGCTTTTTCCGGCGGCGTGCGGCTCGAAAAATTTGCTCGTGTCGTCATCGTAGAAGGTGAGTCCCGTAGCGCCGCGGCCGAGCGCATATGCCGCAAGGTAGGCGCGGCCGCCAAGAATTCCAGCCTCGAGATGCGCGTCGCCGTAACCGCGATTTCCCAACGCGCGAAGCGTGCGCTCGAGATCGGCCATGTAAACCACCAGCGCGGAACAATCCATGCCGAGCGGCTGTTCGAGGCACAGATATCCGGCCTCGCCCCGGAAGTTGCCCGCCTTCAGCATCTCGAACGCGCGCGCTTGCCGGTTGTAGTAGTACGCCCCGGGTTCCATTGCGTCGGTCGCGTTGACGATTAGATAAGTGTCGGTCAACGGCGGAAAGTCGGCCTGCGGATGCTCGCTTGAAGCGGCCATGATCGTCGCGAGTTCTTCCGCGCCAATCGCATCCTGGGCAAATGCTCGCGACGATCCGCGCCGGATGATGGTCTCGCCGAGTCCCGTGGAATCTTCGGACGCGATCGTTTCGAAACGAAGCTCGCCCGTGCTTGACGACGATGGCGCCGAATCCAATTTCGCAGCCGCAACCCTTGCGAC
The DNA here is from genome assembly GCF_050013435.1 of Binatus sp. (SeqCode). Classification (GTDB taxonomy): domain Bacteria; phylum Desulfobacterota; class Binatia; order Binatales; family Binataceae; genus Binatus. The sequence continues at coordinate 14,038 of NZ_JBEKFG010000023.1, read as the reverse complement.
CTCATCGGCCGTCACCAGCCGCGATTCGCGATGCATCCTGTCCACGTCAGGGTACGCGACTTCCCGCGACGAAAGCGGAATCGTCTCGAGCGTCAACGGCTTGATTTCAGGCGATGGCGCCGATGGCCCGTCCGATCGCCCCAGCGCAACCAGCGCGACCATGCCTTCGCGCTCGCCGTCGATTCCGAGCAACGCTTCGAGTGCGGGATCCTCGAATGCGGTGATCACGTCGGCGGAAATTTCCTCGGCCGCCGCCGCGGCAAGCAGGTTAGCCAGCATGGTTCCCGCGTCCCAATAGCAATACCGATACGCCCGCGCGCGATATTTCCATTCGCTGCGCCAGTAGATTGCCGACAATGCGATCACCGCGCGCGCGTCCAGAATCGAGCTGCGCTTCGCGGCCGCGTCTGCCAGGGAACCGCGCCAATCGCCGCGTCGCAGCCCGGTCATCCGCAAATCGCCCGGTGAAAAATGATAAAGGCCCGACTCGAGGCCCTCCACTGCTCCTGCCGCCACGTAAATCTCGATCGGATATAGCGCGCCCGCCGACGCCGCCGCACGGAAATGATATTCCTCACCTCCCACCTGCTTGTGCCGCGTCAGCCCGCCGGCACAGAACAAAATGCGGGTCAGCGCGGCGGTTTCGATCGGTGCGGAAAATCCCGCCGGTACGTACGACGAGAGCGCCGACAGCGTGGGCGTCGCGGAAAGATTCAGATCGCGCGGCAACGCGACGGACGCGGCTCCCGGATAAATCTTGTAGGGCATCGGCTTGATGTCCCAGTCCAGAAAGTGCGGCGACGAACGGACGCTGGTGTACGAATGCTTGGTGATTTCGTGAAAGACGCGCGACGCTTCGATGTAATCGTTGCCCAACTCGTCACTCCTGATGCTGGCTCGCAGCGTTAACTCATCGATATTGGCGCACCGCGGCAAACCGGACCCTGCTGTTCTGCAACGTAACTCAGTCTATACTTGAGCATCCATCCGCTGGAGGAATCTATGCCGCGTCCGAGCATCCACCGCCGCTGCTCACGAACGTTGACCGCCGCGAGTCCGCCACCTGCTATCGCGCGCCGCGCCGCCCTTGCAGCGCTGACGATTGTGCTCGCATGCGTGACCTCCTCGTGCAATTCGCAGTCGTTCCAACAATCTTCGGGGCCATCGATGCCGATGCTTCCGGCCGCTCCCGTGCAGCCGCCCCCGCCGCCGATGAATGTGGCGAGGTTGCTCAACGGAAACTGGATTGCCACCTATCCGGGCGGCCCGCTTCGAGTGGTTATCGGTCTGGACCAGATGCTGCGCGGCCGCAATTACGTCGCAACCCTGATCGACGGCAACAAAAATATCCCGCCGGGCAACGTCGTGTGGCGCGGTACTCTCGATCAACACGTGCCGGGCATCGTGATTGCCGATCAGATATGCGCCGATCATGGATTCCAGCAGTCGCGATGGGTGAAGGCGCGAATTATCGTCAGCGACCCGAGTAATTTCCGCGAAGAACTCGTCAATCCCAAAGACTGCGGCGGATTCCCGGTAAAGTTCACTCGCGTCGGACCCGCGCCGACCGCGCCCGTCACAGATTGAAGGCGCCGTCGCGCTTACACGAGCATCCCGGCCTGCACCACGACGGGTCCGTCGCTCTTGGGAATTTTCGGCTCGGGTTTGCGCTTCATCGCTTTCTCGACGATCGGCGCCATCCGCTCGGCCTTCTGCCCGGCGCGCTTTTGTTCGCGCTCTTTGAACTCGGGCAGGACCTTTTCGGCGAACAGGCTGAGCGACGAGCAGATGTCCTCGTGCTTGTTGTTGCCCGCCTGCGAGATGAACACCACCTGGTCAACGCCGGCTTGCTCGAACTGGCCAAGCCGCGTGCGAATCTGGTCGGGCGATCCGACGCATGAGGTCGCCCCGTCCAGCCCCGGCAAATTCATCGGGCTCGCTTTGAAATTGTTCCAGATGTTGGTCTTGCCCGGCTCGTGCCGCCCAAACGCATAATGATGGCCTAGCGCGTAGCCGAAAAACTTCAGCCCCTCTTCGCCCATCTTGCGCGCCCGCTCGGCGTCGTTGTCGCACATGAAGCCGGTGACGATCGCGATGTTCGCGTTGACCGCGTATCCGATCGGCTCGCACTCATTCTCGAGCGTCGTGTAATAGTCGTTGACCCACTCCCGCGCCTCTTCCGGCGATACGAACGCGAAGGTCAGCGCGCCGATCCCGAGCTTGGCCGCCAGATGAATCGTCTCGCGCCGCGAGCACGCGACCCACAGCGGCGGATGCGGTTTCTGCACGGGCTTGGGCACCACGTTACGCACCGGCATCTTGAAGTACTGGCCCTCATGACCAAGAAACGGTTCCTCGACAAACATTCGCGCGATCGCGCCCAGCGACTCCTGCCACATCGCGCGCTTGTCCGCGCGCGGGATGCAAAAGCCGCCCAACTCCAGCTCCGCCGACGATTCGCCGGTACCGAACTCGACCCGCCCGCCGCTCACCAGGTCCAGCGTCGCGATTCGCTCCGCGACCCGCGCCGGATGGTTGTAGCCCGGCGGCAGCAAGACGATCCCGTGACCGAGCCGAATCTGCCGGGTGCGCTGACTCGCCGCGGCCAGAAAAATTTCTGGCGCCGACGAATGCGCGTACTCCTCGAGGAAGTGATGCTCCACTTCCCACATATGGTCCATGCCGACCCGGTCCGCGAGTTCGACCTGATCGAGCGCATCCTGGAACAGCTTAAGCTCCGCGCCCTCCTTCCATGGCCGTGGCAGCTGATGCTCATAAAAGGTTCCCAGTTTCATAAGCGCGATTTTCTCCTTCGGGTTTTCGTCGATTCATTCTCCAGCCGCGCGGCGCCGTCAACAATGAACAGCGTGCGCTCGACCATGTCGGTCAGCTCGCGCTTGCGCCGCTCAACCATCGCAGGCTCGAGCAGGTTCACGTCCCACAGCCGCCGGATCATCGACGCGATCGTGAAGTAGCCAATCGTGATCGCGTTCAGCCCCCACATGAAATGCAGCGGATCGATATCGGTGCGGAATTCGCCGTCGCGCTGGCCGTGGAAAATAAAAGTGACCGCGGTGGAAAACAGCGGCGGCAGCCGCCGTTTGAGCACTTGCCGCCCGGTTCCGCTTTCGTCGGCCATCTCTTTCCACATGATTCGCACGAAATCGGGATGGCTGGCGATAAAGTCGACCGTGTGCCCGACCGCCTGGCGCATCCGCTCCTGCCGGCCTTCATGCCTCCAGACGATCGCGTTGGCCGCATCGTCCAGACTCTCGAACATCTGGTCCAGCACCGCGAGATAGAGCTGTTGCTTGGACGGAAAATGATGCAGCAGCGACGGCGCCTTGACCCCGATTCGCCTGGCGATGTCTCGCAGGCTGGTGCCGCGATAGCCGAACTCGGCGAACAGCGCCTGCGCCGCCTGCAGCACGCGGTCACGCGTGTCGACGGGCCGCCGCAGATCAACCACCCTGGCGCTCGCGCGCGCGGCCGAATTTTTCAAAGCGCTTCGCACTGACCCGGCAAAAACCCTATCTAACGTCTGTTAGGCTGTCAAACTAGATGGCTGTCTCCTCTACAAACCCTCCGCGGAAGCCGCGCTGCGCGGATTTCGCGTCTTCACATTTTCACTTTTCACTGGGTGCAGGGGTCACCCCTGCCGCCCACCGCGCAGGTGATTTGATCCTCCGCCGGGTAGCCCGACTCACTTCACCTTCGCCGGCGGAACCCACGGTTTGTTCATCACCCGATGCGCAGCGGGCGATCCGAAACCGGTACCGGCTTCGCGTGACGCGAAGCTGTCCGAGATCCTTCCTCAGCTCGCCTTCGCTCGCATCGTCAGGATGACAGCAATGAGCGCGAAGGCGCGCTGAGCCGCGTGGCTTGCGCTCCCTGGTCGCTTCGCTTTCCACCTTCGCGCGCATCGTAGTAAGTTCGGCTCGAAGGGATGGGGCAGAAGCCCACGGAATCGCCGTTGCTCACATAAACCCTTCGCGAAAGCCGCGCTGCGCGGATTTCGCGTCTTCGCGTTTTCACTGGGTGCAGGGGTCACCCCTGCCGCGCAGGTGATTGTCCCCTCTCCTCGGGAGGTATTCGCCATGACCGAACTGTATTGGAAGCCGGCACACGAACTCGCCGCGATGATTCGCGGACGCGAACTCAAGCCCAGCGAATTGATGGAGCTGACGATCAGACGAATCGAACAGACCAACCCCAAGCTCAACGCGTTTTGCGCACTGCGCGCCGACGCCGCGATGGCCGAGGCGCGCGCGCTGGACGAAAAGATCGCGCGGCGGGAAGAAGTCGGAGCGATGGCGGGGTTGCCGCTCGGCGTCAAGGACCTCGAGGATACCGTCGGTCTGCGAACCACGTTCGGCTCGAAGCCGTTCAAGGACAACCTGCCCAAGTCCGATTCGATTCAAGTCGCGCGCCTGAAAGCGGCCGGCGCGATCGTGATCGGCAAGACCAACGCGCCCGAGTTCGGCTACACCGCTTTCACCAAGAACCTGTTGTTCGGTGTCACCCGCAATCCATGGAATCTCGAGCGCACGCCCGGCGGATCATCGGGCGGCAGCTCGGCCGCCATCGCCGGCGGCGTCGTACCGATCGCGACCGGCTCCGACGGCGGCGGCTCCGTGCGAATCCCTGCTTGTTACACCGGATGCTACGGGCTGAAACCGACCTTCGGCAGGATTCCGAACGACCCTACGCTCGGGATGCAACAATGGAACGACACCTCCGTGCATGGAGCGCTCACGCGCACCGTGCGCGACGCCGCGCTTTTCATGGACGCGGTGGTCGGCTATCACCCGGCCGATCCCGACTCCGTGCCGCATCCGGGAATTTCCTATCAGGCCATACTTGACCGCATCCCAAAAAAACTTCGCATCGCATTTCATCCCGACTTCGGCCAGCTCGTGCAGCGCGACGTGGCGCGCGAAATCGAAAAAGCTGTCGCCGTGTTCAAGAACCTCGGCTACGACCTGACGACTATCGATGACCCTATGCCCGATACCGGCCGCGCCTGGATGCAAGTCGGCGCGACGCAAGGCTATGCGATGCTGCATGAATGGCTCGACAAGGATCGCGAGAATTTCGGCCGCGCGTTCGCCACCGGCACCGAAGGCGCGCCGCGCGTCACGTGGAAGCATTACGGCGCGGCGTATCGACGCCGCCGCGAGATCAACGATTGGTGCCAGCGCGTGTTCGAGCGCTTCGACTTGCTGCTATGTCCCGTGCTTCCGACCGAGGCCTTTCCCGCCAAGGGTCCGATGCCGGCCGAGATCAACGGCCAACCGCTCAAGGACCCGCTCAATGCCGTCGTGTTCACCTATCCATTCAACATGAGCGGCCATCCCGCCGCGTCGGTGCGCGCGGGACTCACCGACTCCGGCCTTCCCTGCGGATTGCAGATCGTTGCGGAGCGTTATCGCGAGGACCTTGTCCTGCAGGCTTCGTACGCGTACGAACAGGCGCGCCCCTGGAACAACAAATGGCCCGAGATTTAAGTCAGGCGTAAGCTGACGGACCGGGTTCACGATCAGCCACAACTTTCCCGAAAAAAAGGAGACCACCATGCCGGATTTCAACCAGAAAGCGATGCCGGGACTCAGCGACAAACAGATGGAAGAGTTTCGCGCCAACGATAAAGCGCTGCGCGGATTCAACGACCAGCTGATCGAAGAGTTTCGCGCCAACGGCGGCAAGGTTCTCAGCGGCCCCTTCGTGGGCGCGCCGCTGCTGCTTCTGACTACGACCGGCGCGAAGAGCGGCCGTCCCACTACCACTCCGCTGGTGTACACCAGGGATGGCGATCGAATCGTAATAATCGCGTCGAAGGCCGGAGCGCCGACGCATCCCGCCTGGTTCCACAACCTCAAGGCTCACCCGGCGGTTACGATTGAGATCGGCAAGGAAAAATTCCAGGCCAGGGCCGTCATCACCGCCGACCCCGAGCGCAAGCGGCTGTTCGACGCCCAGGCCAAAGCGATGCCCGCCTTTGTCGGCTACCAGAAGAACACCACCCGTCAAATCCCGGTCATCGTTCTGGAGCGTATCAAGTCGTAACCGACGCTTGCGCGACGGGCTATGCGCCGAATTGCTTGCGCACGGCCTCGAATGCTCGCTCGGTCACGTCCAGGGTCTGCTCGATGTCGCGCTCGGTATGCGCCGCCGAGATGAACCAGTTGTGACGCGGCGCGAAGTACACGCCGCTGCGCGAGCATGCGCCGCAGAAAACCCTGGCGCGATCATGATGGCCCGCGTCGGCCTTGAACGTCATGTACGGCATCGCCGGCGGTCCGGAGTAAGTCACCTCGAGTCCGGCGCCGCGCGCCTGCGCGAGCAGGCCGGTGCGCAGCTTCTCGCCGTTGGTGCGCATCCTCTCTATTCCGCCACCCGCTTGCAGCTCCTTGAGATTCGCCAGCGCCGCCGCCATCGGCACGGCGCTGGTGAAGTACGATCCCGTAAAGAACACTTCCTGCGCTGCCTGCTTGAGACTGTCGCGGCCAAGGCATGCGGCCAGCGGATAGCCGTTGGCAATCGCCTTGCAGTAAGTCGTGAGATCCGGACGCACTCCGAACAACTCGCCTGAGCCGCCCATGTGCAGGCGGAAGCCGGCGCGAACGTCGTCCAGGATGAAGACGATGCCGTTGTCGTCGCAGATTTTCCGCACGCCGGACATAAATCCTTCGACCGGCAACTCCGAGTCGTGGCCGGCGTCGTGCTTGAACGGCGACAGGATTACGCCCGCCATCTTGCCGCGGTTTTCCTCGACCGTGTGGCGCAGGCTCTCGAGGTCGTTGAATCGAAAATAAACCATGTTCGCACGATCTTCCGCCGTCACTCCGCCGGGAAGCGGCGTGCACCATGCATCGGTGCCGTGGTATGCGCCGGCACACATCGCGATCTTCGGCCGCCCGGTCGCTTGACGCGCGACTTCGGTCGCCCAGGTGCATACGTCGGAACCGTTTTTGGCGAACACCGTCCAGTCGGCAAACGGCGTGATCGAGACAAGATGCTCCGCGAGATCGACCCACACCGGCCCCGGCGCGTTGAAGCAGTTGCCGAGTTCCATCTGCCGGCGCGCGGCTTCCTCGACTTTGGGATGCCGATGGCCGAGCACGATTGGGCCGTATGAGCAAAGGTAGTCGATGTACTCGTTGCCATCGACGTCCCAGACGTGCGACCCCTCGCCGCGCGCGAAAAATGACGGGTAAGCGCCCCGGGTTAGCAGCACGGGCGCCTGATGGCCGTAGATGCCGCCGGGAACAACTCTTTTGGCGCGCTCCATCAGCGCGTCACTATGCTCAAATGTGTAGGGTTTCACGGCAACTCCTGTGCGATGATTTTCGCCGCAATGCAAATCCCGTCTGCTGCCGGGCAGACCGTCAGCGAGAATCCTATTTGCCGGCGCAAGCGTCAAGCCTGCAAAATCGAACGGGCCGTGAGTCGCGCGACTCACAGCCCGTATGCGAATGCAATCCGGCTTGATTATTGGCGATATGACGGATCGACCCGCCGCTGCGACGGCGGCAGTGCGCCGACGCGCACCAACTCGTCGCGCAGCTTGGCGCGCGACAGCGGCTTGCACAGGACGGCAGACGCGCCGAGTTGATAGCTCTCCGCAATATCGCGGTCGTACAGCGAGCTCGTGATAACGAACATCGGCACCGCCGTCAGCGCCTCGTTCGCTCGCGTCGCCTGCAACACGGAGAAGCCGCCGTTGTCAGGCAAACGCAAATCCACCAAAAACAAATCCGGGCGATCCTGCTCGGTGAACTGCGCGATCATGAGCAATGCCTCGTCGGCATTCGACGCATGCACCAATTCGATATCGTCGCCCAGCACCTGCCTTACTACGGTGAGCGCGATAAAAACGTGGTCCGGATTGTCTTCGACGAGAAAAATCCTGACCGCAGAGTTCAACAGACTCGATTCTTTGTCTTGTTCCTTATCCTTCTCTTGATCACTCATAATCCCCCATCACCTGACAAATCCGTGGCAGTCGATTCTTAAAACATGCCAACTAGCGACGCCTGGACGAGGTCGGATGAGACCCCACCTTAACTAAGTCATCCAATTGCCGTGCCATTTACCACGGCGTTATATTCAAATCGCGACATGACGAGGGACGACGTGCCTACTCGACCCATGATGCTGCGGAGCCAGTTGTAACTCTCGATGACCCGCAAATCGCCGATTTGGACGTTGAACATCAGTTCCATCCTGCATACCGCTGCCGCTTCTTCAATGCGTCAACCTGCCGCATGCGATTGCTTGTGTCAATTCTGCTACATTCGTCACTGCGAGTGTGCCCAGCCGACACATGATGCTAATCATTGATATTGGAAAATGACTCGCCGAGCCAAATCCAGGCGGGGAAAGGATCGCAGCATTGGGAATCTTGGCGAGCTTCCTGGAATCAAGTTTCTTTAAGCATCCCCTATTGCGAAAGTACACCGCTCTGGTCAATGAAGACCTGAGGGCAACGTACTCGCGTGACATCCAGAAATGGCTCCTCGTCGCGCCTATCATCGGTATCCTGACCGGCCTCATCATCACCGGGATCGCCGTGCTCATCCTCGACATCATCTGGGCGACACTACTTCCCTACTACCTTGCCCATCATTGGGCAATCGTGGCCGGACTCGTCGCCGGCTTCTTCGTGACGGGGCTGATAATGCAGTTTCGCACGCCCGACCCCGACGAACACTCGACTGAGGAGATCGTTCGCTCCTACCACGAGCATCTGGGCGACATCGACATGCATCCGTTCTGGTGGAAGTTGCTCGCCGCGGTGACCACGGTCGGCTCGGGCGGCAGCGCGGCGCTTGAAGGACCAAGCATTTACAGCGGCGGCGCGATCGGATCGTGGCTATGGACCAAGCTGCGCCGTTTCGGTCTGGAAACGCGCGACCGCCGCATCATGTTGATCAGCGGCGCGGCGGCGGGCATGTCGGCGGTGTTCCGCGCTCCGCTTACCGGCATCGTGTTCGCGCTCGAGATGCCGTACAAGGACGACCTCGCGCACGAAGCGCTGCTGCCGTCGCTGATCGCGTCGGTGGTCGCTTACGCAACGCTGGTGTCGATCGTCGGCGCCACGCCGTTGTTCGGTTTCGCGGGCAGCACCAGCTTCCGGGCAATCGACGTCGCATGGTCAGCGCTGCTCGGCGCTGGAATCGGGCTCATCGCAATCGTCTTCGACATCACGTTTCGCCGCGTGCGCATGTTTTTCATCACTGCCAGGATACCGCATACACTCAAGCTCACGATCGGCGGACTCGGCACCGCGCTATGCGGCCTCGCGTTCGTGACGATTTACAACGGCCCGCTCATTCCGATCGGTCCCAACTACGAAGCCGTCCGCTACGTACTCAGGCATCCGATTCCGACCGAAGTGCTGCTGGCATTCGCCGCGTTGAAGCTGCTCGCGACGATTTTCTCGCTCGGCTCGGGCGGCGTCAGCGCGATGTTCGTGCCGCTGTTGCTGGTCGGCGGAGCGATCGGCAACGCCTACGCGCAATCGGTCGTTCACTCGCCGACGCACGATCTGTATGCCGCGGTCGGAATGGCGGCGTTCCTCGCGGCCGGATACAAAGCTCCGCTCACCGCAGTGGTCTTCGTCGCGGAAACCACCGGCGGCCATTCCTACATCATCCCGAGCCTCATCGGCGCCGCGGTCGCCTACGCAATCTCGGGCGAGGCGTCGGTCTCCGGCGATCAGCATCTTCACGAGACCGCCAAACTCGCGGAGCTATCCGGGATGGCGGTGCGGGACGTGATGCAGCGTCGCGTCATTTCCGTGCAATCCCGCTCAACCATCCGCGAATTCGTCGCCAGCGTCGCGGCCCGTCATCGGCACACGTTCTTCCCGGTGTACGAAGGCGACCAGGCCGTTGGGACGATTTCCGTATCCGCTCTCAGCCGGGTCGCCCCCGCGGATTGGGACAAAATCACCGTCGGCGAATTCGCGGACCGCGGCGCGATTCGCGTGACCGACGACTGCGACTTGAGCGAGGCGCTGCGGCTGCTGGTGCGCGAGCGCGGCGCGCAGATGTTGCTGGTGACGGACGGCGCCGGCGCTCTCAATGGAATCGTGACCAAGACCGACATCCTGCGCGCCGTGAAACAGTGAAACGGTGAAGATGCCGCAGGCCGTGGGAACTTAGTTCACGACGTTGACGGGATGGCCGTCGAGAAATGCGCGCACGTTGGCGATCGCGGTATCGAGCAGCCGCGTTCGCGCTTCCCTAGATGCCCACGCGATGTGCGGTGTCACGATGCAATTCTTCGCACGTAAAAGCGGATTGTCTGGGGAGGGCGGCTCTGTCGAAAGCACGTCAACCGCGGCGCCCGCGATACGCCCGTTGTTGAGCGCATCGGCCAGGTCCTGCTCGATGACTAACGGACCACGCGACGTGTTGATGAGAAAGGCGCTGGGTTTCATCATCGCCAATGATTTAGCATTGATAATTCCCTGGGTTTGTGGAAGCAGCGGGCAGTGCAGGCTCACGACATCGGCTTGCCGCAGGAGCTCATCGACTTCGCACCATCGAAAGCCAGGCCAGTCGGGAACCGGGCTGCTGGCCGCACCGGCAGCAATCACCCGCATTTGGAACGACAGGGCGATCGCGGCCACGCGCCGGCCAATCTGACCGAGACCTATTATCCCGATCGTCTTGCCCGCCAGCTCGACCAAGGGCGTTTTCCAGAAGCTGAAATCCTTCGATCGCGACCACTCTCCCGCGCGCGTCGAGTCGGCGTGAAGGGCCACGTGATGGCACAGCTCGAGAAGCAGCGCAAAGGTGAATTCCGCAACCGAGGCGGTGGCATAGGTCGGGATATTGGTGACGGAGATCTTGAGCTCGCGTGCCGCTTGCACGTCGACTACGTCGTACCCGGTGGCCAGCACGCCGATATAACGGGTACTTTTGAGCTGCCGGATAATTTGCGCCGACAGCCGGGTCTTGTTGGTCAGCACGATTTCGGCTTCGTGCGCGCGCGCTACAATCTGATCGTCTGCGGTACGGTCAAAGACTTGCAGCTCGCCAATCGCGCGCAGTGCCTCCCAGTTCAAGTCGCCCGGATTCAACGCATGACCGTCGAGAACAACTATCTTCGTGACGGTCATCTCGATCCCGCGTGGCCCTCAATACGCGCCGAGCGCGGCGACGCGCTCGCGATGGTACGCGGGCGAGCCGAAGCACGACTCGTTGAAGCGCGCGCGCTTGAACCACAGATGCATGTCGTGCTCCCAGGTGAAACCGATGCCGCCGTGCATCAGAACGGCGCGGTCGGTGCCGCGGCTGTAGATATCGCACAGCCGCGCTTTCGCCATCGCAGCCGTGCGCGAGGCGTCCGCCGCGCCGATGTCCTGAGCGTAGGCGGCGTACCAGAGCATCGCGCGCGCAGGTTCGAGGTCGGCGACGATTTCGGCGGCCGCGTGCTTGAGCGCCTGGAACGATCCGATCGGTTTGCCGAACTGCTCGCGGACTTTTGAGTATTCCACCGCCATCTCGAGCGCGCGTTCAGTCCCGCCGAGCGAGTCGGCAGCGACCGCGACCGCGGCGACGTCGATCAGTTTCGCGAAGAGATCGGTTCCGCCGCCAAGCCGCTCGGCGGGTGCGCCCTTGAGCTCGACGCTGGAGACGCGCCGCGTCAGATCGAGATTCTTGAGCAAACGGGTCGTCACGCCCGGCGCTTTTGTATCGACGACAAACAGGAAAATATTGCGAGCATTATCTTTGGCGGCGACGACGATGAAGTCGGCGACGTTGGCATACGGCACGAACATCTTGGCGCCGTTGAGACGCCATCCCGAGCCGTCTTTGGCCGCAATCGTCGCGATGTCAACCGGATCGATGCTGGCGGCGCGCTCGACGACCGCGACCGTGCCGATTGCTTTGCCCTCGGCGAGCGCGGTGAGCCATTTCCAATTGAGCCGTTCGGAGCCGCCGAGTTTGAGCGCGCTGGCCGCGAGCACCGACGAGAACAGGAACGGCCCCGGCATCGCCGCGTAGCCGCCCTCTTCGAGAATCATCGCCATGTCGAGCATCCCGAGTCCCGCGCCGCCGAATTTCTCGGGAACGACCAGCCCGCTCCATCCGAGCTTCGCGATCTGGGCGTAGAGTTCGCGCGGATAGCCGTCATCGGTGGCCATTGTTTTGCGCACGAACGCGGCAGGGCATTCGCCGCTCAGAAACGCGCGCGCGCTTTCCTTGAGTTGCTGTTGTTCTTCGCTGAGTCCGAAATCCATGATTGTTCTCTCTCCAAATTTGGCGCCGCTGCACTCTCACCCGGCTCAACGGGATTTCGGCATTTTCAGGCCGCGCTCCGCGATGATGTTTTTCTGGATGTGCGACGTGCCGCCGCCGATCACCAGCCCGAGCGAGAACATCCACTCATACGGCCAGTAGCCGTGATCGAGCACGGCTTCGTCATCGCGCGCGAGCATCGAGTAGTCGCCCATCGCCTCCATCGCGGCGGTGGCGAGGTCGTGATTCAGCTCGGTGCCGACCAGCTTGTTGATCATTGCCTCGACGCCGGGATTCTTGCCGCGAATCTGATCGGTCAGTTGGCGCAGTGCGTGAAAGCGCATCGCCTCGACGCGGATCTCCAGCTCCACGAGCCGTTGGCGAAAGACGGGGTCCTCGGTGAGCGGACGGCCGCCGCGCTCGATCGATTTGGCCAATGCGAGCAGGCGATTGAAGCGCTGCTCGCTGCCGCTGGCGGAGCCGAGCATGTTGCGCTCGTGAAAGAGCGTGGCGTTGGCGACGATCCATCCTTCGTTGAGCTTGGCGACCAGGTTTTTGCGCGGCACGTGGACGTTGTCGAAAAACACTTCGTTGAAGCCGCGATCGCCGGTCATCTGAACCAGGGGACGCACGGTGATTCCCGGCGTGTGCATGTCGATAAGCATGTATGAGATGCCGCGATGCTTGGGCGCTTCGGGGTCGGTGCGCACCAGGCAGAACATCATGTCGGCGTATTGCGCGCCCGACGTCCAGACTTTCTGACCGTTGACGACGAATTCATCGCCGACGATTTCCGCGCGCGTCTTCAGCGCGGCGAGGTCGGAACCCGCGCCGGGTTCGGAGTAACCCTGGCACCAGATTTCCTCGGCGCTGAGAATCTTCGGCAGGTAGCGCTGCTTCTGTTCCTCGCTGCCCCACGAGATAAGCGTCGGCCCGAGCATCGAGAGTCCCAATTGGCCGACGAGATACGGCATCTTGGCCCGGACCATCTCGTCGTTGACGATCGATTGGCGCACGGGATCCAACGCCTGGCCGCCGTATTCCCTGGGCCATGCGAGCGCGACGTAGCCGGCCTCGTACAATCGGCGCTGCCAGACCTTGGCCTTGGCGATCCAGGCTTTGTCGTCGCGGCCATCGCTGTCGGCGGACAGGCCGCTGCTCGGCAGGTTCTCGGCGAACCAGCTGCGGACCTTTAGCCGAAATGCTTCTTCTTCGGACGTGAATTGAAGATCCATGTGCGAGACACTCCTGCGGTCGTGATTGCGCTTGGGGTCGGGCGTACCGCGGCTTGCCGCCCAGCATAGTCAATACCACGTCGCCGCGAAAAGGCACGGGTGACCCCTGCACTCAGTGTTAAGAGAGAGCCAGCGAAGTTTGCTCTGAGCCCTTCGACTTCGCTCAGTATAAACTCCGTCGCAGGGTTCTATTAGAGCAATTCGTGGGGGATCGATTGCCCGCTCAGATCGGCGTTGTTAGAGTTTTTTTGATATCGATCACAATCCAGTTTTGCCGATAGACCGGGGTTCACGAGATGGCAACGACGATCACCAACGAATGCATCAATTGCGGAGCGTGCGAGCCGGAATGTCCTAACACGGCGATCTACGCGGGCGGAGCGCCGTGGGATCTCAACGGCGCGACCAGTCCCGCGATCGCGCAGGACATCTATTACATCGTGCCGTCGAAGTGCACCGAATGCGTCGGCTTTTTCGACCATGAAGCGTGCGCGGCGGTATGTCCCGTCGATTGCTGTATCCCCGACCCGGCCAACGTAGAGACCGAAG
>NZ_JBEKFG010000022.1:0-42951 GCF_050013435.1 Binatus sp. (SeqCode) | reverse complement strand
CCTGAGCAGCCAGTTCTACGGATGCCGCGCGGTAATTGCGCAGATGGTCAAGCAGAATCGCGGCAAGATTATCAACATCGCGTCGGGCTACGGGCTTCGCGGCGGCAAGCACAACTTCATGTACACGTGCGCCAAGGGCGGCGTGATCCAGTTGACGCGCTCGATGGCGGTGACTTACGCGCAGTTCAACATCCAGACCAACTGCATCGTGCCCGGCGTGTTTCCGCACGACGAAGCGGCGATGCAGTTTTTCCAGGGCGGCAAGTTTATTCCCATCGGCCGCGTCGGCCAGGACAGCGAACTCGGCCCGCTGGCGGTGTTCCTCGCGTCGGATGCGTCCAACCATATCAACGGCGAACTGATCGCGATCGACGGCGGCGGACTGGCGGGCGGAATCGCGCCGACCGGAGTGTCGCCGGCGAATACGAACCAGATGGCAGTGGAAAAGTGAAAAGAGAAAAGCAGCGGAGCTGAAAAAAATGGCCTCCTCGAACGCGTCAAATGACTTCTCGCTCCAGGGCAAAGGCGCGCTGGTCGTCGGCGCCGAGCATTCCGTCGGCCGCGCCGCCGCCGTCACGCTAGCCGAGGCCGGCGCCAGGGTCGTGCTCGCGTCGCAGGAACCCGGCACCGACAAGCAACTCAAGGAAGTCGCCAGGCTGGTGAATGCGGCCGGGACCAAGCCCGTGATTCGCGTGCAGGATGCGGCGACGCGCGCCGATCTGTCCGCCACCGCCGACCTCGCCGCGAAGGAGTTCGGCGGATTGCACATCCTCGTCAACGCGCTCGACACGCCGGCCTTTGGGCCGGCCGAGGCCAGCGACGACACGGCGTTCGACAGAATCATGGAGAACAATCTGAAGACGGTGTGGATGTCGTGCCAGGAAGGCGGGCGCGTGATGCTCCGGCAGGGCAGCGGCGTCATCGTCAACATCACTTCGGTGCTCGCGCAACGCGGCGTCCCCAATGCCGCGCTGTACTGCGCGGCGAAGGCTGCGGTCCTGAACCTGACGCGCGCGCTGGCGCTCGAATGGGCGCGCAATGGTATCCGCGTCAACGCGATCGAGGCTGGATGGCTCGACGATGAATCGAGTCCCGCCAACAAGGGCGACGAATTCAGCAAGACGATGCTCAAGTACCTGCCCGACAACCGTCTCGTGAAGCCCGAGGAACTCGGCGGCGCCCTGCTCTACCTGGTGTCGCCCGCGGCCGGCTTCGTGACGGGAGAATCGATCGCGGTGGACGGCGCCATCCGCGCGCGCGTGTAGGATTCGCGACGGCCGCGCCCTATCGCTCCGCGACGGTGAACATGTAATCGCCGCCGTCGTAGGCAAACGATCGAGTCACGGTCGTACAGCGCCATCGGGTTACATCTGCTCGCCGCCAACGGTCAGAACGATCGCGCATTCCTCGAGCGCCTCGATCGAATGCTCGATCGCGCGATCCAGCGCGACAATCATCCCCGGCGTCAGCAGCTGCGTTTTGGCGTTGGCGATGAAATTGATTCGGCCTTCGATCACCTGCACCGTGATCGGCGCGCGCGTGTGATGCTCCTGCAGCTTCGCGCCCTTTTTCAGCATCATCAGCGCCACGTTGATTCCGTCGCCTTTGACCAGCGAGCTGCCGTGGCGATCGCCGCTGGCCCACGCGGGCTCGCGCTTGAGGCGCGCGATTTCGCCGCGGATATCGACGGCGACGAATCCGCCCTGGGCCAAAAAGTTCTCGTGATCGGGATGCCTTGCGTGATGCTTTGCCTGATCGGCCTGCCTTGCGCGATCGGAATCTTTAATTTCTTGCGCCATTTGAGGACCTCCGCGACTAGCGTTCAAACTGCGACGGGCACAATGCTGATTTTTCGGGTGATCGAATAGAGCTGAAAACAGCAATTCATACCATTTGTTGTGGTTTTGAGACGGCTGCCCACCAGGGGTAGTTTCGTTCCGTCAAAATTAATATTCGCTGTAAGCGGGCGTCGCCCAACTTTGAGCAAGCGATGCGAGCACGGGCCATCCTGGCGATTGACCATAGCGTATGCATAGCACGCCGAGTCCGGCGGGGGCAGGCTGAATAGTTCATCCCCAAAATCCGGCATGAACCCGGATTCTCAGGAACAGCGACGACGATGCAATCTGGAGCTAGATCCGGCGGCGGCGCTTGAGGCCGCCCAGAGCCGCGTCGATGATCGCATCGGTGAAGTGCGCGTCGAGCGGCCCATGTCCAATCAGCAAACGAAAATACAGCGGCGCGTAAAGCAGGTCCAACACCGCTTCAATATTGAGATCGCTTCGTAGCTGCCGGCTCGCAATCGCGCGATCCAGGAGAGTCCGGCCGATTTCGCGGCTCTTCATGATGAAATGATTTCGGAAGACCTTGGCAAGTTCACTGTCGTTCTGTGCCGCGGCGATCATCAGGGCGGTGTTGCGGCCGGCTCGGGTCGCGAAGGTTTCGGCGACCTTGCGCAGATGAACCCGCAGCGCCTCGAGCACCCGGCCCCCGCGCGCGGCCGGCGCCAACGGCCTGGTTGATTCCACGAACGCCGCCATCGCAACCGCGGGCGCGTTGGGCCACTGGCGATAGACGGTCGGCTTGCCGACGCCCGCGCGTTCGGCGATCGCTTCCATCGTGACCGCGCCGATCCCGCCCTCGTTGAGCAGCGCCGACGCCGCCGCGAGAATTTTCCTTCGGGTTTTCGGATCGCGCGGGCGGCCGCGCCGCGGGCCGGACCTGGTCTGGGAAGGCATGCTTGACACATCAATTACGTTACGGTACGTATCGTATCACGTCAATTGAAAAAGGCAACCATCATGAAAACTACCAAGCCGCCCAAAGGATCGATGAGCTTGACCCCTCACATGACGGTGAAGGGCGCCGCAAGCGCAATCGCGTTCTACACAAAAGTCTTCGATGCGGTCGAGCGGTATCGGCTCACCGATCCGACCGGCCACATCGGCCATGCGGAACTCAAGATCGGCGACGGCGTAATCTTTCTCAACGACGAGTCTCCGGCTTTCGGCGCGCTTGCGCCGCCGACCATCGGCGGCTCACCCACGCGGCTGCACCTCTACGTGGCGGACGTCGATGCGGTCATGAAAAAGGCCGAAGCGGCGGGCGCAACGGTGCTGCGCCCCGCTGCGGATCAGTTCTACGGCGACCGCTCCGGCATGATCGCCGATCCATTCGGCCATCAATGGTCGCTGGCTACGCGCAAAGAGTCAGTGAGCCCCAAAGAGATGCAGCGCCGCTACGACCAAATGTTCAAGGGGTGACGGCGTTGATTCGGTTCGGGATGCGGAGCGCCATCACTTAACGCCGGGGAAGCTTAGCGTGAAGCCGCCATCGACCATGATGGTCTGCGCGGTCAGATAGCTCGCCGCGGGCAGGCAGATCAGGCACGCGACGGCGGCAATCTCGTCGAGCGCCGGCAGCCGTTTCAGCGCGGAGCGCTCGGCGCATCGGCGCTGAAAATCCTCGTACGAGTAGCCCAGGTAGTTCGCATAGAAGCGCGCCGACTCGGTGTCGATATAACCGACGTTGAGGCCGTTGACCGTGATGCCGCGCGGGCCGAGCTCGAAGGCGAAGTCGCGCACCATGCTCTCCAGCGCGGCCTTGGCGGCGCCAAGCACGCCGTGGCCGGGCAGGTTGCGAATCGAGTCGATCCCCGAAATCATCAGCACGCGCCCGCCCTCGCCCATCACCCGGCTCGCTTCCTGGACCGCGGCGACGAATCCGTTGATGCTCAGCGCAAAGGTGCGGGCGAGATTGTGCGGCTTGGTTTCGAGCAGCGGCTTGAATGCGGTCGCGGCCGCATTGGCGACCAGGATATCGAGCCCGCCCAGCTCCGAGGCGGCGCGCGTCACCATCGCGCGCACCTGCGACTCGTCCTCGAGGTCGGCCTTGATGAGTATCGAGCGCGGCGAGACTGCACGGACCTGGTCGAGCGTCTGCGCGGCGCTCGTTTCGTCGCGGCGGTAGTTCATCGCGACCGTCGCGCCGAGGCGCGCCATCCCGAGCGAGATGGCGCGGCCAAGTCCGCGCGTGCCGCCCGTGACGATCGCAATCTTGCCGTCGAGGTCGCGCATCATTCTTATGAATTCAGATTCGCGTAGAGGATTTGCCGAATATCTTTGCCGATCGATGCGCCATCGGCGCGGATCACTCGGCGGTTGAACCCATCGCGCTCGACGCCCACCGTCAGCTCGGCGTCGGAGGAGTCCGCGGGCGTCGCAAATGCGACCCGTCCGCTCTCCGGCGTTAGCGATTCTGCTATTACGGCGCCGCCACGGCCGTTCAGCGTGACGCGCGCACCGGCAATCGGCGGATGCTCGCCGTCGGGCAGGAAGTCGTTGTCCATCACGGTGACCGCAATGCTGCGCAGATCGCGCGCGCGCACGATCTCGACGCGCAGATCGCGCAGATAAATCATCGGCTCGGCAAACACGCCCTGGATTCCCACCCGCTCCGGTTCGCGCGCCGGGTTCGCCTTGAGCTCGACGCGCTGCGCCGCCATCCCGTGGTCGGAGGTGACGATGAAGAGCGTGGATTCGAGCAAGCCGCGCGCGCGAAACAACTCGAGCACGGCGCCGATTCTTTTGTCGGTGCGACGGAGCGCCTCGCGCAGCCCCTCGTGATGGGGGCCGTAGTCGTGGCCGGCGCCATCGGTGATCACAAACTCGTGCGCGACGAACACGGGAGGGCAGTCGCCGCAATGTTCGAAGAGGTTGATCGCTTGCGCAACGCCGCGGATATCCACGATCTCTTCGCGAGTCATCGTGGGCATCTTGTCCGCCGCCCATCGCGGGCTTATGTCGCCCGACATCTCGATGGTAAGCGCCTTGAGGCGCGCCTTGTCGCCGACGATCCGCCGCTCGAACACGGCATGATCGGCGCCGCGTCCCTGCGGTTCATGGATCGACGCGGTGATCACGCCCGGGCCACCGGCGCGCTTGAAGGCCTCGTAGAGAGTCTCGACATCGGAATTGAGAAAACGCTCGGTCTCGAAGATGTTGCCCTGAATCGGCACGGTCTCGCGATGCTCGCGCAGGTGGAAAGTGGGATTGACGACGTCGTGATGCCCGCACCATGCGCCAGTGAGAATCGTCGAATGGCTGGGCCACGTGATGCTCGGGAAATTGACGATCGACCCGTGCGAGAGCATCGCGCCGCGCGCGACCAGGCCGGCGAGGTTTGGAATCGCGCCGGGATTGGTATCGAGCTGATGGCGCAGCTCCGAATGCGACAGGCCGTCGAGCAGGAACATGTAGGCATTAGTCGGGCGCGCGGGGTTATCGTCGATAATTTCGTGGAGCGGATTGCCGTCCTGGCGCTTCAAGTAAACCTCGGCGGGCGAGCCCGACGCGTCGAGGCCGGCGATTTTCGGCAGTCGCATCAGGCGCGCGATCGTCGGCGCTACATCGACCTGCCGCGCCCCCAGCTTGAAGAGTCCACGGCGGACGCCCGGACCGCTGAAGACCAGCGGCGCGCGGGATTGCACCACGTCGAGCGCGCCGTGCTGCCCCGGCTGGATTCCATAGGCGTAGGCCTTGGGGCTGAGAACGATATCGGGAGCGCGCGGACTGTCGAAGAGCTGGGCGATTCGCTCGTACGCGTAAGGATGGCTCAGCACGTGGGGTTCAAACCACGCGCGATTGGGATCGTCGGTGGAAAAGCCGCTGCGGGCGGCGGCGTCGAGTTCCTCGTCGATGGTGGAAACGATGAATGGATCCTGATTTGCGATCGGGTTTTGGCCAATTTGCTCGACGACTTCGAATGACAGCGCGCCGCGTTCATCGGCGAAGCGTTTGTATCGAATCATCCCGCGCCGCGACCAAACTTCGTACGCGCCGGCGCGCCAGGTGATCACGAGATCGACGTGATCGGCCGCTGGAGTCTCGGCGAGCAGCGCGAGGATGGTCGCGTCGCCGGAATCATACTGATGCGGATCGAGGCCCTGGCCACCGTGGCGCTCAGGTCCATGTTCACGCAGCCGGCCGGATTTGTGATTCATTTGACGGCGATTCTCCCTGTTAAAAACATTGCACCGCGCGACGTGACGCGTGCAAGCCACGTACGGCGCATTACTTAACGCTTCATTCACATTCGCGATCCGGCCGGCGAGATTGCGTGTGCTCGCGAATTCCCGCAATAGTGAAACCCCAAACCGGGAAAGGCAACCAGTATATGGCGCTCAACGAAGAATCGGGATTCGAGTCACGGATCGGAAAAGGCACCAAGGCCTCGGGGAAACTCAACTTTCGCGGCCCGGTGAAAATCGAAGGCGAAGCGGAAGGCGAGATCACCGGCGATGAAGTTGTAATCGCCAGCGGCGCGGTGGTGAGCGCACGGATCTCCGCGGGCAAGGTGACGATCGCGGGCGCGTTCAGCGGAGAAGTCACGGCGCGCGAACGCGTCGAGTTGATGGCGACGGCGCGAGCGCAGTGCACGATCAATACGCCGAGCCTGGTGCTCAACGAGGGCGCGCAATTCGACGGCGATTGCAAGATGCCGGCGAAGAAGCTGGCTGCATAGCAGCGATGTGAAACCCATCCTGGGTTTCACACTTCCTTGGGCAGGGGCTGCAGCCCCTCCACCCGCAGTGAGAAGACGCGAAAATCTGCGCAGCGCATCTTTTCGCGACTACACGATGGGCAGGGCTGAGCCCTGCACCCAGTATCAAGGCCGCCCGCCGTTGGCGGGCGCGGCCCCAATGTTAAGACTTAAGACAAAGATGCGGGACTTCGTCCCCGTTAGAACTTTTTTTGTGTCATCCTGAGCGCAGCGAAGGATCTCGCGCGCGTAAGCGCGTGTCCGCCGGCGCCGGACGCTGGAGCGCCCGTCGAGATTCTTCGCCGCAGCGGCTCAGAATGACACGAGGGTCGTCTTCATTGTTGTGTCATTCTAGAGCGGAAGCTGCTGGAGCGAAGAATCCCGGTTCCTTCCTCAGCGAATCGTCTTCGAGACCAGCACGGTTTCGATGCCGCGGGAATCGCGCCGGCGTATCACCAGTCCCGAGTCGTCGATCTCAATTTCCTCGGAGTCGCCCATCCGCGGTTCGTAAATCCACACGTGTGGATCGTTGCCACGCTGGCGGCACGACTGTTTGCTGGTGGCAGCGACGAGGGTATTCGGATCGATTGCCGCCACCCGTCCGGTCCATCGCGTCTGCCCGCGTTCGCGAATGTGGGCGATGGTCAGCGCGCGAAAGATGACCATGTCGGCATCCACTTCGCCATAACGCCCGAGCTTGGTGGTCAAGTTGTTGCGCCCGCCCATCGCACCGACGTTGCCGCGCAGAAAATTGTCGGCTGATTCGTAGGTGGCATTGCGGGTGAAGGGGCCGCGGCTGTAGCTCACGACTACGCGCCGGATGAGCCCGGCGTCGTCGAGCTCGGCTTCGACTTCGTAAACGTTGGAGCCGCTGGCGGGACGCCGGACGGCGTGGATCCTGCCGGCGGCCAGGGCTTCCTCCTCGACCGCGATCAACTCACCGGCGCATCGGATGTCGTAGCGCAATTCGCCGTCGGCAATCAGCATGCTCGAAAGCTAGCCGCTCGGGTGGGGGCGAACAAGTTTGCCGCACACGCGGTCAATGGGGCATTGTGTCGGTTCGAAGTCCCGGTTCGTTGGCGGCAGGGGCTGGCACATCCAAGAGGAAGCGCTCAAATGAACTGGCAGGAGTATTACCGATCGCGCACAATTTCGGCTGACGAAGCGGCCGCAATGGTAAAGGCGGGGATGCGGGTGAGTTTCCCGCTCGCGGCGGGAACCGTGATGCAGGCCGCGTTGGCGGCGCGCGGCAGGCAGATCGGCGGCGTGGTGGATCTCAGGATGTCGTCGCCGATAATCGACCCGGGATGGCTGGGCGGAGAAGCCGCGGCGCATTTCAGGCTGGAGTTCGAGTTGTTCATCGGCAACCTGGGACGTCCGTCGCATGACAGCCGTGCGGCCACCTACCTGCCCAATTTATTTTCGACCGGCTTCAAGCCGCACGACGAACGGCCGGCCGAAGACAAGCCGATAGATTTCACCTTCGTCAACGTCACCACGCCCAACGCCAAGGGATTCGTCAGCTTCGGGCCGCATCAGTGGAACAAGCGGATGTACGTGCGGCGCGCGCGCCGTGCGATCGCCGAAGTTGACGCGAGCATGACGCGCACTTACGGCGACGTTTACATGCATGTCTCCGAGTTCGACTATTTCGTCGAGGGAACTCCGCCGCCGCCCGACCTGGCGGCTCTCGAACGGGCGCTTGCGGCGATGGACGCGGAAAAGCGCGATGGCATCCGCGCGATCATCGCGGAAGCAGGAGTCGAACGGATCTGGCCGATCGCCCAGTATCTGCAACGCACGCCGGTTTCGGATCTGCGCGTGTTGCTCGGGCTTGCGCAGCCGGCCGAAGAGTTAAAGGCGATAGCGGGATACGTGAGCGAACTCGTCGAAGACGGTGCGACGATTCAGATCGGAATCGGAGAACCCGGATCGCAGATGGCGCGGCTGGGCGCATTCGACGCCAAGCACGACCTGGGGCTGCATACCGAGATGGTCGCGCCGGGAATCGCGCGGCTGGTTGACGCCGGGATCATCAACGGCCGGCGCAAGACGCTTCATCGCGGCAAGGCGGTGGCGGTCGCGTGGACGGGCTCGGATCCGGAAGACTTGCGGATAATCGACGACAACCCGGCCTTCGAGCTTTACGATCCCGAGTACGTGCTCAAGCTCGCGACAGTTTCCTCGAACTACCGGCAGACGTCGATCAACAATGCGCTCAGTATCGATCTGACCGGCCAGATCAACTCGGAGACCGTGCTCGGCGCGCGGATGATGAACGGGACGGGAGGACAGCCGGAAACTCATATCGGTGCGTTTCTATGCCCGGGCGGACGCGCGATTACGCTGCTGCAATCAACCGCAGTGGGCGGTGCGATTTCGCGTATCGTGCCGCAACTCGAAGCCGGCGCATTGGTAACGGTGCCGCGTTATTTCGCTGATACCGTAGTGACCGAATTTGGAATCGCGCGGCTGCTGGGCAAGAACCATCGCGAGCGCGCCGCCGAATTGATCGCGATTGCTCACCCGGACCATCGCGCGGAGCTGAGGGAAGCGGCCAACCGACTATTCGGCTAGACGGTCAAAATGCACGAAAACAGCGCCGATTCAGTGCTGAATAACACAATCAGGCGCGGCATATCCCCCCAAGGCTTGACCTAGGGATGAAAATAGTCCAATAAGGAGGTCTATAGCGCAGTTCAACTTTTATGGTGGCTTATTTGCCAGCATAGGAATGGATAGGCGCACTAAAGAGGAAGTGAAAGGATGGCATCCTCGACCAAGGTGCTGACAGTCAACGAGCTGGCCGAGTATCTGCGGGTACACCGCTCGACGATCTACCGCCTGCTCAAGAAAGGACAGTTGCCAGGTTTCAAGATCGGAAGCGACTGGCGCTTCAACGTCGAGGTAATCGACGAATGGCGGCTGCGCCAGGGAAGCGGCGTGCTGGAAGGGGAAGGGGCCGATTAGCCGGCGGCATCGTAGCGCCGCGACCGCATTTCGCTGAGCTCAAAGTACCCCCGGTTTCGTCTGACCCGATTCGCCGCTGAAGTCAGCGCGATCCTCCGTTCGCGGTTAATTTTCAATTTAAGCTGACATTGAAATGGGGCAAGTTGTCGCGCGCGCACGCGCGTGGCTAGAATCCGAACAACCGAGTTGCCGCGCGCATCGAATTTTCGCGCGCGATGATTCGGGCAGAATCATGCCGACTGACATTTCCGCCAGGACACGACTGTTCACCGAATCCGTAATCCGCGAGATGACGCGGCGCGCGCTCAAGTCCGGTGCGGTAAACCTGGCGCAGGGATTTCCCGACTTTCCCGCCCCGGCCGAAATCAAGCAAGCGGCCAAGCGCGCGATCGACGAGGATTACAATCAGTACGCGATCACCCACGGCTCGCCGAATTTCCGCCGCGCAATCGCGGACAAGGTGCGCAGCTACAACGCCATCGCGTGCGATCCCGACCGCAACATCACGGTAACCTGCGGCGCGACCGAGGCGATGATCGCGACGATGCTGGCGGTGGTCAACCCCGGCGACGAGGTGATCATCTTCGAGCCGTTTTACGAAAACTACGGGCCCGACGTGATCCTGGCCGGTGCGACGCCGCGTTACGTGGCGCTGCGCGATCCGGATTTTTCGATCGATCGCGCCGAGCTGGAAGCTGCATTCGGTCCGCGCACCAAGGCAATCGTGATCAACACTCCGCACAATCCGAGCGGCAAGGTCTTCACGCGTGCCGAGCTCGAAGCGATCGCCTCGCTATGCCTGCGTCACGACACGCTGGCGATCACCGACGAGATTTACGAGCACATCATCTACGGCGGCGCGCGCCATGTATCGCTCGCGAGCTTTGCGGGGATGGCCGAGCGGACGGTGACGATTAGCGGGCTGTCGAAGACCTACTCGATAACCGGATGGCGGCTGGCGTACGCGATCGCCAGCGAAAGAATCACCGCGGCGATTCGCAAGGTGCATGACTTTCTGACGGTGGGCGCACCGCATCCGCTGCAGGAAGCCGGGGCCTTCGCACTGCGGCTGCCGGAATCGTTTTATGCGGAGCTGACCGCGATGTACGAGCGCAAGCGCGGCGCGTTGTACGCGGCGCTCACGGGGGCCGGCCTGGAATGCAGCAAGCCCGACGGCGCGTATTACATCGTCGCGGAGATTGGCGGGCTCGGATTCAAAGACGACTTCGCGGCGGCGGATTTCCTCCTCGATGAAGTCGGCGTCGCCGCGGTGCCCGGTTCAAGCTTTTACCATCGGCCGGAATTGGGGCATCGGAAGATTCGATTCACGTTTTCGAAAAGCGACGAGACGATCGCGGCAGCCGCCGAGCGCCTCAGCCATCTGCAGGAGAAGCTGGCGGCGCGGCCGAAATTGTCAGGACGAGACTAAAGTACGCCGGTTCGAGGCTTGAGAAATCGGGTCAAGAAGCTTTCTTGCCGCCCTGGATGGTGCGCAAGGGCGGGCGCTCGATTCCGCCCGACAGATAAACCAGCATGGTCCACGCGCTGCGCGTGAGCGGGTAGCAGAGCAGCACGCTGCCGGCGGCGATCGCGCTCAGAAAAAACATCTGGACGGCATCGGAGAGTCGCGTGGCGAAGGCGAAAATCGCCCAGCAGATCAGGAACGAGCCGGAGGCCACCGCGAAGTCGAGATACATCGCGCCCAAGGTCTCGCCCGGATCCTTCCAGAACACGACGCCGCATCGCGGGCACTCGCGATTCATCCTGAAGTGCGATCGGAAGATCGCGCCGTCTCGACATACCGGGCATCGGCAATTGAGCACGCACTTGATCAGCGCGGATGGGGAATCGTTCACCACGATCCTGATATAACCGCGCGGCGCGCGTGAGGCCAGCGACTATGTCACGCGAGGATCAGATGCTCCAGTTGAAGCCGAGCTCGGGACCGATCATCTGCACGCGCAGCAAATTGCCCACGCCCGACGAAGTCTGCGTGTACTTCGAGTAGTAGTAGCTCAGGCCGGCAAATGGGGAGAAACCGCGCCAGTCGCGGTTGGAGTAAACGACGCGCCAGTGGGTCTCGAAGCCCGATTGCGAGTCGTAAACCGTCCCGCCCTCGCTGCGGCCGGAGTCCCACTTGTTGGCCCAATAGCCCTGCGCGGTCACCTCGAATGCGACGGTGGGCGCCAGCCATCGCCGCTCCTCGAGCCCGATCGCCGGTATCGGCAGCCCCTTCTCATGGAAGCGGATTCGCGCCTCGAACGGCGAAACCTGGCTGAACTTTGGCGAGCCGTCGTTGATTCGAAAATCGTTATACGTGAATTCGAGTCCGACTTTTACGCGGGTGTCCCATCCCTGGAGAAAGACCGGCAATCCCTGTTCGCGATTCTGATACAGCGGCGTCAGGCGGCGCTCGTAGTATCCACCGAACGTGTACCATCGGTCACCGCCGGGATTCAGGTCCTGGTTCGGGGAGATTATCGTTCCGCCAAACGCCAGCGGCTGAGTTTCATACTTGCTGCCATACAAACCGAAGTACCTGAATTGGAATTGCGCGGCGTTGACGCTGTCGAACCAGTACGAAAGCAGCACCTCGGGAAGTTGCATCTGCGAGACGCCGAGATCGTTCTGCAAGCTAATCGCGCTGTCGGGAAATGAGTTGATCCGGCGCCGCAGCGTGTTGGCGCCGACGAGGAACTGGTAGGTATCTTCGGCTTCGATGTCGAATTGATGTGGTGCGGGCGTGAGGAAGTCGAAATCCGGCTCGCGCAGCGATCCGAAGTCGCTCGCCAAGCAGTTCGTGCTCGCTACCAGCACGGTAACAGCCAAAGCCATTGCCAGTCGAATTAAACGCATGGGTTGGAATGCTGGACTAGTGGCGGACCAATTTCAAGACACGTTCTATTGGGCGGTAGCGGGCTTTGTCTTCTCGTCGAGGGCGGGCGCCGGAGTTCCAGGCGCAGACTGAAATCCGTCGGGCAGGTCTCGCGCTGGCGAAATTCGAATCACAATTATCTGGCCTGAATCCAGTTTGGCGCGAGTGGGACGCGCATAGCCGATTCGCGCGAGCAGGTATTTCCTGGGATAACCCGCGAGCACCTGCTCCTGCAGCGCCTTGTCCTCGACGATCTCCGCGTTGCCGATGAACGCCGGCCCGGTGGGCGAGCCAATCCATATGAGCGCCGGGCTGCCGCGCCTGATTCTTTTGGCCTTCCAGCTGGTCGGCGAGGTTTCGATCAGGACCTGGTTGTCGCCGGTTGGAATGAACCACACCGGCACGGCCCGGCTCTGGTTGCCGTCTTTGCGAACCGTTGCAATATAGATGTAGGTGGACTTGGCAAGCGCGTCGGCGTCGCGAGGTGAAGTAGCAGCGATCGCGGTCGCGGCGGGACTGGCGAGGGCGGCCAGGAGAACGGCAGCGGCCAGGAGACGGGAAAGATTGGCAGCGGAAATTTTCATGAAGCGCTCCATCGTCAATCGCCGAGATAGCGGCGACGCACAAACACTTCTCCCAGGAACAGCATGATCACCAGGGGAATCAGCCACGGATCGGCGCTGCGGCGAAGTGCCACGGTCTGACCGCTATGGCGGACAATTGTCGCGGCGGGCGCGTCGAACGCGCCGTGCGTCGCGGTTGACAGCCGGCGCAGCAGTTCGAGATTGGGCGGCCTGATGCGCAGCTCGGCGCTGTCGGCCGGAATCGATCCGGCGGCGGCGAATTCGCGCTGCTCGACGACTTTTTCGGAATCGCCCGCTTTGAACATCAGCGTCGCGACGTACTTGCCGCGTGGCAGCGGCCCGACTTCGCTCCGATAGATCGAGGCGTCGGCCTCGGTCATCGCAACGTCGATGGCGCGTCCCGGCCCGGTGATCCGGCACACCAGGTTGCTGACGGGAGTGGCATCGGCCCTTTCAGCCTCGACCGTGATCGATCCGTCAGGTGCACCATGGACGCGCATCGTGAACATCCCGGAGTCGCCCTGGCGCATCGTCCAACCCGCCAGCTGCGACCAGAATTCCGCGTAGCGGTTCCATCGAATCCAGCTCAGGCTGGCGAGTGAATCGGGCTCGGCGGCGAAAATCGCGGTGCGCCCGAGTCCATACTGCCACGCGGCGAGCAGCGGCGCAGTTTTGCCGGCGCGCGCGATTTTGAGCGCGACTTGCGCACCGTCCTTGGGCTGGGCGGCGGCGAAAAAATCTATCGGCGGAATCTCCTTGATGCTGATGCCCGACAGCATCGTGGTTGCCTCCCCGGCTTCGACGGTGGTGCGATCCGGCTTGCGCCGGTTCATCGCCTCGCGCGTCAATCCGACCAGCAGCAGCGGCAGCTTCTCGATATCCTGCACGCGATAGAAAACGCCGCCGGTCGCCTGCGCGAAGTCCTGCAGCAAGCGCAGGTTGGCAAGGTCGGGGCCGATGCGGATGGTGGAGACCGGGATGTGCTGGCGGGCGAATTCGGCGATCAGATCGTCGTGGTCCTGATACTGGCGGTTGGTGTCGCCGTCGGTGAGCAGGATCACCTGGCGCACCGGGATGCCGCTTTGCAGAATCTCGCGGCCCGCGATTTCGAGCGCTTCCTTGAAGTCGGTGCCACCGCCGGGTTGCAGGCGGTCGATGCGGTTTTCGAGCTCGCCGCGATCCTCGCCGAGCCGCTGCAGATGCGCGAGCACGTAGGGCTGCGAATCGAACGCGATCACGCCGGCGAAATCAGTATCGTCAAGCTGGCGCAGCAGCGCGATCGCGGCTTGCTTGGCGTAGCGGATTCGCTCGCCGTCGCGCACCGCCGGGTAGCGCGAGTCGTAACTCATCGAGTTCGAGCGATCGATGCACAGGTAAACGGCGATCGGCTCGCGCGACGGCGGCGGCGGTTGCGGCACAAATTTTACCGGCAACGCCTTTTCCAGCTCGCCGCCGGCCAGTTGCTCCTCGCGCAAGGTGTCGCCCGTCGCGACCAGCCCGCCGCCGTAGTCGGCGACGTAGCGATTGAGCGCGTGCTGCGCCGCGGGCGTCAGCGATCCCTCCGGCACATAGTCGAGGATGACCAGCTGATAGGGCAGGTAATCCACCGGGTGTTCGCTCAGGCTGCGGGGCGACACGAAATCAATCGCGTAGTTGCGCAGCTTGAGCGCGGTGACGAGGCTTTCCGGCGGCGTGGCCGAGGCGATCAGAATCCGCGGCGCGCCGGTAACCGAAATCGCCGCCTCGACCCGCGGATTCAACGCCACCCGCGGAGGATCAATCGAGACTTCCGCGCTCATCAGATATGCACCCGCGCGCTCGAGCCGATAGGGTAGCTCGAAGCGGTTCAGCCCCGGCTTCAGCGCAATCGCTTCCACGCCGACTGCGGCGCCGTCGCGGTAGAGCTTGAGCGTGGCGGCGAGCGGAGAGTGTGATTCGCTGTCAACGTCGATTCCGAATGCAAAGCGCTGATCGGCGCGGACCGTGTCGGGGGAATAAAAGTCGGTGACCGCAATTCTCTCGGTCGCCGACGGCGGCGGCGCGGCGGCGAAAATTCGCACACCGTCCTCGAGCATCGCGGGAACCTCCGCCGTCGCGGAATCCTCGGTTTCGTTGCCGTCGCTCAGCAGCACGATTCGCTTGTCCGCTTCCGGCTCGAACAGGCTTTCTGCCGCGGTCAGCGCGCCGGCAATGTTGGTGGCCCCGCCATCGGCGCCGTCGCCGAAATGCCCCAGCAGCCGGGGATCCGTCAGCGGCGCAAGCAGCCGCGCGTCGCGGCCAAAACCGACAATCCCGAGCTGGTCGCCCGGCGCCATCGCGGACTTCAACTGTTCGACCTGGCCGCGCATCCAATCCTGCTGATCGGGCGACACCGAGCGCGACTCATCGAGCGCCACGACCACCGCAACGCTCTGCGCGGCGATACGCCCCGAAATGCGCAGCCCCGCGAGCATCGCGACCAGGGCCACAACGCACAGCGCGCGAAGTGCCGCAGCCGCGGCGCCCGCCAGCCGCGTTCCACCGCGCATCGCGAGAATTCCCGGCGCCACCGCGACCGGCATGAGCACCAGCAGCCACAGCAGATGCGGCCGATCAAACATGGCGCATCCCCCAGCGGCCGGCGTGGCCAATCAGGATCGCGGATTCAATGATCAGGGCCAGCAATGCCAGCGCGACCAGAATGAAAACCAGCGGCTGCACTTCCCCGGCGGATTGCGCATTCGAGCGGCTGGCGCCATTTTCCGCCGGCGCGCCGGCTTGCGCCTGCGATTTCGCGCCAAGGTCGGACTCGGCCGCGTCGTAATAGTTGGCGAACACCTGCGTCGTCTCGCCCCCCGACTCGACGCTGTAGCGCCCGGCCTGCAGCGGACGGATTCGCACGCGCCCCCATTTGTCGGCCGTGACGGTCCGCACGCTTGCGTCGGGCTGGGTGACGCGCGCGGCTCCGGATGCGGGCAGGCTGACGTCGGCGCCGGTCGGCACGATCAAAATATCGCGCGGCGCGGTCAGTTGTTTGATCAGATCAACCGTCAGCACCAGCGCGTCGAGATGATCGGGGGCGAGCAAAAGATGATCGCGGATGTCGAATGCGAGTACGCCGACTGGACCGCCCGCGCCGCGCCCGATCGCGGCCATCGGGATCGACGAATGAGCGGGGCCGGTCGCGGTCGCAATCAAATCCATCCAATCGGGGATCGCGACAATTCGCGTCGCGCCCAGCGCCACGGATTCGATCCCGCGCGCTTCGCCCAGCGCATCGCTGCGAATGTCCGCGCTCGCAATCGTTGCGTTGACGGAGATTCCGATTCCGGCCGCGTACCGCAAGTTCTTCCCAGGTTGCGGCGGATAGATGAGCAGCGTGGACGCCGCCCCGGCCGCGGGCACGTAGCAATCGTGCATCACAGCCAGTTCGAGCGGCTTCGCATTCGCGCCGGATACGCTGGCACCGCCAGGATACCTGGCGGGATCGGCGGTCTCGATCTGAAAATTCGCGTTGACCGCGAGCAGCACGCGCGCGATATCGTCGCGCACCGCGGCGTCGGGCGAGAGGACCAGGACCCGCGCCGCATCATCGGACGGCGCGTACGCGTAGCGGTCGTTGTCCGCGTCGATCGCATCGGAAGTCAGGATTCGCGCGTGCAGCACGCCTCCGGTCTTGAGCGGTCC
This sequence comes from Binatus sp. (SeqCode), assembly GCF_050013435.1. Lineage (GTDB taxonomy): Bacteria > Desulfobacterota > Binatia > Binatales > Binataceae > Binatus. Next base: position 26,316 of record NZ_JBEKFG010000022.1, on the reverse strand, counting down.
GAACGGGACGACGAGCTGTTCACGCGGCGCAAGCATCAGGGTCTGATGAAACTCCTCGTGGTTGCCGAGATCGATCGCCAGTTCGCAGGGAGAAGGCCGCGCGGAGAAGTTGTGAATCACGGCGCGGCCACGCGTCGAGCCCGGGATACCGGGATCGAGCGACACGATCGCCAGATTGGAGTCGCCGGAGCCGACCAGGTGGAAATTTACGCGCGCGGTCGATGCGGCGTCGGCCAAAATCGCAGCCGCGAGCGGCCGATCGGCGAACAGTTCGATCTCCGAGGCGCCGCGCGCGCGAATCAGCGCCGCTCGCAGAGCCGCCGTGCGCGCGGGCACCGCCATGGGCGCCAGATCGTCGAGCGCCTTGCGCAGGTCAGCCAGGTTCGCGGTCTGCGGATGGCGCGCCTGCGCCTCGAGTGCGTATGCGATGACGCCGAACTCGTCTCCAGCCGGCGCTTGATTGATTATTTCCATCGCATCCCGGCGGGCCTGGTCCAGTCTCGTGCCGGAGCCTTCGCGCGCACTCATCCCGGCGCCGAGATCGAACACCAGCGCATGGATCCGGCCGTGACCGGGCGTGCGAGGCCTCATCACGTACAATCCCGCGATCGCCAGCGTCAGGGCAGTCAGCGTCGCCATCTCGAGCCAGAACAGCGGCTCGAGCCGGACGTGACGGACGCTCGCAACCGGCGCGGGCACCTCGTCGAAAAGCATCAGGCTCGACACCTCGATGGTCGGACGCGAGCGCGAGCGCAGATAGATCAGCACCAGCAGCGCGAGGCTGAGTCCATAAACGAAGTTCTGCGGATTGAGGAGGCCCACGATTATCTCACAATTCCGAGCCGCGGGAGTTCGCGCTCTATAATGCTTTCCAGATTGCCCGCTCCGAACGCCTGCGCATAAGTAATCGCGTGCATCGTGCAGAGCTCACGTATGCGCGCGGCTATCTTTTCGATCTTGCGCCGGATCGCGGCAGCCGCCGCCGGACCCAGCACGGTCTCGCGCACTTCGCCGGTCTCCGCGTCGCGCACGCGAAACAGTCCTGATGGATACGCGGCGAGGCTCTCCTGCTCGCCCATCACGTGGACAACTTTTACCTCGTGGCGCGCCGCCACCAGCCGCTTGAGCGCGTCTTCGACGTCGCTTTCGTTCACCAGAAAATCCGAGATGACGACCACCGTCCCCGCCGGCCGGCGCTGCAGCAGCAATTGATCGACGGCCGCGCCCAGGCGGGTCTCGCCGCCCGCCTTCACCGACATCACGAACGGCCTGAAATTGAGGTACGACTCGCGGCGGCGATGAAACGGCGTCGCGTCGAGCTTCATCGCCCCACGCTGCATCGCGAACGCGCCGATTCGAACCGCGTCGTTGTCCGCCATCCCGATGTATGCGAGCGACGCGCCGATCGCCAACGCGAGCCCCAGCTTGTCGTCGCGCTCGGGCAATCCCATCGACGCACTCGCATCCACCAGCGCGGTAACCTCGACCTGGCGATCGACGCGGTAGGTTCGCAGCATCAATTCGTCAAACCGCGCGAACGCGTTCCAATCGAGGAAGCGCAAATCGTCGCCGGGCGCGTACGCCTTGAAATTTTCCGGTTCGATTCCGAACCCCTGGATTCTGCCCAGCGCGCGCTGGCCCGCGCGCACGGTGCGGGCGCGCTTGATGCCCAGCACCAGGCGGTCGAGCTTGCGCAAAAATTCCGGCTCGAAAGCGCGTGCTTCGAGCATCGCCGGCTGCCTATGGCTTCCCGGCGCGAACCGACTTGATGACGCGCTCGACAATGTGCGCGGCGTCGATTCCGTCGGACAGCGCGGCGTAGTTGAGTATGATGCGATGGGCGAGCGCGGCGACTGCCACGTGCTCGATATCTTCACGCGCGATATTGGCGCGCCCGTCGAGCAGCGCATGCACCTTGGCGCCCAGGATAAGCGCCTGCGCACCGCGCGGGCTCGAGCCGAACATCACGTAGCGATTGACCATCTCGTCGTGCACGGCCCCGGCTTCCTCGGTCACGAAGCGCGAGTTCTGCGGCTGCGTGGTTCGCACCAGTCGCGCCGCGTAGGTCTCCATCGCCGGCGCCACCATCACTTCGCGCACCAGCCTTTTCAGCGCCTCGATTCGCCCGGGCGCTTCGGTGGCGTGGAAAACCGCCTCGATCCCCGCTTCTTCGGGCCCGGTCGTCGACGCGATGATTTGAGTCAGTTCGCCTTCGCCGGGGTAGTTCAAACGGACTTTGAACATGAAGCGATCGAGTTGCGCCTCCGGCAGCGGATAGGTGCCCTCCATCTCGATCGGATTCAGCGTCGCCATCACGAAGTACGGCGGTTTGAGGCGGTAGGTGGTGCCCGCTACCGTCACCTGCAACTCGGCCATCGCCTCGAGCAGGGCCGACTGGGTCTTGGGCGTCGCGCGGTTGATTTCGTCGCCGAGCAGGATATGGCAAAACACCGGTCCCGGCTGAAAGGTGAACTCGCGCCGCCCGTCGTCGCCCGACAAAATCACGCGCGTGCCGGTAATATCGGCCGGCATCAGATCGACTGTGAATTGAATTCGGTTGAAGCTCAGGTTCAGCGCCAGCCCCAGCGTTTTGACCAGCGTCGTTTTGCCCGTGCCGGGAACGCCTTCGATCAGCACGTGGCCGCCGACGAACAGCGCCGACAGCAACTCCTCGACGGCCTGCTCGTGTCCGACGATCAGCTTGTGGATCTCCGCCTGAATACGCCGGAACGTCCGGGCGAAATCCGCCACGGTTGGCGTTTCCGCCTGCACGCTGCTCATCTTTCGAATACCCGCCTGATAGTAGTTCGATCTTCGGCCGGCACCGCGGCTCGCGCCACCGGCTCGTCCGGCTCCTGGTTCACGCTGAGCGGCGCGCGCACTTTGGGCGCAACGTAGGCGTGACCGGCGCCCTTCGCGCCGTTATCGACGGGTCGCGCTTCGATTGCGATCTCGAAACCCTCGGTGCCGAGCTTCGCCGCCGCAGGCGCGCCGAACAGGCTGTCGGGATCGGCGCCGGTTCCGTGCGCCGCGCCGCCATTGCCGCCATTCTCGCCGCTTTGCTGGGTGCTGCGATCGGTCGGGCTGTTGTCCTGATCGCCGGGGTTATCCTTGCCGGCGTCGGCTTCCGCGCCGTGCTCACCGTAGCCGCCGGGCGACGGCTTGGAAATCGGCTGGCGCGAATCGTCTTCCCTGGGCAGATCGCCCTCGCGGTTGGACTCCGGCTGGTCCTGTTTGAACTGTCCCGCGACGTCGCTGTGCCGATTCTTGGGCGTCTCGGGAGCGCGACGAATTTCTTTTTGATCCTGATCGGCGCCCGCGTCGGCCAGGCGCAGGTTGAGGCGCTGCTTCGAGGCCGCCTGCTGTCCGGTAAGCTTGTTCTGCAAATGCCCGGCCATGCCGCGCGCGCGATTCACCAGCTGGTTGAGCGAATTGCCGCCGGCCTCGCCGTTCGCCGCGCCCTCCCGGGCCAATTTTTCCTCGAGCCGGCGCATGGTCGCGGCGTCTGCCGTGACCGGCATCCCCGATTCATCGCCCGGATCGGCCGGCCGCAGATGCAGGTCGTCCAGATCGACCGTCAGGTCGTCCTGTCCGCTGCCCGATGCGATCGGTGGCGCGTGCTTGATTTTTGAAATCGGGATCGCGAGCATCGCCAGCACGATTGCTCCGGCCAGCGGATAGATCGCGCGCGACACGCGGCGCCGCTCGATCCGCGCGCCCGCGAATTGGTCCTGATAGCCGAGTGTGTCTTCAACCAGGTACGCCCACAGCGAGCCGCGGGCCTGGTGATTCGCGAGCGCGACAATCGTCGAAAGACGCCCTTTCAGCTCGGCCCGATCGTCGGCAACCGCCGCTGCCCGCACCGCGCTGGCGCGCATCCGCCACGCAGCGCCGACTGCGCTCGCGATACCGGCGCAGCCAATAACGGCCAGCGCCAAAGTGCCACCCAGAAAGGCGAGCGGCGACAGCCAGTATGCACCGGCAAAAACTGCGGCGCCGCCCGCGATCGCGATCGCCAGCGTGTAGAAAATCGCGTGCTGGAGTGCCAGCGAGTTGAGTCGCGTGCGGACGGAACCTACCCGGCCGAGGATTCGCCCGAGTTTCTCATCAGCTCGCCGGTCTTGTGAAGGAGACGACATCTGAAGGCGCCAAGCGCGTGAATCGAGGATAGATTAGCCCCGCCAACCAAGCAACGATGAATCTCCGGCCCCACTGCTTCCTGTCCCGGCAGCGCCTAAAACGTCCAGCCGACAATCGATTTCAGAAATATCCCGTGACTTGCGCGAGTCACGCCGATTCCCACGCCGAGGTTGAGCTCGAGTTGCGCAATGAAATCGAAATTCAGCGCGGGTACGATGAAATGCTGTTGCTCCTGCGCCTTTTCCAGCGGCTGAATCGGTCCCATGTCGCCGTAGTATTCCAGCGCCGGCGAAACCCAGTGGTTGAGCGCATAGAGCAGCTCGCCCGACGGCTCGATTTGAACCCCGCGATGGGTCTGCGGACCGTTGAACGGCTTTTCGAACGCGAAGTTCCCCACCAGCCGAAATCCCTTGTAGCTCGCGCCGGCGATCGGCCGCAGTTCGAGCGACAGCGGATTTTCCTCGGCTGCGCGCCGCATGTAATCGAGCTCGATATTGGCGCCGAACTGCACCGGCCACTCGAAGGTCTGCGGGACGGCGAAATGGACCTTCGTGCGCGAGCCCGAATATTCGTAGTCGCCGTTGGAGAGCTTCGCGGTGGCCAAATACTGCCCGACCTCGAGCCAGCTCACGAGCCCGTACGAGCCCTCGAGCGTCTCGTGTACCTGGTGCACGTCCATCTCGCTTTTCGCCAACTGCCCGGTCGCCGTCGAGGTCGTGTTTGAATGCAATTCGAGCGCCAGATGACCGGCCGGCGCGGTATCCGTGTCGTAGATCTCGATTTCATAGAAGTCGATCGCGTGCGACGGACGCGCGACCGCGAGCATCGCAGCGATGCATACAGAGAGCGCGAAAATATGGCGGACGTACTTCGTCACGCGCGTCCCGCAAGAAAATTTGCTAGCGCGATTCCTTGAGTCCGGCGTCGTCGGCCGCTCCCAGAGCGATCGCGGACCAGTCCAGGTCGGCGCGCCCCTTGGCTATCGCCGAGATGAATCGATCGCGCAGCAGGCTCGCCGCCGGCATCGGCGCGTTCGCCGCGGCTGCGGTCTGCAGCACCAGGTCGATATCCTTGAGGCCGAGCGGGAGGCGAAAGCCCGCCGGTGTGAATCGCCCATGTGCTATCGCCGGCCCGTAGCCCTGGTACACCGGCGCCGCAAAGAGCGTTTTGGCCAGCATCTCGAGCGCCGCCGCCGGATCGACGCCGCTCTTGCGCATCATCGCGACCGCCTCGCCCATCGCCTCGAGCGCCGCCGCAATCATGAAGTTGCCCGCGAGCTTCACCACGTTCGCCGCGCCTGGATTGTCGCCAAAATCGAATATGTCCTGCCCCATTGCCTCAAGGATCGGTTTCACCTTGGCCTTCGCGTCGGAGGACCCCGAAGTGCAGACCCACAACCATTTCGCCTGTGCAGAGCTTGGCCGCCCGAACACCGGCGCCGCGACCATCACGCTCCCGCGCATCTCGTGGTATGCGGCAAGCTCCCGCGTGATCGCCGGCGACACCGTACTCATCGAGACATGGATTCCATCGGGCGCAATTCGCTCGGCGAGCGCATCCTCGCCCGTCACCAGCGCCTTGACCGACGCGTCATCCGCGAGCATCGAGACCACGATACCGCCCGGATGCGCGACGTCGCCGGCCCGCTCTGCGCGGCGCGCGCCCTTGGCAATCAGCGGCTCAGCCTTCGACGCGGTGCGGTTGTAGACCGTCAGATGGTATCCGGCGGCGAGCAAATTCGTCGCCATCGGCAGACCCATCGCGCCCAGTCCTACGAACCCGATTTTCTGTGTCATCGGCTGAGCCTACCACTCCCGCTGAATGTCGCAATGAATTCGGCTCGGGCGGCGCCCGCCCGCTCATTTGACGATTGCTGCGGTTGGGGATAGTTTCCGCTCGCCGGGGACATTCATCGCCCGTTCCCCGCAATCTTCACGGAGGCTAACTCTTCATGGATATCAGCAAGGACAAGTTGCTCGAGATGTACCGCACGATGCAGAAGATCCGGCATTTCGAATCCAAGGCGCGAGACCTGGCGATGGCCGCCGAGCTTCCCGGCTTCGTCCACGTCTCCATCGGCGAAGAAGCTTCCGCCACCGGGGTCTGCGCCGCGCTGCGCAAGACCGATCGCATCACCTCGAACCATCGCGGCCACGGACATCTGATCGCCAAGGGCGGACGCCTCGATCGCATGATGGCGGAGATTTTCGGCAAGCGCACCGGCTACTGCAAAGGCAAGGGCGGCTCGATGCATATCGTCGATTACTCGCTCGGCATCCTCGGCGCCAACGGGATCGTCGGCGCTGGACTGCCTATCGCCACCGGCTCCGCGCTGGGCGCCGTGATCGCCGGCAAGGACGATGTCACCGTGGCGTTCTTCGGCGACGGCGCCTCCAACGAGGGCACCTTCCACGAGTCGCTGAACCTCGCGGCAGTCTGGAAGCTGCCGGTCGTCTTCGTATGCGAGAACAACGGCTTCGGCGAGTTCACTCCGATGGCGACCGTGACCTCGGTCAAAGACATCGCCGTGCGCGCGAAGGCCTACGACATTCCCGGCCATATCGTCGATGGCAACGACGTGCTCGAAGTCTTTCGCTTCACCAGCGAGGCCGTCGCACGCGCCCGCGCGGGCGAAGGTCCCACCCTGCTCGAATGCAAGACCTATCGATGGGAGGGGCACGTCGTCGGCGAACAGGCCTTTCTTGGCGACGGCTCCTATCGCGAGAAATCCGAAGTCGAGGAATGGAAGCGCAAATGCCCGCTGATTCGATTCGAGAAGTGGTGCGCAGAGAGCGGCAAGATAAGCTCGGCCGAACTTAAAAAGATCATCGCCGACACCGAAAAGGAACTCGCCGACGCGGTCGAATTCGCACGCTCGAGCGAACTGCCCGCACCGTCGGAAGTCACCGACGACGTTTACAACAACACCTGAGCACCCGCGATCGGAGAAATCGTCATGCCACAAATCAGTTTTATCCAGGCGATCAACCAGGCCATCGCCGAAGAAATGGAACGCGACCCGCTGACCTTCCTGATGGGCGAGGACGTCGTGCTCGGCGCGTTCGGCGCGACCAAGGGCCTTATCGACAAGTTCGGCGCCAAGCGCGTGCGCAACACCCCGATTTCGGAGGCCGGCTTCGTCGGCGCGGCGGTCGGCGCCGCGATGGCGGGGACGCGCCCGATTTGCGAAGTCGAATTCGCCAGCTTCTTCTATTGCGCCTTCGACCAGATCTGCAACCAGGCCGCCAAGCTCCGCTACATGTCGGGCGGACAGGCCACCATGCCGATCACGTTTCGCGCCGTGTTTGGCGCGATGGGGGGCGCGGCCGCGCAGCATTCCGAAACGGTGTACGCGCAATTTCTTAGCGTCCCCGGCCTCAAGCTGGTCGTCCCTTCGGACGCCTCCGACATGAAGGGCCTGCTCAAAAGCGCCATCCGCGACAACAATCCCGTGATTGTCTTCGAGCACGGCGCGCTCGGCTGGTCGCGCGGGGAGGTCCCCGACGGCGAGCACCTCGTGCCGCTGGGCAAGGCCGCCGTGAAGCGCCCCGGCGACAACGTAACGGTGGTCGCAATCGGCGCGATGGTGGCGAAGGCGATGAGCGTCGCGGAAAAACTCGAAAAGGAAAAAATCTCGGTTGAAGTAATCGATCCGCGCACGCTGGTTCCGCTCGACGAAAACGCAATCCTTGCTTCGGTCGAGAAAACCAATCGAATCGTGATCGCCGACGAAGGCCACCTGCGCGGCGGCGCCGCCGCGGACATCGCCGCGATCGTCGCCGACAAGGGCTTCGACTTCCTCGACGCACCGATCCGCCGCGTCACCTCGCTCGACGTGCCGATTCCGTTCAGTCCGCCGCTGGAAAAGGCGGCCATCGCGGACGAGGCTCGCATCGAAGCTGCGATTCGCGACGTGGCCGGTCGATAGCCGCGCCCGCCATTTGCGGAACTGACTGTGGCAGTCGAAGTTACGATGCCCAAGTTCGGGCTGACGATGCGCGAAGGAACGATTCAGCGTTTCTTCAAGGCCCAGGGTGATCGCGTCAACGCGGGCGAGCCGCTCTACGAGGTCGAGACCGAGAAAGTGCTCTACCAGGTCGAAGCGCCCGCGTCGGGTACGCTGGCGATCGCGATGTTCGACGAGGGCGCAACCGTTGAATGCGGCACGGCGATCGCCGTGATCGCGGAAGCGGGCGAGGATGTCGCCACCGTCGCGGCGCGCTATAGCAAATCCGCCCCTGCCCATCGCGCTTCACCCGCGACCTCGCCGCCGGCCACCAACCAGACCGCCGCGGTCAACCCGAGTCAGACCGCCGCGCCCAATGCGAGCGGGCGGGATCGAAAAACCGTAAGCCCGGTCGCCCGCAAACTCGCGTCTGAACTCGGCGTCGATCTCGATAAGATCGAAGGCAGCGGCCCCGGCGGACGGATCACTCGCGAAGACGTCGAGCGCGCCGCCAAATCCGCGCCGGCGCCCTCAGCGGGATCGGCGCCGTCCGCCGATCGCGTCGCGTTTCGTGGCGTGCGCAAGGTGATCGCCGAGCGGATGCATCAAAGCCTTCGCTCCAGCGCGCAGATCACTATCACCGCCGAAGCCGACGTGACGCCGGCGACCGAGTTACGCGCCCGCCGGTCCCGCGAATTCGATTTTTCGTACACCGACATGATGATTCATTCGGTCGCGCGCGCCCTGATGCGGCATCCGCGAATGAATGCGCGGCTCAACGAAAGCGGCAACGACACGGAGATTGTACTTTGCGCAAATGCGAACGTCGGCATCGCGGTCGCACTCGACGAGGGGCTGATCGTTCCGGTCGTGAATCGCGCCGAGAGCAAGCCACTTCGCGAGATCGCGGTCGAAAGCCGCGCACTCGGCGAAAAAGCGCGCGCCGGTCAGCTCAAACTCGAAGACGTAACCGGAGGCACGTTTACGATATCCAACCTCGGGATGTTCGGCATCGACGCGTTCACGCCGATTCTGAATCCCGGCGAGACCGGAATCCTCGGCGTCGGGCGAATTGTCGAGAAGCCGGCCGTCTATCGCGGCGAGATCGCCAAGCGCGCGATGCTTTGGCTGAGCCTCACTTTCGACCATCGAGTGCTTGACGGGGCGCCCGCCGCGCAGTTCCTTCAAAGCGTGATCGAACTCTTCAACTACGGCGCCTAATTCCCCCCGGATCCTGGCCTCGCCCTGCCAGGGCGAGGCCGACGCGAGTTGTCGAGCGTCGGGTGCGGGTCCAAATTCCAAATTTCTCTCCGTCATCTCGAGCACAGTGGAGGGACCCGGACCTTCGCTGCGCTCAGGTTGACGAGAAGACGAGCGGCGACTCGTGTCATTCTGAGTGAAGGCTGCCGGAGCGAAGAATCCCGGATCCGGGTTCCTTCGCTGCGCTCAGGATGACACAAAAAAAGTCCCAACCGGCCGTCAGGCCGCATCTTTCTTCTTCCCCCTGCGGGTGCAGGGTCCGCGCGCGACAACGGAGTGCGGCCTTAACATTGGGTGCAGGGCTCAGCCCCGCGGTGCAGGCGTCAGCCCTGCCCATCGCGTAGTCGCGAAAAGATGCGCTGCGCAGATTTTCGCGTCTTCTCACTGCGGTGCAGGGGTCACCCCTGCCCAGGGAAGTGTGAAACCCACGGTGGGTTTCACATTCAATAAAGTGATTTCCCCTTCCCCACTTGCCGCACTTTCGACCCATCAAGTAGTTGACGGCGGGGCCGCGACGGTGTTCCCTCATTCCGTGATCGAAAACATCTTCAACCTCGGCCCGCAATGAACCGCGCATCCGCCATCGCTGCGGCATCCCTGTTGACGTGGGTTGCTCTATCCGGCTCCGCTTTGGCCGCCCCGGCGTCCGCATCCGCGGCGCCCAACATTTTGCCGTCTGAATCGATGGGGGTGTCGAAGGCGCCGCCTCCGCAACCGATCAATTGGGACAAGGTCACCCAGGAAGCGACCGACCTGCTTTCCAGGTACATCCAGCTCAACACCACCAATCCGCCGGGCAACGAGATCGAAGCGGCGCGGATGCTCAGGGAAAAATTTCTGACCGACGGGATTCCCGCCACGACCTGGGAGCCGCAGCATGGGCGCGGAATTGTCGCGGCGCGCCTGCGCGGGATCGGCAAGCATACCAAGTCGATCATCCTGCTGAGCCACATGGACGTGGTGCCCGCCAACCCCAAGGAATGGGAGGTGGCGCCGTTCTCGGGCGCCGTCAAGGACGGAAAAATCTGGGGACGCGGCTCGATCGACGACAAGGGCCCCGGCGTGATCGAGCTGATGGCGATGCTGGCGATCAAGCGCGCGGGCATCCTGCTCGATCGCGACGTGCTGTTTGTCGCCACCGGCGACGAGGAAGCAGGCGGCAAGAACGGCGCGGGATGGTTCGTCGATCACGAGGCCAACGTCATCTCCGACGCCGGCTATCTGATCAACGAAGGCGGCGGCATTCGCGCGCTATCCGACGCCAAGCGCAAGGTTTACGTGGTCTCCGTCACCGAAAAGACGCCGCTGTGGCTCAAGCTTACCGCCAGCGGCCCGGCCGGGCACGCCTCCGATCCGCCCGCGGAAACCGCGGTCACGCGGCTGGTGCGCGCGCTGGATAAATTGAGCGAGTACAAAACGCCCATCCACGTCATCGGGCCGGTGAATGATTACTACCACACGATGACGGAGCTCGATCACGGACCCAGGCAGCTTCTCGATCTCGCCGCCGCGCTGAAGGACCCCGCTTACCTCAAGGGATTTCTTGACGACCCCGGTCAGAACGCGCGGGTGCGCGACACGATCACCCCGACGGTGCTGTCTGCCAGCGATAAGACCAACGTGATCTCCGAGACGGCGTACGCCGAAGTCGATTGCCGCCTGCTGCCGGGCAGCGATCCCAAGACGGTCATGAACGACATCAAAAAGGTGATCGCCGACGACAGCATCAAGCTCGACGTGATCCTCAATTTTCCCCCGATCTCGTCGCCGTCGCGCTCGCCGCTGATGACCGCGATTGCGACGCTGGCCAAAGATCACGACCGGGCCACCGTCGTGCCCTCGATGATCATCGGATTCACCGACAGCCATTACTTCCGCCATAAAAAGATCGTCTCCTACGGTTTCATTCCGGTCGAAGTAAATCCCGCCGAAGCAAAAGGCGTTCACGGAATCAACGAGCGAATCGGCGTGAAGGAACTCGCTGACGGGATTCAACGGATGGTCGAGTTGCTGCGGATTTTCGGGAGCCGGTAGCAGGTGACGGGATGATTCGAGCCGGCGCCGGTTTCTCGACTGCGCCCAATCCGCGGAGCGCCGCCGCCGAGGCCACCGCCGCCGCGCTCGCGCAGGCGGGGCTGAGCCGCGCCAACGGCGCGCTTTGCTTCGCCACTCCGGCTTACGGCGCAGCGTATCCGATGATCCTGCGCACGGTGGCTTCCCAAGCGCATACGCGCGAAGTCGCGGGATGCTCGAGCATGGGCGTCATCGCGGGCGAGACCGAAATCGAATCGGGAAACGCGCTGGCCGTGATGGTGTTCGGCGGCGAAGACATTCACGCCACCCGATTCTTCGTGCCGACCCTTCGCGGCCGCGCCGCGGGCGTGGCGGCGGAAGTGGCGTCCGCGGTGCGCTCGCAGCTCGGCAAATCGAACCTGCTGATTCTTTTTGCCGATACTTACAACTTCGAAGCCGAGGCGACGCTCGAAGCGCTCGGGACCGAACTGCCCGGCGTGATGATTGCGGGCGGCGGTGCGAGCGAAGACGGCTCGATCGGCGAGACCTTTGTTTTCTGCGGCGATACGGTCAGCTCGAACGCGGTCTCCGGGATGCTGCTGGCGGGAGACTTCGAGCCGACTGTGGCGAGCTCGCTGGCATGCGGCCCGATTGGAACGGCGCATCGCGTGACCGCCGCGCGCGACAACATACTGATCGAGCTCGACGGCCGGCCGGCTTACCAGGTCTTCGCCGAGACCGTCGGCCCCCTGGCCGGCGACCTGCGCCGCGCGCTGAGCTACGTCTTCGTTGCAATTCCGGTGTACGAGAACGCACAGGCGATCGAGCGCGGACAATTTGTCGTGCGCAATATCGTCGGCGCCAGCGAGGAACACGGCGTTATCGCGGTCGCATTCCAGCCCAGGGTGGGCGACACGGTCGGTTTCGTGTTGCGCGACCCCGAGCTATCGCGCCAGGACTTGAAGGCGACGCTGGAACAATTGAACGACCGCCTCGACGCGCCTCCCGCGTTCGGTCTGTACTTCGATTGCGTCTCGCGCGGCGCCGGACTCTACAACATCCCGGGTCACGATTCCGCGTACATCAGGCGCTACCTTGGACCCGTTCCGATCGCGGGGTTCTTCACCGGATTCGAAATCGGCTCGCTCGCGGAGCAGACCTCTGTGCTCCAATACTCGGGCGTCCTCGCGCTGATATCGGGAAGAAAAACCTAAAGGACGCGCGCCGGCAGCTTGCGCGTCACCAGCATCGCGATCCGATAGGTGAAATGCAGTTCGCCGTCGATTCGCACAGGACGCGCGCCGCTTAGATCTTCGTCCGCATCCCGCTGGACCATCGCGAGTGCTTTCGCTGCGCGCTCCGGCGACGTATGCGCCGCCTTGATCCATTGCGATACCGCAACGCGGTAGCCGTGCGACGTAAACCTCACTATCTCGAGGCCGGCCGCGCCCATCATCCGGATTAGCTCGCTCATCGCGAGCGCACTGGTATGCGACGTGTCGCGCAGCCTTTCGAATTGGTTGTAGTACGCGGCGCGCTCGGGCTGTTCGCTGGCGATCAAATCCTCGATCGCCACCAGTCCGTCAGCGCGGCACACTCGCGCCATCTCGGCGATCACTTTCTCCGGCGCGGCGAAATGATGAATCGCAAACCGGCACACGACGACGTCAAATTCGCCGTCGTTGAACGGCAAGCGTGACTCGACGTCGCCCTTCTGGAAGCGGACGTTGGCCAGTCCCCGCTTCGAGCGCATCTGCTCGGCAATCTTGAGCGGCGCGTCGGTCAGGTCGATGCCGACGACTTCGCGGCACAGCGGCGCAAATGCCATCGCGACGTGCCCCGGTCCGGTGGCGACTTCCAGAACGCGCGCATGGGCAGGCGGCGCGACAATCTCGACCAGCTTGCGCAGATGCTCGCTGTCAACTATCGCAGGGGCGGTCGCGTAATCAGCCGCCTGCCGCGTGAATTCCTCGCGGACGAGATCTTTGTGTTCCATATGAGCGGTGCGCGGCACCGATTGCCGAGCGCTGTGATGGTTCCAATCAGTCGATTCCGATGCGCCTATTGTCGCGGTTCCCGGGCGCAAATCAAGCGCGCAACCGGCTGCGTCGCGGGATTCCCGGCGCTTGCACGCCCGAAAGCCTTAGTGGTACCTGAAAGATGGATTCGAGCGGTTTCAACCGCAGGATTCCCCATCGAGAAAACGGAGGAACGAAAGTTGGATTTCGGATTTTCTGAAGAACAAGAGATGCTTCGGGATGCGGCCAAGCGCTTTCTGGCCGACAACTGCCCGTCCAAGTTTGTTCGCCAGATGATGGCGGACGCGACCGCACACGACCCCGCTTTCTGGAAAAAGCTGGTCGATCTCGGATGGCCTGGGCTGCTCATCCCGGAGAGTTACGGCGGCCAGGGCGGCAGTTTCCTCGACATGACGGTGATCGTCGAAGAAGCCGGCAAGGTTCTGGTGCCGGGACCCCTGTTCACCTCCGCGCTGCTAGCGGCGCCGCTGCTTATAGAAGGCGGCTCGGACGAGCAGAAAAAAAATCTCCTGCCGCGCATGGCAAAGGGCGAATTTATCGGCACCGTAGCGATCGCCGAAGCCTCGGGCCGCTTCGACGCCGAGGGAGTCCAGCTCAAGGCGACCAAGAGCGGCAAGGAATACACGATCACCGGCGAGAAGTTTTTTGTGCCCGATGCGCACGTGGCTAACGGGATGGCGGTTGCAGTCCGCACCGGCGGCAGCGGCGAAAAAGGAATTACGATTCTGACCGTTCCCACCACCGCGAAAGGCCTCGCGATCACCCAGCTCAAGACGGTCGATATGACGCGGCGGCTATGCCACGTGAAGTTCGACAATGTGAAAACCTCCGAACTTATCGGCAAGGAAGGCGAGGGATGGCCGATCCTGCGGCGCACACTCGACATCGCAACCGCGGGGCTGGCGGCCGAGATGGTCGGGACGGCGCAGCGGGCGCTCGACATGTCGGTCGAATACGCCAAGACGCGCGTGCAATTCGGCAAGCCGATCGGATCGTTTCAAGCCGTCAAGCATAAGTGCGTGGACATGATGGTCGCGGTCGAGAACGCGCGCTCGCTGACCTACTACGCATGCTGGACCGTGGACACCAATGCCGCAGAGGCGGCGACTGCGGTGCCGATGGCGAAAGCGTACGCGTCCGACATGGCGAAGAACGTCACGTCGGAGGCGATCCAGGTGCACGGCGGCATCGGATTCACCTGGGAGCACGACATGCACCTGTATCATCGGCGCGCGCTGGCGGGAGAAGCCAATTTCGGCAACGCCCCGGTGCATCGCGAGACCGTGGCGAAGTCCCTGCTGGGCTGATCGCGACAACTATATTGATCGGTAGAGGGCCGGGGGTGATGAACCCGCGGCCCTTTTTGTTTCCGCGACGGCGGGATGAACTATGGCGGAGAGCCTAGGCGGTGGACTTCGCCTTTTCCTCTTGTTCGGCGGCGGCGTTGCGCGCGGCGAGCCGATCGCGCATCGCGCGATGGCTCTCGCGGGTGATTGGATAGCGCGTGAAAACCAGCGCACTGAGCAAGTAGAGCGACGCGGGACCGAGCGCAAAGAGCGAGCGCAGATTCTCCCCCGCTTGCTCCGTGATCCCGCCGACGCCGGGCTTGTAACCGACCCAGCTCAGGACCGGGCCGACCAGCAGCAGCGAAACCGCGAGCGCCATCTTTATCGACATCGAGGTGATCCCGCCGTAGGCGCCCTCCTGGCGCTGGCCGGTGCGCTCCTGGTCCCATTCGATCACGTCCGCCGACGCCGAAATTTGCGTGACCCAAATCCCGATGGCCGAGAATCCGCTGAACGCCATCAAACAATAAAGCGCCCAAGTGCTTTCCCGGGTCATCAGCATCAACAGCAACGAGCCGAGCGCGTTGCAGATCATCGCGACCACAAAGGCCGGCTTTTTTTCGAACCTGACCGTGATCCTGAACCAGAACGGATACGAGACCGCCGATCCGACGAAGTACGCCATCAACCATCGCGCCGCCGCGTTCTCGTCGTGATACCAGTAGGTGGCCAGGAACCGCATCAGGACGGTCGGAATGTTGATGGCCATCACGGCCAGCGTGGTCGCGATCAGCAGAATGACAAACGGCCGATTGCCTGCGACCGATTTGAGCGACGCGAACAGCCTGGAACGCTCGCGCGTGGAAAATTCCGCGCGTTCGCGAAGACCCGCATACGCGAGCATCGCACCGCCGGCGACCACCAGACCGCAGATCGCGCCGGTGACTTTGAAATCAGTGCCGCGCGCGAACAGGTACGAGGCAGCAAATGGCAACAGCGCTCCGCTGATGTCGCCGACCGTGCCCAGCAGCTGGCGGAAGGTGGAGAGCTTGGTGCGTTCGTCGTAGTCGAGCGTGAGTTCCGGCATCAGCGCGCCGTACGCGGTTTCAAAGAACTTCCGCGACGTGAGCATCAGGAAATAGAAACCGATAAACCACGCAAACAGCCCCGCGCCCCGCAGCGGCGGCGGCGAGAGCAGCAGGTAGTAGCAGACCGCCATCGGAATTGACGCGATAAAAAACGGCCGGCGCCGTCCCGACTTGAAGCGCGCGCGATCGGATATATTGCCAACCAACGGGTCGGTCAGCGCGTCGACCACGAGCGCCAGGAAGAATGCAAGCCCGGCCAGCGATGGAGAGAGCCCGTTGCGATCGGTATAGAAATAGAGCAGGTGAAGCCCGAGCAGAGTCGCGCACAGGTTGAGGCCGGTCTGCGCCTGCGCGTAGATTAACAGGGGACGAAGGCCAATCTTCTCGCTCAAATCCTGGTTTGACACAGGCCGCAGAGACTACCCGATAGACATGCCTACTTACAAAGCGATTGCAATTTGCGGTCGGACTCGACTATCGAGATGGCGATGAGAACCGTCGACCGCACACCGATCCGTGAATGCCGACTGCTACTGTGGCCGGTCGCACTGCTTTTGACGCTCGCGCTGACGACGCAGGGATGCTCGCAGGTCAAGTCGCTGTGGGGTTCCGGCGACGACACCGATCTCGACGATGCGGCCTACGCCAACGAAGGTGAGCCGCTGCCGCCTCCAATCGCCAACGTCGCGATCAGCTACCGGCGCCCCGGCGATGCGCTCGCACGCGCGACCGTAATCAAGTACTTCGGCGCCGAAGTGATCGCGAACCATCAGCGTGACGCGTCGCATACCGAGTCGGTGGTGCGATTCGATGGCGGCGTACCGATCTGGGAGTTCAAAGCCGACGAAGGCACATTTGGTTCGATCACCGGCGTCGGGGCGGCCAAGTACACGCTCAACAATATCGAGTACGCGAAACTGCCCCCGCACTTCACGCAGATACTACCCGAGGAAGGACCGCCAGAGCCGCTCGATCGCGGCGCTTACTACGTCTTTCAGATCGAGCGTCAGTCGGGCTCGAGCAGCTACCAGGCGGTCAAGGTGCAAGCCGATGGGTCGCTTCAGGCCTACAACGCTCAACCCCGGGCGGGCAGCAGTTACCTGCTGTGTTGCAACGTCACGGTGGATTTCCCCGAGCCGGTGATCCTGCCCGAGACCACTCAAGACACCGGCGCCGGGAGCGCGCCGCCCGATGAATCTCCCGACCAATCCGGTGGTTCCGCGGGTGGCGCGCCATAGCGGTTTTGCCGCTCCTTCTGACGAGTAGGCACCGCTTCACGCAGACCAAGCAACGGTAATGAAAGAGCTTCTGTTTACAGCAATGGTGGGCGCAAGCGTTGGGTATTTGATGGTCAGCATCACGGCGTGGGAACTGCGCTGGCATAACGCATTTCGCGCAACTGGTCAGGAGGTCAGTGCCGGTTTCGACCTCTTCCGATTTGCGCTCCCTGGGATTGCATTTGTGTTGATTATTGGGTCTTGGGCTTTCCTCGACTTTTGCGGCATCCCGATTCGCGGCCATGCCCCCATCGTGGTCTGGACAATTTCTTTCTCCGTTGCGTTTTTTCCTCGGCGGATCATCTTGGAATTAAAAAAACGCGCGGAAGACGCCGCTCGCATTCGCGCCCATCCGTATGATCCACTCAGCGGCAAAGTCAGTGGCATAGCCAAAGATGATCTATATAGACATCGATGCTAGGAATAAGGCTTGCCCTTAATCACGCCTTTTCGCGTACTCACAGGGACTTTTATGGGCTGGTATCAAGTTGCTTACAATCCCCCTCTTTTCCAGCCGCCGACCGCCTGATTTGAGTCCCACTGATTTCGAAATTCTCTAATGAATCGGCTTGGTTGGCCGATCCTGAGGGGTATCTCATTCATGAATCTATATTCAGTAATGAATCAGTAATCGTAATTGACTCACGATTCATTTTCGATTAATAGCTGGATTAGTGGGTCAAGTTAATCGAGAACTAAGCGATGCTCCGAATCGATTCGATCGGCGCCGTGAGAAGACGCGTGTCGATCTGATCGAGGCGGCCGAATGCGTCATCTCAAGGAAGGGGTACCATCAGACGCGAATCGCCGACATCGCGACTGAAGCCGACGTCGGGCTGGGCACCTTCTACCTGCACTTCAAGACCAAGAACGAAATTTTTATCGAGCTGATCGAGCATGGCGCGGCCGAATTGCGGCGCGAACTCGCCGAGGCGAAGGCTGGGGTCCATACGCCCGCCGAGAAGCTCAAAATCACGATCGATACGATTCTCGACGCGGCGGCCGAGGCGCCCGAACTGTTTCGGATAGTGTTCGGCCACAGCCCTGCATTTCTGGATCTGATGGTCCGCGTCCACGACGTATTCATCGACGACCTGCGCGACGAGTTGGCTCCCGCGGTCGGTGAGCACGCCGATGCGATTGCGCATCTCACGATCGGGATGTTGTCGCAGGCGATTTCATGGCTGCTCGCCAGCGGCGATCTTTCCCACGCGGAACTGAAAAACGTCACCGTAAATTTTGCCCTGGGCGGACTCGAGCGCGCGGCACGGCTCGGCGCCCCTTGAATCTGGAGGATTGTCACGATGGCTCAAGAACGCACCGTTGTCAGCACACCGCTCGAAAGCATTTTCCACTGGGACTACAGCGTGAAGTTCCCGCAGATGGATAAGCTGTACGAGAACGCCAAGCGCGATCAGTGGAACGTCTCGACGACAATCAACTGGGACCGCCCGATCGAGAAAGAAGTTCTCGACATGACCATGATGCCGATGTTCCAGACCGAGCTTTATAAATCGCTCAGCGAGGAGAACAAGTACCAGCTCGGCCGCAAGTTCGCCGCGTGGCGGCTCTCGCAATTCCTGCACGGCGAGCAAGGCGCGCTGATGGTCTGCGGACAGTTGGTTGACGCGGTGCCGGACCTCGACGCCAAAATGAATGCGGCGGCGCAGGTCTTCGATGAAGCGCGTCACGTGGAAGGCTTCCGCAAGTACATCACCAAGCTCGATCGCATCTACCCGATCGATCCCACGCTGGAGCGCCTGCTGCGCGCAGTCCTGGAGCACGATCGCTGGGAGCCGAAATACGTCGGGATGCAAATCGTCGCCGAGGGACTGGCGATCGCGGCGTTCCGTTTCATGCAGCGCGAGACCAAGGACGAGCTGCTCAAGGAACTGCTCGAGTACATCATGAAGGACGAGGCGCGCCACATCGGCTTCGGGATGCTCGCGCTGCGCGACGCCGTGACCAAGCTCAAGGGCAAGGACAAGAAGGATCTCGAGGACTTCGCCTTCACGGCGTGCGACATGATGGTGACCAAGGTCGTTGACGGCAAACCGAAGGACGGCTTCCTGTCGGGCACGGACGTGTTCGAGGAAGTTGGCATCTCGATCAAGGACATCGAGGACGAGCTGCATCGCAACCCGGCGTGGGCGGCGGCGGAGAACGACATGGAAAAGCAGTTCAACTCGTTCCTGTTCGTCGATACGATCATTCCATGCCTGCGGCAAATCGATCTGATCAACGATCGCACCGAGTCGTGGTATCAGCAGCTCGGCGTGATGCAGATGGCGTCGGCCGCATAGCGCGCGATCAGCACACTGTGAATGATGAAGGGCCGGACGTCCTCGACCGGCCCTTCCTTTTGTCTGAGCCTGCCGAGATGTCGATGTGCTACTCCCGAAACTTTGCGAGCGCGGCGCCGGAGAGCTTGTAGTTAGGCTCGCCGAATTCTTCATCGATTCCGCCCGTCGGCTCGAAGCCGATGCTCTTGTACAGTGTCGCGGCGTTGGTGTTAGTGCGAAAGCAGGTTAGCTGCACGGCGCGGCATCGCGGATAGCGCGCGACGATCATCTTGATCGTCTCCACGACTGCGGCGCGTCCGTAGCCCTTACCCTGATGCGCCGCGTCGATCATGATGTCGTCGATCCAATAATCGTCAGCGCTGGCAGGGTCGCATACGGTGGTCGAGTATCCTACCACCTCGCCTACGGCCACGATGAGATGCGGCAGATGCTCGAATTGGTCGCCGAACAGCCGCACGTAGCATCGCGCGAGCGTCCATCGCGGCGGCGTGACGAAACTGGTCTGCTCGGGCCGAAGCTGCATTATGAACAGCTGGCGGTAATTGCGCCGATCGACAGGCTCGAGAACGACTTCGCGGGCGGCCGGCTTCATGATTGCATTTGCACGAAGATGTCGCGCGCGTGCTCGTCGCTGATGCGCTTGACCGAGGTAATCCGATCCGCGAACTGCGCCAGCGACGACATCTCCGCCGAGCCCACGTCAACCAGCACCGCAAAGATCGAGAAATCCAGTTCGTGCTTGCGCTCGCGCAGCCGCGCCAGCCAATCCGGACTCACCTGCGATTCGCCGTCGGTGATGATCACGATGTCACCGCGCTTGAGTTTCTTTTCGCCAAGCAGTTCGACCGCCGCGTCGATTGGCGCCTCGAAGTCGGTGCCGCCGCCGGGGAAGTACTCGGCCATCTCGACGACTTTGTTCAAGTCGGGCTGATAGCGCCGCTCGCGATTGAGGTCGAGCACCTTGAGGCTCACGTCGCCCGAGGAAAACATAACGGCGCGGAACAGCCGGCGCTGGCGCCGCGCGATATCCATCAGCGTCAGCGCTACGGCCTTGGACCACATCTCCTTGTCGCCCTGCATCGAGGAGCTCACGTCGATACACACGATCATCGGGCCCCTGCCCTTTTGCTCGTCGTCGCGCAGCCGGTACTGAAGGACGGCGCCTTCGAGCACGCGGCGATGGAAATCGCGCTTGAGCACGGGATGATGCATCGCGAGCAGCTCGGCGGGAATCAGGCGTCCGAGCTCGCTGCCGAGCTCGATGTCGTAGGCTTCAGCGACGCCGCGCTCGAGCGTTTTGCGCTTCAGCGCGCGCGCGTCCTGCTTGAACCGCCCGACCATCCGCGCCAGCTCGCCGAGTTTTTTGTTTCGCGCCAGCCGCCGCCCGAGCTCAAGGCGCGCACCGGCCGCGACGCGTCCGCCCTGGCCGAATTCGCGGCTGAAGTCGTGACTGTCCTCGGCGGCTTGATCGATTTCCCGGGCCAGCTCGGCGGTCTTGAGCTGCATGCGCTTGAGCGCGCTCTGATCGGCGCCCTTGAGTTGCGTTTCGAACTGCCGCGACTTCTGATTGAGCCGCGCCTCGGAGACCTTGGCCGCGCGTTCGGCCGCATCGGCCATCTCCGCGAGTTCTTTTTGCGTTTTCGTTGCCCGCTCTTTTTTTTCTTCGCCGGGATCGGATTGGTTTTCGTTGTCTTTCGATTCCTGGATATCGTTGACGGCCTTCATCGCCTCGGCACGGGCTTCGAGATCCTGCTCCTGGCGCGCAAGATCCCACAGATCGAGCATCTCACCGCGATTGATGAGCTCCTCGGATTTAATCATCTCGAGCGCATGCTCGCTCATCACTATCGCGGCGATCGCGGCCTTGTCTTCTTCGAGTGCGGTGCGCGATCGCAGCGCCTGGAACGGCGCTGACGGGACGATTTGCTCGAGGATGGTGCGGTTGAGCGCGGCCGCGTGGCGCACGTCGGCGGAGTTGCGGAAGACCGGATTCATCTTGAACAATGCGAAAAAGAGATCCTGCACCAGTGCGCCGAAATGAGGGACCAGCCGCCCGCCGGTTTCAGCGAGATCGGCGATCGAGGGAGCGTCGGCGACGATTTCATTCCACGTGCGCCGGTCGTAGCTGTCGCTCTCGAACCACGACGCATCAGTGGGCACCACCGGGACATATCGGCGCCGCGGCTGGATAATTTTGGCTTTTCGCGCCATCGGGATCGATCCTATGTCACTGAAAACCGGCTCGCCACGGCTGAAATCGATGCGATTGCGTCACCATGGTGCTTGAATGTATCGCTGGATGCGTAACACAATTGAAACAAGCGCTGCGCCGCGGATAGTTGGACCAATTGAAAGAGTGAGAAATGAACTTCGCGCGCCAGCGCCAACGAGATGACGCAGGAATCTGAAAGCAACCCGCTCTCGAACCGGCAGCACGCGTTGATCCTCGCGGCGGTGCAGGAATTCATCTCGACCGCCGAGCCTGTCGGTTCGGCGCAGATCGTCGCGCGCCATCAACTGGGCGTGCGCGCCGCGATGGTGCGCAACATGATGGCCGAGCTGGAAGACGGCGGTTACCTGCGTCAGCCGCACACCTCGGCGGGCAGGGTCCCGACCGAGAAGGCGTTTCGCTATTACGTCGATCATCTGGCCGCGGCGACCAGGATCGGCTTCGAGGATCGCGCGCAGATTGAGCTCCATTATTCGACCGCCGTGCGCAACCTCGGCGAAGTCCTGCGCGACACACCGCGGCTGCTCTCGATCCTGACGGGACAGGCGGCGCTGGTGATGGCGCCGCGGCTGGAGGCCTTGATCCTCGAGCGCGTCAACTTCGTGCGCCTGCGCGACAAGCAAGTGCTGGCGGTTTTCGTCGCCGCCAAAGGCGCGATGCAGAACCGGATTGTCGATACCGAGCGCGACCATTCGCAGGACGAACTCGATCGCATGGCGCGCTACCTCAACGAGTCACTCGAAGGACGGACGCTCGACGAGGCGCGCCGCTGGATCGAGGCGCAACTGCGCCAGGAGCGGGCCAACTACGATCGCTTCATGCACGACGCGCTTGCCCTGGGCGAGGCGATTGCGGACTACGTCGGGCGTCCGGAGCTTTACGTCGAGGGCAGCCTGCAGGCGCTGGAGCAGCCGGAGTTCTCGGATCGCGGCAAGATGCGCGAGCTGTTGCGCGCGCTCGACGATAAAACCGCGCTGCTCGAATTGCTCGAGCGCAGTCTGACCCACGCCGGGCTGACCGTGTCGATAGGCTCCGAGAACTACGACCCGCGCCTGTCGTCGTTGAGCGTGGTTGCGGCGTCGTACGCCAGTGGTTCCAGCGCGCTGGGCAGCCTGGCGATCGTGGGTCCGGTGCGGATGGACTACGACCGGGTGATACCGCTGGTCGAGTACACTGCGCGCGCGTTGTCGCGCTTGATGGAGTACTGAGTCCCCTCTTCAGAGCGATCAAGCCAAGGGCGGATCCTTATGGGCGTGCTACTGGAGGGTGGCTGGCGTCATCTGCCACAGGACGCTTATCGGGTAACTCGCAACCTCGCGCCAATCGGGAGCGCCTTTCTCGCGTAAGTAGCACTTGAGCAAGCGAGACCCGGCGGTCCCGATATGCATCCCGTTAAGTTGGGTGATGATTCTATGCGTCGCCCCTTCTTGCTTTAGGCTAAATTCCGCGACCGGACTTTGAAGCAGTACTGTAGCGGAACCATCCTCCATTATCATGCGCTGCTCAAATGTCTTTCCGACATCGCCAGGGGTCGCTTTAAAAATCGAAACTACCGCCCACGGCATTGGAATTGCGGCATTCGACGGAGGAGGGGGAGCGCCAGGCTTGAACTGAACGTTTATGTTCTCGATCAGGGATAGCAGCGAAACCACCTTGCTTTGCTCGTCAACGATGGCCTTCTCGCAAGCCGCAAAAATCAACAGTTTCGGCATGTAGACTAAGCGGCCATGGCGTTAGGGTTCCCAGTCAAGGTCCATGAAGTCCATGAATTTGAAGAATCTGCTGGGGAATCTGCTGGGAAATCAATACGAGATTCTTCTGTAGTGCCGGTCACCTCATAGGGAATCAGCCCCGCTTCGCTGAGTTGGGTTTCGGCGTCCCAGCCCGGTGGCGCTGCTTGCGCGCGACTAAACCAATGCGCACCATCCGCGATCCACCTGCGACGCAGCTCTGCATGTCCGGTCGCATAATCGTGGTAGCCGAAATGGGTGCCACAGCAAGGGCAGATCAAATCCTCCCGCGCAGGCCGTGGCAGGTCACGGTAACCGCATACTGGACATAAGTGTTTCATTTTTTGCACTGCCCCTTAAAATAAGCGGTATTATCCTTCTGATGGTGGATGGCCGGATTGGGTCTGTAATAGGTTTTTAGCACGCTATCACGGTCGCAAATCGCGAATTCATTCGTCACCGGGTCGAAGCGGATGGTATCGCCGTTACGCCTCACGCACTCCATCCTACCAGCCAATGGACCAGCAAGGAACGCAATGGCCGCGGTCTCGTAGTCTGCGGCGGATGCAAATCTCGGCTTAAATTCGCTTCCGTGCAATTGGAAATGATTCTCACGCTCCACGTTGCCGATAAAGCCGTATACGCTCGTTGGCACATTTCCCGCCCTTGAACCACGCGTCTTACCAGAACTACCGCCATCATGTCTAGCGCCGATAAGCACCGCCGGGGAATAACGGTCATCGGGTGTATGGGCGCATTGCAACAGAATCCCCCCGCTTCGCCGCTCCCTTCATTGCCCCTGGGTTTGCAGGCCGCGCCGACCCGCAAAAATCGGCGAAAATCCAACGATTCCGCCATTGCCGGCACTGGCACACGCATAAATCATGCTTACGTTTAATTTCGGTGCGGTTTTATTAAATGAGCAAGCGACACAAGCAGCCCCAGGACGGAAATCCCGCCATGGACGGGAGTGGCGAGCAGGCAGACGCTGGCGCTGAATCAGCGCACGGCGAGGGCACCCATACCTCGGCGGGGATCAACAGCGAACTGGATCCCTTACGCGCGCAGATCGCCGAAAAAGACAAGGAAATCGCCGAGCTGAAGGACAAGTATCTTCGCACGCTCGCCGACTCTGAAAATGCGCGCAAGCGAATCCGCCAGCAGAGCGAGGAATCGATCCGCATTCAGCGCGAGGCGATTCTCCGCGACCTGCTGCCGATCATCGACAACCTCGAGCGCGCGCTCGCGGCCGCCCGCGATGGCAATGACGCCAGGACGATCGTCGATGGCGTCGAGATGACAGTGCGGGCGCTGATCGATTTCCTGCGTGCGCAAGGCGTGACACCGCTGCAGTCGGTCGGCCAGGCATTCGATCCCAATCGGCATGAGGCGGTCGATCACGTGGCGTCGCAGGTGCATCCGCCGAACACCGTCGTCGATGAATTCCATCGCGGCTATCTGATCGGTGACCGGGTTTTGCGTCCGGCCCGCGTCTCGGTTGCGAAGCAGAGCGTGACCGATTCTGAAAAGCGAAACGGAGGCGAAAGCGATGCCTCCGGCATTGAAAACGATTGAAGCATGATTATCTCAACATCAGAGGATCTTTAGGAAAATGGCAAAAGTTATCGGCATCGACTTGGGCACGACGAATAGCTGCGTCGCGATCATGGAGGGTGGCGACCCCGTAGTCATCGCCAACTCCGAGGGCAGTCGCACGACGCCGTCGGTCGTCGCATTTACAGAAGCAGGCGAGCGGCTGGTTGGCCAGATCGCCAAGCGCCAGTCGATCACCAATCCAACCAATACGGTGTCCGCAATCAAACGCCTGATGGGCCGGCGCTATGATGACGCGGAAGTTCAGAAGGCGCTCAAGGTGCTGCCGTACAAGGTCGTGAAGAACGACGATGGCGCGGCGTTCGTCGAACTCCGCGGCAAGAAATATAGCCCGGCGGAAATTTCGGCGTTCGTTCTGCAGAAGATGAAGCAGACCGCCGAGGACTATCTCGGTGAGAAAGTCACCGAGGCGGTTATCACCGTGCCCGCGTATTTCAACGACAGCCAGCGCCAGGCCACCAAGGATGCGGGCCGCATCGCGGGCCTTACCGTGCTGCGGATCATCAACGAGCCGACGGCGGCGTCGCTGGCCTACGGTCTCGACAAGAAGAAGGACGAGAAGATCGCCGTGTTCGATCTCGGCGGCGGCACGTTCGATATTTCAATTCTTGAACTGGGCGAGGGAGTCTTCGAGGTCAAGGCGACCAACGGCGACACCTTCCTGGGCGGCGAAGATTTCGATCAGCGGGTCATCGATTACCTGGCCGACGAATTCCGCAAGGACCAGGGATTCGATCTGCGCAAAGATCGGATGGCGCTGCAGCGGCTCAAGGAAGCCGCCGAGAAGGCCAAGACTGAGCTGTCCACCGTGACCGAGACCGACATCAATCTGCCCTTCATCACCGCGGATCAGTCCGGCCCCAAGCATCTCAATATCAAGCTGTCGCGCGCCAAGCTCGAAGCGCTGTGCGCCGACCTGCTCGACCGGCTCGACGCACCATGCGTGACCGCGCTTCGCGATGCCGGCCTCAAGGCGAGCGAGATCGACGAGATCGTCCTGGTCGGCGGCATGACCCGGATGCCCGCGGTGCAGGAGCGCGTGAAGCGCCTGTTCGGCAAAGAGGGACATAAGGGCGTCAACCCCGACGAGGTGGTCGCGATCGGCGCCGCAATTCAGGCGGGCGTGCTCAAGGGCGAAGTCAAAGACGTCCTGCTGCTCGACGTGACTCCTCTGTCGCTCGGAATCGAAACGCTCGGCGGCGTGTTCACCAAGCTCATCGAGAAAAACACGACCATCCCCACCCGCAAGAGCCAGGTGTTCTCGACCGCGCAAGACAATCAGACCGCGGTCACGATTCGCGTCTTCCAGGGCGAGCGCGAGATGGCGTCGGACAACAAGCTGCTCGGCCAGTTCGACTTGATCGGAATCCCACCTGCCCCGCGCGGGCTG
>NZ_JBEKFG010000021.1:0-45539 GCF_050013435.1 Binatus sp. (SeqCode) | reverse complement strand
CACAGCTTGTGCAATGCGAACACGCGCGGCTCAGGGACCACAAACCTGACCGGGAAGCCATTGTCGGCGATCACGATTTGGGTCATTCGCGGCGCCGCGCCAAGCCATTCGAGGCCGTGCAGGGGTTGCGCAATCAGATCGGGTCCGCTGCCAATGCTGGTGAGGCCGCCAGCGGAATCGATTGGCGCCCGGATCAAGTCGACCATGAAGCCCTTCGCGTTGACAGCGCGAAATGACCTTTTCCGTTGAGCCTTGAAGGTTCTGTCCACGCGCTGCAGGATTCCGAGGAGGCCTGAACTTCGTATCGAGCCGGCCAGTTCGATTTCAGCCTTGGTGTTCAGCAGCGTGTCGAGATCTTCGGTTTGCAGAAGTCCGGCTTTGAGCTGCACGCCCGCCGCCATTTCGTAGGCATAGATCGCGTGACTGCCGAGAATAATCAGATGGCTGCCCAGCAGCCCGCCGGCATCTAGCGACCTTACTATGTCGGCCGCAATCCGCGGAACTCGATTCACTCCCGCGGCGACGCAGAACCTGGCCTGGCGCGCGACTTCTTGATTGATCGATCGAATCCGCTCGTCGAGCTCGCGTTTAGTTTCGGTAAATTCGCGGTAAGCTTCCTCGCTCTCGGGCGAGCGCGGCCCGAGAGATCGATTACCTCTGTGGCGGCCAATCGTGCGGACCAGGTAATCGTGGCCGAGTACTCTCTTCCAATGCAATCCGCCGCGAAATGCTTGCCGCTCGGCTTGAAGCTCGAGCAAATGCTCGTAAAGCTGGGCAGTATCGACTGCGATTCTGCGCTGCTCAGCGGTGAGTTCTTTCAGCTTCAAGGCACTTTCCTCTCAAATCTACCCCAATAGCATTTTGAGAGGAAATATTAATTAAATCAAGTGTTTTTAGGAGCAGTCTAGTGCCGATATTCAGCCATATTTCCTCTCAAATCCAGCGATAGGGCGAACCAGAGGAAAATGCTTTTATTTCAAGGCTTTTTAGCGAGCTAACTGGCAGGTGCCGACAGCTCGAAAGGCGCCAGCGCGCTCTTCAGCAGGCCGCGACCCGCGCGGCATCGCCGCGACTGGATCGCGTCGATAAGCCCGCGTTCGTCCTTGATTGGCCCGTCGAGCAGCGTCGTCACGCATCCCACCGAGCCTGCGGAATGCGAGTCCGAGCCCGCCACCTCCGCCATCCCGAGATGACGCGCGACCTTGAGCGCGAACAGGTTCTCGTCCTCGCCGCACGCGCCGTTGAGCACCTCGATCGCATCGACCATCGCGAAGATTTCGAGCTTGGCCGCGCGGTCCGGATAAGTCGGATCGATCGGTTCTGAGCCCGGGTTGATGAACGAAAAGCGCGGGTCGAGTTTGTAGCGGAACGGATGATTCGCGATCAGTATCCCGCCTTCGAGGTTCACCACCCGCCGCAGTTCGGCGAGCTTGTAGATTCCTCCGACGTACCGCTCGAGCCCGAACGCGCCGACATGCCCCAGGTCGGTCGTGACTTCCATCCCGCGCATAAAAATCACGCCCGAGCCGGCCGCCAGCGCCTCGATCTCGCGGGAATCCCACATGTTGTCGTGCTCGGTGATGCAGACCGCGCCGATTCCGATCGCACGCGCGCGATCGACCAGGTCTTTCGGCGCCAGGTTCGAGTCCGAACTGCCGCGGTTGGTGTGGAGATGCAGGTCAACGGTGAAGTAGGGCCCCGCCCGACGGGGGTGCCCGCTTCGTGAATCCGTCATTTGCGACGCGCCGCGGCTACTTGGGCGGCTCCTTCGCGAGCGTGATCTTCTTCATGTGGTCGCCCTTCTGAATCTGATCGACCACGTCCATGCCCTTAATCACGCCGCCGAAGATGGTGTATTGGCCGTCGAGTCCCGGCTGCGGCTCGAGGCAGATGTAGAACTGGCTGCCGCTGGACACGCGTTGCGGATTAACTTCGTCGCCCGTGCGCGCGGTCGCCAGACTGCCGCGCAGGTGATGCTCGCTGGCGTTGATCTCGCCCGGCACGGTGTAGCCCGGTCCACCGGCTCCGGTCCCGTCAGGATCTCCGCCCTGCACCACGAAGTCGGGCACGACGCGATGCCAGGTCAGGCCATTGTAGAAGCCCTTGTTCACCAGCGTCTCGAAATTCGCGACCGTCTTGGGTGCGACTGCCGGGTAAAGCTCGACGATTATGGTGCCGCGTTCGGTCTCGATGATTGCGTAATGACCTGTGTTTCTCACTGGGAGTCCATCCGTTGCGCCTTTGCAAGCCGAGGCAAGCACCAGCACCGCCACGACGGCAAGACACGATAATCTAAAGGAGTTGCGTTTCATTTTATCCACTCGCATTCGCACGGACAATCAAACGTCCATGCATCGGGTTATTCCAACAGTCTTACATGGAAGTATTCGAGGCGTCGCCGATCCGCAAGAGCCGAACCGCTCCAATCCGGGCGTCGATCATCGAACCAGGCGAAGCCGACGGCGCCAATGCCCGGCCCGGTATGGACAAACGCATCGGATGAAGGCGAGAATGCGCCGCTATGGAATCGTGGTTCAACCAGGCAAGATTCGGAATGTTCATCCACTGGGGGCATTGCAGCCAGCGCGGACTCGAGCTGTCGTGGCCGCTGGTCGGAGGCGTCGGCGCGCTGCCGCATGGGCAAAGCCTCGGGGTTGACGAATATCACTCGACCGCCAGGACGTTTAATCCGGCAAAATGGGATGCGCGCGCGCTGGCGCGGACGGCAAAACGCGCCGGGATGCAATACGCAGTCCTGACCAGTAAGCATCACGACGGTTTCTCGATGTTCCATACGAAGCATTCTGACTATTCGATTGAGTATTCGCCATTCAAGCGTGATATAGTTCGCGAATATACAGATGCGTTCCGCGCCGAGGGCCTGAAGGTCGGACTGTATTACTCACTTATCGACTGGCATCATCCCGACTACCCGGCATTTCTCGACTCGGACAAGCCCTATAAGTGGGGCAACTGGCGCCGCTCGACGCCGGAACAGTGGGATCGGTTTGTAAACTTCATGTTCGCCCAGATGCGCGAGCTGCTGACCAACTACGGCAAGATCGATCTGCTCTGGTTCGACGGCGGATGGGAACGCACGCCCGAGGAATGGAAGTCGCGCGAGTTCGTCGAGATGATCCGCTCGCTCCAGCCCGAGGTCGTCATCAATGATCGCATCCCGGGTTACGGCGACTATCAGACCCCAGAACAGGCCGTTCCGCCCCAGCCGCCGCAAGGACCGTGGGAAACCTGCCTGACGATTAACAACAGTTGGGGCTACAACCCGTCGGACAAGGACCTCAAATCGATCCGGTCGCTGATCCATACTCTGTGCGAAGTGGCGGGCAAGGGTGGAAATCTGCTGCTCAACGTAAGCCCGATGGGCGACGGCGCACTTGCGCCCGAACAGGTCGAGCGGCTCGACGCGATTGGCAGCTGGATGGACCGCAACAACGAGGCGATCGTCGGCACCGACCCCGGACTCGAGCCGTGGCAGTTTTACGGACCGTCAACGCGCCGCGGTAACCGGGTCTATCTGCACGTGCTGATGAAGCCGTACGAGTCCATCTCGGTGCGCGGCGTCAGGGTGCGGCACGTCGGCGACGTGCGTCCGCTGGCAAGTACGATTTCGCTCAAGGTGCGCAAGCGAATCGCCGCGGTCGATATGCTGTTCAACCAGGATCCGGTCGGCGAGCTCGTGATTGCGACGCCCGACAGCGCGCTCGATTCGATCGCGACAATCATCGCGGTGAATTTCCAGCGCTAGTTCCCTCTCATGGAGCAGCGGTGAAGCTCCACGTATACGGCTTGCCGTTGACAGTCATGTCGACTCGGTAAGTCTGTCCGGCGGAGAGCCGGTCCCGCACCATCATGACTGCCTCGCCGAAAGCCCGGAGCACCTCGCGGCCATGCGCCTGAGTGCCAGGATCGGGATTAGTGTAGCTCTGGGAATCGTAGGCGCAGGTTCCGACTTTCGTTCCCGCCGCAGCGCCGGTCATCTGAGTCATAGAAGCATCGGTGACCGTCGCCTTCATGTTGATGCCGACCTGGATGGTGATTGCGGACGCGTTGGACGGGTACCCCGGACAGGTCGATGTGGGGCTCGGCCACTCGCCGCCAAACCCGCTCGGCTTGACGGTCGCGCCGTCGGGCGGAATCTCGACCGGGGTTGCGTACGGGTGGCCGCCCGGGAGCGGCGGCTCGAGATCGCTGCGCCAATCAAGCGCGGCGGCGCAAACTGTTTCGTCGCAGTACTCGCCAAATCCAACCTGGCGCAGGTCAGGGTTCGAGAGCGACGGGCGATGGAACGGTCCCGCGATCCAGAACTGGACTGCCCTGGTCATTCGCTGGTCGTCAGAGAACCTCTGTGAAGGCTGGAACATGACGTCGCTGGCGCGCGCGGCCTTGATGCCGTCGGGCGTATAGCCAGGCTTCGATTCGTTCTCCGTATGCATGAGACTTCCGATGTTTATGCCTGACGCCAAAGTCGACCCGTAGTTCGTCACCAGATATTTCGCATGATCCCTGCAGCCCTGACTCAGCGCAGGATCCTCTTCCACCGGCTGCAGCTTGAGCACCGAGCGATAGAGGTTCACGGTGCCCAACCAATTCGTGCCTGGGCTGGACATCTCGGGGGCAGGTTCCGGCATCGGCAAAGGTGGCGGCGCAAGGATCGGCGGCCGAACCTCCGATATTATCGCCGACGCGGCTGGCGCTGGCGCAGCGCGATGCGAAGCGCTCATGGCGCGGCGAGGGCGCGCAGACGGGAACGGCGTTGCGCCGATCGTCGCGATCGGTTCCGGGGTCGGGAAGCTCGCGCTCGCGCTGAACGTTGTCTCCGACGTCCGCGCGACGGTGAAACTCCATGCGTAGGTCACGTCGTTGGTCGTGACCGAAATCTGATAGTGCGAGCCTGGCCGAAGCGGAGCGCGTGGCACCAACACGATCGCGCCGGCGTTGCGCAAGTTCCAGCGGCCGAATTCCTGCTCCCTGGGATTTGGATTGCGATAGCTGGGCGCGTCGAATGCACAGTACTCAATCGGCTTGCCGTCCTCGGTGAGAGAATGATTGGTGAGTCTGGTCTGCGTCAGCCGTCCGATCTGCAATGTGATCGGAAGCCCGACCGGGCGCTCGTAGCCGCTGCAGCTCGCAAGCGCGTCTGGCTCCTCGAGCCCTATCCATTCCAGCGCTATGTCCGCTCCCTCCGGTGGAAATTCGACCGCGCGCCGATACGGCTTCACGTCCTCCGGCGGCGGCGGCAATCGCAGCGCGGCAACCCAGCATCCGTCTTCCGACACTTCGCCGTAGCCGACGTCCGCCAGATAAGGATCGAGCATCGGGAGCCGATGAAACGGTCCCTCGAGCCAACGATCGATCTGCTGCGTCGCATCGTACGTGCTGCATCCCCATGCGAGCTGAAGATTCTGCGCCACCCCGGCGCCTTCGACAGAGTAGCCGCTCTTGCCGGACTTCTCGTCGTATGCATCAGCGGGGATCGGCTTGGCGCCGCGGATATCGTCGGCGAAATTCAGCAAGAGGTAATGCGCATGCGCGGTGACGGATGCACTCAGCCGGGAATTGTCGCGAATCGCACGAAGCCCGTTGCTGCCGCGATAGAAGTTTATGCGCTCCAGCCAGGTCATCGGCGATGTGCTGGCCGCCGCGACCGGAGCGCCGGCGCTCGCTGTCGATGCTGCCACGGGTGCTGCGGGTGCTGCGGCTACTGCGATCGTACTGGCTCGGGCCGCAGGCGACGGCATAATCGTCGCGGGCGCCGATGGTGCTGCGGGCTGAGTCGGCGCGCGCGCAGCAACCGCAATCGGAGGCTCGATTCGCTTCGACGGAGGATTCGATTCGACCAACGCGACGATCTTCGACAGCGTCGCAACCGAAACCAGTCCCCAGTTCTCGAAATGGTCCGCCACTGCGAATGCGAGCAGCATCGCCGCAGCCGCTCCGACGCGCAGATTCCGACGCCAGCGTCGGCGCTTTTGTGCATCCGGATCGATGAATCGATACGGAGGCGCACCACCGAAGCGCAACACGTCACCGTGCTTGAGCCGCTGCGTCCGGCGAATCCGACGACCGTTGACGAACGTGCCCGGCCCGGACTTGAGATCGACCAGGTAATACCGGCCGCGCGCGTACCTGATGATCGCATGGCGCTCCGCGACGTTCGGATCCGTGACACGCAGTTTCGAACCTTCGGCGCTGCCCACTGCGGCTTCATCGCGCGCCAGCAGCAGCAGCCGGGTCCCCGGCGCCTCGCGATCCACCGCGAGCAGTCGCGCAGCTTGCGGTCGTTTCAGCAACGGCGGCCACTCTCGCGCGGTGCGTTCAGCAACGCGGCCATTTCAGAAGACGAATGCGGTCCCCTTCGACGGAGGCGGAACCGGATTTTCCGTGCAATACGGCGCCTGCCCGCCGGGGTTGCTGCCTCTCGTCTCCGCCTGCAGCTGCGCAAGATCCTGCTGGCAGCTATTCTGCCCGGTCTCGTAGTAGCGATATCGCGTGAGCGGGTTCTGCTGATCCGGCGGCACCACGAGGACGGGCCCGCTCACTTTCGAGGCCTGGTCGGGCGTCAGTGCCATGTCGGTGAGACCTTGCGGAGGCGGAGGCTTTTTGGCCTGCCAGACCGGCAGTCCTGGCAGACCCACCGATTTCAAGTTGCCGTTCTGATCCTCTGTCCACTCGACACATCCGGCGAGTGCGCAACAGCAGATCGCCACCACCACTAACACCACGCGTCTCACGGCAGCCGTCGCCCTCCTTTTGGTCATCGGCGGAGAATTGCTCCCCCGATAACCATCGGTTAACGGGCGCACTAAATCATGGACGGGTGGAAAAAGTCCAGTCGTACTGCTTTCCGTTCGCGCTCATCGACACCGCGTACTTCGCGCCCTTGTCCAGCGGCGCGCGCGGAATCACCACGGTCGTGCCGTAAGACTTCAGAACGTTTCGCCCCAGCTCTTGTGAGTATCCATCGGGATTCGAGTAGCTAGTCGAATCGAGCCCGCATGCTTCGACGGCGGTGCGGCTGCCGTCGGCATTCTCTCGCGCGACTGAGTATTCGCCGAGATGCGTATCCATCCAGGCGCCGAGCTGAAGTGTAATAGCCAGTCCGCTGGGCGGCTCGTAGCCGGGACAGTTGGTGCGCGGATCGGGCCATTCGTTGCCGAACGACCTTATCGCGACGGTCGCGCCGTCAGGAGGAAATTCGATCGGCCCGCTCTCCGCCGCGTCCGCCGGCGACTTCCGCTGCGCGCCGTTCAATAAGTTGAGTCCCGCGGCGCATACTCCCGACTCGCAGTAGATTCCGAAGCCCGCACTGGTCAGTCGCGGATTGAGGATTGGCATGCGATGGAACGGAATCGCCATCCATCCGTCGATCGACCACGCCGGCGAGCCCGGGGTTCGTTCTGCCGACCATTCGTCCGGGTCAGACAAACCAGACCGGTCGATCGCGTCGGCGGGCCGCTCCGGCATGAACCACACATCCATATCGCTGGCCTTGGCCGCCGCGAGCCCTTCGGGCGTAAAGTTTGGGCTTCCCGGATCTTCCGTATGCATCTCCGCGCCGAGGCCCCGATGCGCGATCTGCTCACGGTAGTTCTTGACGAGGTAAATGGCATGCGCGCGATCGCCCTTGCTCAGCGCCGGATCTTCGACTATCGGCGCCAGCTTCACCATCGCGCGGTAGTAGTTCACTCGCCTTAGCCATTCGGGCTGGGCTGCTGTGGGAATCGCCGGCAACGCCGGCGTTGAAGTTGCCTTTGCTTGCTCGCCGGGTGATGCCGACTGAGTATTGGTCGCCGAAGGCGCGGAGCTGGGCCGGCGCGGCGAAATCCATGCGGCGATTGCCGACGCGGCGGGTCCGATCTCGCTTCGGTAGCGAACTCCCGCGAATCCCGCGATGAACATCACCGCCGCAATCGCAAGCCGCCGTCCCAGCCGGCTCGGGGTGCGTGCCGCCCGCGTCGGCGCCGGTGTTGGATCTCCCGCGGCGATGAAAGCAAAACGCGCAGAGCCGAATTTGATCTCGTCGCCGCGCTTGAGCGCGATCGGTTTGCGCACTCGGCCGCCGTTGACCAGCGTGCCGTTAGTCGAGCCGAGGTCCGCCAGCTCGAAGCGGCCGCGCATCCGCGTAATCGTGGCGTGGCGGCGCGATACCGTCGTGTCGTCGAGCACTACATCGTTCGACGGATGACTGCCAATGGCTACTGTTTGTTTGTCTAGTGGGTATTCACGCGAATCGGAACTGCCTATTGAGACGAGACGGCGGCTCGCGCTCCCGTTCTCACCCTTGACGTTGTCCGCAGCGCGTTGCTCCGGCGGCATCGATCGCCCTAGCCCAGATTCCAGAAGCGCCCGACGTTTTGCGCCGCCCGCTCGATCATCGGCATCACCCGGTCGCCGCCATCATCCGGGCGAATCCGCTCATCGGCGTCGCGTCCAAATTCATCGATCACCGCGCGTCCCGACTCCGCGATTGCTTCGAGGTCGTAGCCGCCTTCGAGCGCGGCGACCATCTTCCCGCCGCAGCATTCCGCGGCCAGCCGTTTCAGCCGCCGCGTCATCGCTGCGAATCCCGCCTCCGTCACGCGCATCTGCGCTAGCGGGTCGCGGTAATGCGCGTCGAAGCCGCATGAGACGAGTATGAACTCGGGTTTGAAATGTTGTCCGATCGGTATTATCAGGCGATCGAACACGCGGAGATACTCGCCGTCGCCGAATTCCGCCGGCATCGGCGCATTCACGTTGAATCCCAGTCCCGCGCCGTACCCGATCTCGTCGAGCGAACCGGTGCCTGGGTATTCCGGGAACTGATGCGTGGATACGTACAGCACTTCGGGCGATTCGTAAAATATATCCTGCGAGCCATTGCCATGATGGACGTCCCAGTCGACGATCATCACCCGCTTGAGGCCGCGTTTTTCGATTAGCCACTTCGCCACGATTGCAACATTGTTGAAGAAGCAGAATCCCATCGCGCGATTAGGCAGTGCGTGATGCCCCGGTGGCCGGATAATAGCAAATCCATTATTTATTGCTCCGCCCATCACGGCCTCGGCTGCCGTAAGCACGCCGCCCGCGGCCAGGATCGCGGTCTGATACGAATCGCGCGAGCTGTGCGTATCCGGATCGAAGTCGAACCTATCCATCGACGCCGTCCGCGCGACCGTCGCGATATACTCGGGCACATGGCAGCTCGCGATTTCCTCGTGCGTCGCTTCGCGCGGCGCCATGAACATCAGATTCGGCCGCGTGAGCGACTCCGCCATCTCGATCATGACCTCGGCGCGCGCCGGACGCTCGGGATGCGCCCGGCCGGCGAAGTGCTTCAGGTAGCGGCGATCCGCGACCACCCCGGTTTTAAGCATCGTTGACACCCCGGTCAGGTATGATGATTAACTGGCATGGAGCGGGCGAGCTTGCGCGGAATTTTTCCGCACCTCGCGAGGTCATCGAATTGCACTGGCTGGCGCGCCGGATGGTCATCGAAGTTTGGACCTTTTTGAAATAGTTCTGATCCTCGCGATCGCGCTGATTGTCGTCGGCCCCGAGCGCCTGCCCGAGGTCATGCGCACCGTGGGAAAAGTCTTGCGCGAGCTGCGCCTGGCGAGCAATACCGTCCTCCACGAGCTGACCGAGGTGCTCGACGAGCCGCCCGCCAAAGTGCCGCCTCCCGCGCCGAAGTCCGAACCGCCCGCCGTCCAGCCGCCGGCTGCTGTGCCGACCGAGAAAACATAGCCGGTCATCCCGCACTGTGCCTAGCGAGGATATCACACCGCCCGCGCCCACCGAGGAAACGCCCGAACAGGCGCGGATGTCGCTCGTCGAGCATCTGCAGGAACTCCGCACCCGCCTGATTCGCGCCTTCATCGCCATCGGCGTCGGTTTCATCCTCGCGTACGCGATCAGAAAAACGCTGTTCCAGTTGCTGACCTGGCCGATTCGCGAGGTCTCGGGCGGCAAGGTGCTGCTCATCGGCACCGGCGTCGGCGAGGCGTTCTACACCGAGATCAAGGTCGCGCTCATCGCCGGTCTGTTCATCGCCAGCCCCGCGGTCTTTTACGAAATCTGGAAATTTATCGCGCCGGGCTTGTACGAAACCGAACGCAGGATGGCCAGGCCGTTCGTTTTCTTCGCGACCATATTTTTCGTGCTCGGCGGATATTTCTGCTGGGCCGTCGTCTTCAGAGTCGGCTATGCATTTTTCCTGGCTCAATACGCGAACATCGGAGTCACCCCGACCATCCGCATCAGCGAGTACCTGGCGTTCTCATCCAAGCTGCTGCTCGCGTTCGCGCTCACGTTCGAGATGCCGATTTTCGCGTTCTTCTTCACCAAGCTCGGGATGATCGACTACAAGATGATGCTCGGCTACTGGCGCTATGCGATCGTCGCCATCTTCGTGGTCTCCGCGGCGCTGACTCCGCCCGACATGATCTCGATGTTCCTGCTCGCGATCCCGCTGGTGCTGCTCTATGCGATCAGCGTCGGCGTCGCCTGGATGTTTCGGCTTGAGCCCGCGGACAAACCGGCCGCGACAACAACGAAACCTGAACAACCCGAAATCGTCTGACCTTTCAAGCGAGTCGATCAGAGGTCCCATGGCAATAATTCTGAAATCTCCGGTCGCCACCGGCGCGCCCGGAATCCCGCCGCGATGGACCCGCAGCGCCAAGGATGCGGTCTGCACCGCCTACTCCTCCGTGAGCCATCTATGGTTCACCACCTCCGCCGGCGTCGTCAACGAGATTTATTTCCCCACCATCGATCAGCCGCAGGTCCGCGACCTCCAGTTCCTCGTCACCGACGGCGAGACCTTCTTCCACGAGGAACGCCGCAATCTCGATTCCAACACCGAGTACCTCGACGCGACCGGCCTCGGCGTGCGAATCGTCAGCCATTCGCCCGACGGCCGCTATCATCTCTTCAAGGAAGTCATCACCGATCCGCATCTGCCGACCCTGCTCATCAACACCCGCCTCGAGGGCGACCCGGCGCTGCTCAAAAAACTCCACCTCTACGTCATGCTCGCGCCGCATCTGTGCGTCGGCGGATGGGGTAACAACGGTTACCTGGCCGAAATCGTCGGGCACGAGTTCCTGACTGCGAACAAGGATGACGTCTGGCTGGCTTTGGGAGCCACAGTGCCATTTCTCGGGGCTTCATGCGGATACGTCGGGAATACCGACGGATGGCAGGACATCAGCGCCAATTTCAAAATGGATTATCGGTTCGCCGCCGCGCTCGACGGCAATATCGCGCTCACCGCCGAGATCGATTTGCGCAAGGGCTACTCTTTCACCCTTGGCCTCAGCTTCGGCCGCAAGCTCAATCGCGCCGTGACTTCTCTCTATCAGTCGCTCGCCGATCCTTTCCCCGAGCATCGCGCCCGCTTCCTCGAACAATGGAATCGCGCGTCGCACCATTTCCTTCCGCTCGAGAAATTCTCCGGCGACGGCGGCGCCCTCTATCGCCGCAGCGGCGAGCTGCTGCTCGCCCATGAAGACAAAACCTATCCCGGCGCGCTCATCGCTTCGCTCAGCATCCCCTGGGGCGAGTCCAAGGGCGACGAGGACCTTGGCGGTTACCATCTGGTGTGGACCCGCGACATGGTCAACAGCGTGACCGGATTGGCCGCATCGGGCGAGCTCGCCACCGCGCTGCGCGCCTTGATCTATCTGGCATGTGCGCAGCGCCCCGACGGCGGCTTTCCGCAGAACTTCTGGATCGACGGGAAGCCCTACTGGAACGGGATTCAGCTCGACGAAGTTTCGTTTCCGATCATCCTGGCGTGGCGGATGCACAAACATGCCATGCTCAAGAATTTCGATCCGTATCCGATGGTGCTGCGGGCGGCCCACTTCCTAATCGACAACGGATGCGCCACGCCGCAGGAGCGATGGGAGGAAAACGCCGGCTACTCGCCCTCGACGCTGGCCGCAAATGTGGCGGCACTGATCTGCGCGGCCTGTTTCGCCCGCGATCGCGGCGACCCGGCGACCGCGCAATTCCTTGAGGAGTACGCCGACTTCCTCGAGGCGCACATCGAAACCTGGACCGTCACCAACCAGGGCTTCCTCGTCCCCGGCGTCAAGCGCCACTACGTCAGGATCAATCCCATCGACATCGGCGATCCGGACGCCGACGAAAGCATCGACGGCAAGCGCGTCTTCATTCACAATCGCGCACCCGACGCGCAGACTGAATTCCCCGTCGCGGAAATCGTTGACGGCGGGTTTCTCGAGCTGGTCCGCTACGGCATTCGCAAAGCCGGCGATCCCCTGATGGAGGATTCGATCCGCGTCATCGATGCCGTCCTCAAGACCAGCTTCCCTGCCGGTCCGTGCTGGCGGCGCTACACCCACGACGGCTATGGACAGTGCGACGACGGCGGCCCGTTTATCGGATGGGGCCGCGGACGTCCGTGGCCGCTGCTGACCGGTGAGCGCGGGCATTACGAACTCGCGGCGGGTCGTGACCCGCTTCCCTATCTTAGAGCGATGGAACGGTTTGCGAATTCGACGCAGTTGCTGCCCGAACAGATCTGGGATCAACCCGACATCCCGCGCGAGCTGCTCAGGTATGGCTACCAGACCGGCAGCGCGACTCCCTTGATGTGGGCGCATGCCGAGTACCTCAAGCTGCTGCGCTCGGCTTCGGACGCGCGGGTCTTCGACTTGATTGACGAGGTCAAGGACCGCTACCTGAAGCTCGGACGAAAGCCGAGCCGCCTTCGCGTCTGGAAATCCAACCGCCACGTCAAGTCGGTTGCACCTGGCGACCGCCTGCGCATTCAGGCGACTGGGCCGTTCATGCTTCATTGGTCCAGGGACGAATGGCGGCACTTCAATGATATCGGGTCGAATTCAACGCCGATCGGCTTCGACTACGTTGACATCGATATCGGCGCAGGCGACCGCGCCCCGGTTCGCTTTACGTTCAACTGGCGCGAGACGCAAAATTGGGAAGGCCGCGACTACGCCGTCGCAATCGCGACATAGCGTCTAAATCACCATGAGCGAAATCTGCCTTAAGGTTCTGTCATGGAACCTGCACGCAATGACCTGGCCATTGTCCAAAGACCCCGGCGGCCGGATGGATCGGGTAAGCGCGAAAGTGCGCGAACTGTCGCCGGACGTTGCGCTATTTCAGGAAGTCTGGTTCGGCTCGCCGGTCGATCGTCTCACCCTGGCGCTGCAACCCGATTGGATTCCAATCTGCATCAAACGCCGCGGCGTCGGCCCCAGGGGTGGACTGCTCGCATTTGTCAGCGCCTCTGCGGGATGGCGCGTGCGCGCAGCACCGAAGTTTCACCCCTTCGCCGCAAGCGCGCCGATGTGGAAAGTCTGGGAGGGCGATGGACTTGGCGGCAAGGGCGTTCTGTCTGTGGAACTCGAACGCGGCGAACAGCGCATCTGCGCTCTCAACACTCACCTCCAGGCACAATATCGGGGGATCGACTATGCCGCGGTTCGCGAAGCGCAACTCATCGAGCTTCGCCAGATCGTGTCGCGGCTTCATGCATCGATGCCCGCGATAGTTGCGGGAGATCTCAATACAAACTCGCGCGAGTCTCTCTATTCACACGTCGCTGCGCTCGGGACGGACCTGACTGCTGAGGGCCGCGAGCTATGCAACTGCGGAACGACGACCGACCCCTTTGACGGCCGCCCCGAATGGATTGACTACATCGTCGCGGCCAACTCACACGCATGGACTGCTTCGGCAAACCTCGAGGTCATCGCGAATCAGCGGGCCGACTTCCCCTATTCCGACCACAGCGGTCTTTTCTGCACCGTCACGATGGCACAGCGCCAATAGCTGAAGTCCGCGTCTCTTCCTTACTCAGATGCAGCGGCCGGCCCCTTCGTATAAACGATCGTTCAGCCTTCGTAACCCGCCAATCTCCCGATCCGTACTCAAATCAGGAGAGACGCATATGAAACTTTACACAACCACAATAGCCGCGCTGTTTGGACTCCTCATGATGGCGATGCCGGGAGTTGTCTCCGCAGATGTCGTCGCTTGGCATCCGCAGAATTTGCAACCGGTGGTGGTCCAGGAGACCGTCGCGCCGACGCCATTTACGACCGTCGCCTACTATCGGCCGTGGGCATGCGCCAATCGCTACTTCCGCCGTCATCATCCGTGGCTCTGCCGGTAACTCGCCCGCGCGATAGACTGGCGTCCGGTAAAAAGCAAAAACGACGGCACGGGCGGTGTGTCAACAACACCCCGCCCCTGCCGCCCACCGCGCAGGTGATTCTTCCTTCATGCCGCGCCCGCCAACGGCGGGCGGCCTTAACATTGGGTGCAGGGGTCACCCCTGCTCAGCCCTGCCCCTGCGAAAATAACTGCGCCGAGCCCATAGAGCGACATCCACCAGGCCAATCATCACCGGGACCTCGATCAACGGACCGATTACGGCGGCGAATGCCGCGCCGCTGTCGATCCCGAAGGTCGCGACCGCGACTGCGATTGCCAACTCGAAATTGTTGGATGCCGCGGTGAAAGACAGCGTCGCCGTCTGCGGATAGGTCGCGCCGACGGCGCGGCTCAGTACGAAGGAAAGCGCGAACATGATCGTGAAGTAGAGCAGCAGCGGAATCGCGATGCGCACGACGTCGAGCGGCAGATGCACGATTTTGGCGCCCTTGATCGAAAACATCACGACGATCGTGAACAAAAGAAAAACCAGGGTGAGCGGACTGATCTTCGGAATGAAACGCTCGCGATACCAGGCCTTGCCCTTGCGCGAGGTAAGGATCTTCCAGGTCGCAAAGCCCGCAACGAACGGCACGCCCAGGTAGATGCCGACGCTTGCCGCGATCTTGCCGATCGTCACATCGACGACAGCGCCGCCCAACCCGAGCCATCGCGGCAGCACCGTCACGAACACGAATGCATAGAGCGAAAAGAAAAGCACCTGAAAGATCGAATTGAACGCCACCAGTCCCGCGCAATACTCCGTGTCGCCGCCGGCGAGTTCGTTCCACACGATCACCATCGCGATACATCGCGCCAGGCCGATGATGATCAGGCCGGTCATATACTCCGGACGATCGCGAAGGAATATCACCGCGAGCGCGAACATCAGGATCGGACCGATGATCCAGTTCTGGACCAGCGAGAGGCCAAGGATTTTCCAATCGCGAAAGACATCTCCAAGCTCGTCGTAATTCACCTTCGCCAGCGGCGGGTACATCATCAGGATGAGTCCGATCGCGATTGGTATTGAGGTGGTGCCCACGCTCAGGCGATCGAAGACAATCCTCACGCCCGGCGCCGCCGCTCCCAATCCGATCCCGGCCGCCATCGCCAGGAAAATCCATAGCGTCAGGTAACGGTCGAGAAACGAAAGCCGGCGAAGGACCGGCGTCGGTGCCATCGACATTGATGCGCTCACTGCGAACTTCTCCGTATCGAGGAAGGTGCGGGATGTAGCCGCTACTCGCGCCCTTCGGTAAGTTTGACTTTGCCGATTTCTTTGACTCGATCCTGCAGGGCGAAACTGTCTAGTGCCTCGATTCTCAGGCTCGCGAAAATCTTGATGCGATTTTCCAGCTCGCGGTAGATGCGGAAGAAGCAGCGGCGCTTTTCGTCGCGAGTGCCCACAAACGCCACCGGGTCGGCCACGCCCCAGTGCGCAGTGATCGGTTGTCCCGGCCATAGCGGGCACTGTTCGGCAGCCGCCCGATCGCAGACCGTGAAGACGAAGTCGAGCGGCGGACTGTCCGCACGGGCAAACTCGTCCCAGCTCTTGCTGCGCAATCCGGAGGTGTCGTAGTTCAGCTCCTGGAGCAGCTCTAGCGCCGTCGGATCGATGGTGCCCTTGGGATGGCTCCCGGCGCTGTATCCTTTGAACTTTCCCCTGCCCCAGCGATTGATCGCGCACTCGGCCATGATGCTGCGCGCGGAATTGCCCGTGCATAGAAACAGGACATTGTATTCGCGATTGGCCATGACGCGGTCGTCGGTCGAGGATCGATTCGCTATTGCGCCTTCCGATTTTTCTTTGGCGTGACACTCTGCTGAGGCGCGCATTCGGATCCGCAGCCCGGCGCGTCCGCTGAATTGCATAGCTCTGGCCGGCCGCCGCAACAGTTCTCGGTCAGGTACGCGAGCAGATCGCTCATCGCCTTGAAATTGGCGCTGTAGATGATCGATCGGCTCGCGCGCCGCGAACTCACCAAGCCCGCAAATCTGAGTTGGCTCAGATGAAATGACAACGTGGGCGAGGGTTGACCGAGCCGCGTGCCGATCTCGCCCGCCGGCAACCCCGCGGGACCCCTTTGCACCAGCAAACGAAAGATGTCGAGGCGAGTCCCTTGCGCCAGCGCGCCCAGCGCCGCGGTTACCGTTGATTTCTTCATAGTTCCATATTTATAAAAATATCGCTGAACAAAGTCAAGCGCCCTCAACGGAACCCCGCTCGCCTTCCCTTCTCCTGATTAATACTTCTAACAGGGCGAAGCCGGCATCTTCTCTTTTCACTGGGTGCAGGGGCCGCAGCCCCTGCCGCCCACCGCGCAGGTGATTCTTCCTTCATGCCGCGCCCGCCAACGGCGGGCGGCCTTAACATTGGGTGCAGGGGTCACCCCTGCCCACTGCTTACGCGAGCCGTTCGATCGTGAACTGCGCGGCCAGCGACGCCATCATCGCCTCGACTTCGTCGCGCGAATCCGCCGAGAAGTAAATCCGTAGATGATGCCGCGTGGGATCCTCGGTCCGCAGCGTCGCGATATTGTCGTAGGACTCGACGATCGACTTGAACAGCACGATCTGCGCAGGCGGTATCGCAATCAGCATCGAATCGATCGCCGGCGGTTTATTTTCGTTCAAAACCAACTCTCTTCCCGCGCGAGGTTTACTGTTCGCTGCGCGACCCTTACATTCTAGCCGATGACGCTGCCGCGGGTCTTGTTCGTAACCGGCAAAGGCGGCACCGGCAAGAGCACGGTCGCTGCCGCGCTTGCGATTGCGCTGTCGCGCCGGCGTCCGACCACGCTCGCCGATCTCGACCGTCGCCTGTCCGCTGCCGCTGCGCTCGGCGCGGTGCTGGAGGATTCGGCCACCGTCAAAGTCACCGGCTCGCTCGACGCCGTGGCGCTCACGCCGCGCGCCGAGCTCGAAGCCTTCATCGAGCGCATCGTCCCCATTCGCGCCATCTCGCGCCGGATGCTGCGCAGCCGGACCTTCGGTTACGTAACCGCCGCGCTGCCGGGTCTCGAGGCTTTCCTGCTGCTGGAACGTCTGCGAATCATGGCGGGTGACGCGGCGCTCGAGGATCGCTATCTCGTGATCGACGCGCCCGCCTCGGGCAGCGCCGTCGAACTGCTCTCGGTTTCGTCGGGCGTCAAGGGAATCGCGCCCGGCGGCACGCTGAACCGGCTCGCCGATTCGGTCGACAGCTTCCTCACCGACGCGACCCGCTTCGGCGCGATCGTCACGATGACGCCGGAGGATCTCGCGGTTCGCGAGGCGCTTGAAATCGCCGCCACGATGCGCGAGCGGCTGGGCATCGTAACTGTCGCCGCGATAATGAACTGCGTTCCCGATTTGCTCTTCGATACTTCCGAACTCGCCGCGCTGAATTCGCTCGGCGGCCACGCCCGCCTGGCCGTGCGCCGAAACGCCGCGCACCAACAGGCGGCTCTGGCCGCCCCGCGGTTCGCTGCCGCCGGCATCCCGACCTTCAGCCTCCCGATGATGTTCACGCCGGCCATGGGACCCGCTGAAGTCGAGAAACTTGGCCGCGTGCTGGATAGGGAGCTGCTCGATCGATGAAGCCCAGGGCCGCACAGCTCAAGCCGTCTGCCCGTCCCAGGCATCCCGCCCATCCCGAGTCGCTCGACTTGCGCTCGCAAAGCCTCGTGATCTGCCTGGGGCCCGGTGGCGTCGGCAAGACCACCATCAGCGCCGCACTCGCCGTGCGCGCCGCCGTGATCGGATGCGCTGTGGATGTGATGACCGTCGATCCCGCGCCGCGCCTGCTTGACGCGCTCGGCCTCGGCGCGGATTCATCCGAGCCGGTCGAGGTCCAGCTCGAGGGCATTGCTCATGCGCGCCGTGGCGGCGGCTCCGGCCACGCCCGGCTGCGCGCGTTGCGCCTGGATCCGAAACGCACCTTCGATTCGATCGTCGCGCGTTACGCGCTGTCGGACGCGGCGCGCGACACGATTCTTGAAAATCGAATCTATCGCAATCTCTCCGGCGCGCTGGCCGGA
The DNA here is from genome assembly GCF_050013435.1 of Binatus sp. (SeqCode). Classification (GTDB taxonomy): domain Bacteria; phylum Desulfobacterota; class Binatia; order Binatales; family Binataceae; genus Binatus. The sequence goes on along the minus strand of NZ_JBEKFG010000021.1, from coordinate 27,300 downwards.
GTGGCCGACTACATGGCGATGGAAAAGCTGCTCGAGCTGGCGGCCAATCCCTCGACCGACCTGCTGGTGCTCGACACTCCTCCGGCCGCCGAGGCGCTCGACTTTCTCGACGCGCCACGGCGCCTGCTCGAACTGCTCAACTCGCGCGCCGTCAGTCTGCTCGGTGCGCCCGCCGGGCTGTTCAGGAGCCGGTTGCGGATGGTGGATATCGCGGCGCGCGCCGTGCTCGCGGCGTTCGATCGCGTGACCGGCCTGAATCTGCTCAGCGACGTCCAGTCCTTCGTTCGCAGTTTCGACGGCATGTACGAAGGTTTTTCCGCTCGTGCCGCACTCGCCCAGGACAAGCTGCGCGCGCCCGACACGGCAATCGTGATCGTCACGACCGCCGAGTCGAGCCGCATCGCGCAGGCGCGCGAATTTATCGGCGCGCTCGAGCGCGGCGGCTTGCGCGTCGCCGCGATGGTTGTGAATCGTGTGATTGCGGAGTTGCCTGACGCCGCGGAACTGGCGTCGGCCCGGATCGCGCCGTCACTCAAAAGAAAATTGAAGCGCAATCTCGCCGACTACGCCGCGCTCAAGACCCGCGAGCAGGTGTCGCTCAGTGCCCTGCGCAATTCGCTTCCCGGCGGCGCAGTCCTGATGGTTGCGCCTGACCTCGGCCGCGAGCCGCGCACCATCGCCGACCTCGCCGAAATAGGCCGCAGCTTGCGCGCCGGCTGATCAGCCGGGCTTCTTTGCGCGTCGAGCCGCGGGCTTCGCTTTCGCGGGTTCGTCATGATCGAGAATGCGATCGAGCTTGATGCTGAGGTTCAGCAGTTGCGAGCTCAGATGATCGAGCCGCGCTTTCAGCTCGCGAACGTCCCGCTTGGAAGGGATATTGACGAAGTCGAGCACCTGTTCGACGTTGCGGTCGAAAGACTGCTTGTTCGCCATGAATCGTTCACCCGCCCGCCCGAAACTCGAGCGCATCCTCTCGTTTGACAGAATCTCGTTGAACAAGCCGGTGATGCCTTCTTCGCTCATCTGTCGTAGCCTGTTCATCAGGTTGTCGTCGTCGTGGCGCGCCATGATTTTCAACTATATATAGAGTGTCGAGCGGCGCAAACCGATGAACATTATCGCCAGCCTGCTGAGCATCGCATCCGGATTCGCCCTGATGGGGTACCGCGAGCCGCCCGCGAATCTGATCGCGACCTCGATCAGCATCGATCTCGCGCTCGCTCCCTTAACCGCGATCATCGCATCGCGCCACGGCCGCTCGGCCCTTCGATGGACCGTCGCGGGACTCGCGCTCGGCGCGTGGGCGCTCGCCGCGGTTATGCTTATTCCGCCAAGCCGCCCCGCTCCACCGCGCCCCGACGCCCCTCAGTATCCGCCCACTTCTGATGCTGCTTGATCCACGCCACGGTCGGCGCGAAAACTTCGCTCTCCGACTTCGTTCCCGCCAACACGTCCAGGTGCCCCCAGTTGTCGAACTTTTTAAACGAGGGGTCGGGCGCGCCCGTCGATTTCGCCGCCGCCTCGACTTGACCGGGCCATTGGCTGCCGAAGTTGGTGCTGGCAAACGCGATCACCGGAATCTTCGACGCCTTGAGCGCCGCGAGCAGTTCCGCGGAGAATGGATTCTCGCCGTCCTGAACCGCCGGCCAGTAGCGATCGTAGCCGATTAGCAGTTTCGCCAGCACGACGGCGTCGGAAAAGCCGCCTTGCGGATTCGCGAGTCCGCCGTTGCCGCCGAAAAATCCGCCCGCGCCGTACACGACGTGTTCCAGGTTTTCGCGCGCGGTTTTGTACTTGGGAATCGGCGCAGGCTGATCGGGATTGTCGATCACCATCTGCATCAGCTTGTAGCGCTTGTCGTAAGTCAGGTGCTCGCCGCCGATGTCGTCGGCGTAGTGGCCGGCGGTCACCGGCGCCGCGCGCATCGGATGGGTGGGGATGAATCCGTCGAGCGCAATGATTCCCGCAACGCGATCGGGATGCCTGGCGGCGCAGAGATACGCGAACTCGACGCCGCGGCTGAAGCCGGCGACGAAGAGCTTGTCGCGGCCGCTCTTTTCGCTGACGAATTTCGCGGCTGCGTCGATGTCCGATTCGAACAGCTCATTGGTCCAGCCCGCCAGCTCCGAGAGATCGCTCTGCGGCGTCTGCGGCGGAATAAAATGCGTGCGATAGTCCATCGCCCACACGTTCGCGCCGTGCTCGGCCAGATAGACCTGGAACGAGTAGCGCGGATCCTCGAGCGCCACTTCGCCATTCATGTTGGTGCCGGGCAAATAGAGCACAATCGACACTGGTTCACTCGCGCGATGCAGCTGCGGCACGCCCTCCCCAAGATGCGCAGGCTCCACTTTGAAGACACGATGCAGCGCGATCTTATCGAACGGCGATTTGCCGAGCGTTGCCTGGTAGGTCTGTTCGTAAATTCTGTAAGCTCCCGGCCCGCCTTTGATTTCACGTGGCGCGCCCACCTCTTCGAAGTCGGCCGCCGACACGACAGCATGCGGCGCGAAGATAAGAAAGAGAACCAGCAACACGTCAATGGCGATGCGCCGTCGAATCTTCATGGGCATAATCCTCTCCACAATTTCGCGTCGTCGCACAAGTGGGCGATGCGGGGATGAACTGTTCAGCCTTATGCCGGCGCGCATCCCGTGCTACTGGTCTCGCATGGACAACACTCAGGATTCTCCAAACTTGCCCGATTCGCCGGCAAGCGGTGGCCTGTGCTTTCGCCAAGCCAGCATGCCGCGCGTCCCAACCCGCTCAAGCACGGTTTCTTCACGCGGGAAGCCGCAAACTCAAAAAATATTTTTGACGGAACAAAGCTAGCGGTGGTGGTATGGCCGCCGCTGCACCACAAGATAAGGGAAGCAAGACAGAAAGTAGTTGACCCCTCGCGGTCCGCCGTGCGAAACAAAGTCGGCAGGTTCTCGATTATGCACGGGAGTAAATTTCAATGAGCAAGAAAGCGCAATTCGCCCTGTTCTCTCCACAAGCCGGACAATCGTGGCATCAGCTCGTAGAGCGGGCACATCGATGCGAGAAGCTCGGCTACCATTCGATCTGGCTGGTCGATCACATGTGGACCCGCGGGATGCCCGACCTCGACCATCATGAATGCCTGGCGCTGATGGCGGGGCTGGCGGCAAAGACCGAGAAAATTCGCATCGGCACGCTCGTGATATGCAACTCGTACCGCAATCCTGCGCTGCTGGCGAAGTCGCTTGCCACCATCGATCACATCAGCAACGGCCGTCTCGAAATCGGCTACGGCGCGGGCTGGATGGACGAGGAGTACAAGGCCTACGGCTACCAGTTCCCGTCGATGGGCACGCGGCTCAAGATGTTCGAGGAAGGCCTGCACATCATGAAGGCGATGTTCACCGAGAAGCGCGCGACGTTTAAGGGGCGCCATTACTCGATCGAAGCGGCGAGCTGCAATCCCAAGCCGGTGCAGCAACCGCATCCTCCGATTACCATCGGCGGCAGCGGCGAAAAGGTCATGTTGAAGCTGGTCGCCAGGTTCGCCGACCGATGGAATTGTCCGGCCGGCTACGAAAGCTTCGAGCACAAGTTCAACGCGCTCAAGGATCACTGCAAGGACGTCGGGCGCGACGTGAACACCATCGACGTGTCCGAGCAGTTGCTGGTGTGCATCGGCAAGACCGACGAGGAAGTCGAGCAGAAGTGGAAGATGGCGCAGATGCTCAAGCCGTTCATCAGCACCGGAATCAAGGGCACGCCCAAGCAGCTCATCGAGGCGCTCCGAAAACGCATGGCGATGGGCATCACGACGTTTACGATCTTCTTCAGCGACTTCGCGCCACCGCCGACGCTCGAGCTGTTCGCCAGCGAAGTGATGCCGGCATTTGCGTAAGACGATCGGAATTCGCACGCCGGCATTGCGGCGAATATCGACGCGCGGCGCGCTCGTGCTTGGCCTGCTGGCTGCCGGATGCGCCAGTCAGCCGTCGTATTATTCGACGCAGCTTGATACCACCGGCGGAGTGGGTCCGGGCGACCCGATAACTCACGCGTCGGCGACCATCGGCCACGTGACTGGAGTCTCGCCGATAAGCGGCGGCGACTGCGAAGTCGCGTTTGAAGTCGATGGCTCCCACGCCGCCGAAATTCACTATGATTCGATAATGACGCTGAACGACCTCGCCGCCACGCCGTCGCTCGATGTGATGAACGTGGATGCGATGAGCCATAGCGCACCGTCGGGCACGCGGCTGGACGGCGCGTCGAGCATGAACGAGACGCAAATGTTTATGCTGGCGCGCGGGCCCGGGAGTTTCGCTCAGGCGCTGGGACAGGCCGCAGCCGCGACGCCGGCGCCGCTGCCTTCGCCTGCGACCGTGCAGACGGCGCAACTGCTGGCGCAAATTTCGCAGCAGACACTGGCAAGCGCGATTGCAATCTCGCCGCCCACTCGCGACCAGCTCGAGCAGGCCAAACGCGAGGCGCTCGGCGTCGAAAGACAATTGATGCGCAACGGCAAGGTCGAGCAGGCGGAGCGGCTGCGCGCACAGATGGGCAGCATGATGGGTGGAATCACGGCGCCGGTAAATCCGACGGCGCTTCCGCCGACCTCGCCCAATCCGTAGCGCGAAAGGGATCGTCACTAAAATGGATCAGCATCGACTGACTGAATATTTCAAACTCAAGATGCCGCATGCGCGCGACCATCGCGTGGTCGGCCTCAAACGAATCTCCGGCGGTTCCTCGCGCGAGACCTATGCCTTCGATCTGGAATGGAGCGAAGGCGGCCAGACGCGCACGCGCGCGATGATCGGGCGGCGCGATCCGACCGGCGGTCTGCTAAAAACCAGTCGCGAGCGCGAGTTCAAAGTGATCGCCGCGGTGCATCGCGCGGGTCTCAAGGTTCCCGAGCCGCTGTTCCTGGAGCTCGACGCCAGCGTGATGGATCGCCCGTTTTTCATCATGGATCGCGCGCTGGGCCGCACCGGCATGGGGGCGTTTGCGGCCACCGAGCCCGAATCTACGCGCGCGAAGGTCGCCGACGATTTCCTGAGCGAGCTGGCGCGATTGCAGTCGCTCGATTACCGCGAGTACGGACTCGAGATTCTCGGGGCCCCGAAAAATCCCGAGGATCCCGCCCGCATCCAGACCGCGCATTGGCACGAAGTGTACGAGCGCGACCGCATGGGCGAACATTATCCGATTCTCAGCGCGGCGCTCGCCTGGCTCAAAGCCAACCCCGTCGTCACCGACCGCGTGGTGATCGTTCATGGCGACTATCGTTCGGGAAACTATCTGTACGACGACAATGGAATCATCGCGATGCTCGATTGGGAGATGGCCCACCTCGGCGACCCGATGGAGGATCTCGGCTGGGCGTCGATGACGTTCTGGGGACGCAACGAACTCGCCGGCGGCCTGATGGAACGCGAAGCGTTCTACCGCCTGTACGAACAGAAGACCGGCCATCGCGTCGATCGGGAACGGCTGTTCTTCTACCGCGTGCTCGGCGATGCGAAGATGGTCGTGATTTGTCTGACCGGAATCCGCGACTTCGTCGAGGGACGCACGTCCGACTCCATGATGCCTTTTCTTGAACTGCTGATCCCGCAGTTGTTCGAGGACTTGGCCAACCTGCTTCGATTGGTCTGAGGTGCTCAAATGCTACGGCCAACGTTGAATGAAATAATCAGCGGAATGCAGCGCACGATCATGGACGCGCTGCTGCCCGAACTGACATCGCCTTACGCGCAAGGCCAGGCGATGTCGACAATCATAATGCTGGGCCATGCGGCGTCAGCGCTCGAGTCGGCGCCCGCTTACGACGCGGCCGAGATAAAAGATTTGCGCGCGACATTTGCGGCGCTCAAGCGGTTGGGCGACAAACACATCTCGAAAAAAAGCGGGCTTCGCGGCGCGCTTGCGCGCGCGCTTCGTGCGGGCGCGAAAAATCCGCTCGATCGACGCGCGATCGAAGCGGAGATGGCCACATTTGCCGCCGCCGTCGCGCTCGGCCATGCCGACGACAGCGTCGCTCGCCAGGTCCGCGGCTACATCGGGCGCAACCTCGAGCGCACACGCAAGCTGTTTGCCAATTCGCTGCCAACCCTTTGATTCATAAGTCGCTCTTGCAATATTGCGGCCTGTGACGAATCCTGTCGCTATGTTATGCAATAAGACGTTATCTATAGCTATCGTTAGCCATTCCCAAAATGACTTACCTATCTCAAGACTTCTTGTGGCATGCTTGCAATACACGTCACAATTTTGCTACAAAGACTTAGGGATACTTAGTATAAACCTTGGTATAAGGCCCGAATGATCTTAATTGTGCGAGAGCAAACTGCGAGGATGAGACCATGAGCGTCAGCACTATTCCGACCCCAGGAATGCCCGGTGGTCCCTGTCGTGGATCCTGCAATCATACCAAGTGCCACACGTTGCGAGCGATGTCGGAGGAGCGGTGCGTTCATTGCGGCGTCCGTTTCGGCTTCGGCTCCAAAATAACCGGCGAGCCTGCGATGCATCTAAGATGCGCGCAGACCATTGCCGCGCGAAGTGGCGCGCCGGCTACGCATCCGATCAATAATCCCGCAGCGGCCCATCCGGTCGGGGATTATCGCGGCGACAAGCGCTAGCACCGTCTCGTTTGCATTTTTGATTTGACGTCGGCACGCCGATTCGGCGTGATCGACGACTTGCGCTTGACAGCTTTGTTTCGTGCGCGCTACCGCTCGTCTAACGCGATCTGCGCTGCGACGATGTGGCGCTACGCCAAGTCGGGACCGATCGATCAGACCATGGAGAAGTTTGGCTCATGAATGGGGCTGAGAGCCTGATTCGCACCGCGATCGCAGCAGGGGTCGAGGTGTGCTTCGCAAATCCGGGAACAACCGAAATGCCGTTGGTCGCGGCGCTCGACTCCGCCGACGGGCTGCGGCCGATTCTTGGATTGTTCGAGGGTGTTTGCACCGGTGCCGCCGACGGCTACGGACGGATGGCGGAGAAGCCTGCTCTGACACTGCTTCATCTTGGCCCCGGCTTCGCCAACGGCATCGCGAATCTCCACAATGCGCGGCGCGCGCGCTCGCCGATCGTGAATCTGATCGGCGACCATGCGACCTGGCACGTCGGCGCCGACGCACCGCTAACTTCCGACATCGTTTCGCTCGCGACTCCCGTTTCGGGATGGATACGAAGCATCCGCAATTCGGCATCGCTCGCGGACGCGACCGCGGATGCGATTTCCGCGGCCGGCCGCGCGCCGGGGCAAATCGCGACGTTGATCATTCCGTCGGATTGCCAGTGGGATCCTGCCCAGAGGCACGCTGCGCCAATCGCGCCGGCGCCGCCGCCGGCGGTGTCCTCTGATGCGGTCAAGCGGGCGGCCCAGTCGATGCGCAGAAGCGATCGGGTCGCGCTTTTTCTCGGCGGCATGGCGCTTCGAGCTCGTGGCCTGAAGGCGGCTGCGCGCATCGCCGCGAAATCGGGATGTCATCTGATCTGCGAAACTTTCCCCGCCCGGCTCGAACGCGGCGCCGGTACGCCGAGCGTAGATCGCCTGCCCTACTTTCCCGAACAAGCGATCGAGATGCTGAAGCCGTTCGACTCGATTGTCATCGCCGGTGCGAAAAAGCCGGTAGCGTTTTTTGGCTACCCCGGTTTTCCTAGCCAGCTGATTCCTGAAAGCATCGACAGCGTAATTCTGGCCGAGCCGACCGATGACGTTCCGGCCGCCCTGGAAGCGCTCGCAGACGAACTCGGGGCGCCGGTTTCGGCCGCGACGCCGGCGAGAATATCGCGCCCCGAACGTCCCGTCGGAAGGCTCGACGCGATGACCGCGGGCGCCGCGATTGCGGCGGTGATGCCCGAGGGTGCGATCGTTATGGACGAAGCCGCCACCACCGGCCTGCCATTCATGGCCGCGTCGATGGCTGCGCCACCGCATACATATCTTTCGCTCACGGGCGGCGCGATCGGACAAGGCTTGCCGTGCGCGACCGGCGCGGCCGTCGCCTGTCCCACAAGGCGCGTGATCGCTTTTCAGGCCGATGGCAGCGCGATGTACACGCTGCAGGCGCTGTGGACGCAGGCCCGGGAATCGCTAAACGTCACGACGGTACTCTGCAACAACCGCAGCTACCGGATTTTGCAGTTTGAACTTGCGCGCGCGGGCGTGACCGAACCCGGCCGCAAAGCGCGCTCGCTGACCAGCCTTTCCAATCCCGATATCGATTGGACCAGTCTCGCGCGGGGAATGGGTGTGGCGGGCGTGCGCGTCGAGACGGCGGAGGCGCTCACGCTCGAGTTGGAACGCTCGCTCGCCACGCCGGGTCCGACCCTGATCGAGATGATTCTCTAGACCGGCGCGCCTCACGCCTGGCTCGCGTCCAATAGCTCGAGAGCCGTTTGCAGATCGGCAATCGTCGCAATCAGGCGATGATGTTCGATGCGACTGCCGACGCCGATGAAATGCATGCCCGCGCTCTCGGCCGCCTCGCGATCTATCCTGCTGTCGCCCACGTACACGGCCCGCGCCGCCGCCACACCCGCGCGTTGCAGGCACAGGCGCAGGATGTCGGGCGCAGGCTTGGGGCGAACCTTGTCGAGTGCGCTGGCAACCGCGTCGAATACACCGCCAAGACCAAGATGCTCGACCAACGCGGGCACCGTCGCCGATCGATTGGTCGCCAGCCCCAGCTTGTAGCGCCGCTTGAGCTCGAGCATGAACGGGCGCAACTCAATCGGTGGCCGCAGCATCTTGAAAAACGGCGTCTGATCCATGTTGCGGGTCAAATCGTGCATCCTGCCGAGCTTGGCCGCGTCGCCACGCGCACGCGCCGCAAACACCTCGCTCGCGGCGAACGAAATCGACGCGACTTCCTCGTCACGGTCCAGCGGCGGTTCGCCGATCCTCGCGAAAATCCAGTTGTAGTAGGCAACGTTCGATTCCTCGGAATCGAACAGCACGCCGTCCGCGTCGAACATCACCAGCTCAATCATGTTGAACGAATATTGTGCGCGGATGACGCCCGCGGCGCCAGACGGCCAGGCGCGCGAGTGACAGTCAGCGCGCAGCGCGCTTGCGATCGGGCCGCTCGCCGCGGCGCGGATGCGCGGGCGCCGGCCGCCGCGGAATCGCGACGACTTCGCGCGCCGTGAGATGCTCCCCGCAATGAGAACAGACCATATCCGGCGCCATCTTCGCGCCGCAGGCGCGATGTATCAGCGTCATCGGCGGCCCTGATTCGTCACTGAGCCACGTGTCGCCCCATCGCATCATTGCGATCAACACGGGGTAGAGTTCGAGTCCCTTCCTGGTCAGCCGATACTCGACGCGGCTGTTGTCGCCCTCACTGCGCGCGCGATCGAGTATTCCGTCTCGCACCAGGTCACGCAGCCTCGAGCTCAAGATGTTGCGCGCGATTCCGGTCCCCTGCTGAAACTCGTCAAACCGGTGTCGTCCGAGAAACGCCTCGCGCAGTATCAGCATCGTCCACCGCTCGCCGATCACCGCAAGTGTTCGCGCGACCGAGCAGTTCATCTCCTTGACCGAATCCCATCGCATTGGCGTCTGTCGCTAGCCTCCCTCGATTTGAATTTCGCGTGCCGCAGCGCTCCCCAACTGCGCGGCTCGACCGAACCATCGTTGCACTTTGAAACCCGCTTTGCTAACCGGCGCCGTAGCCCGCGATCCACAACGCGCCTACGGCGTGATGATTTTACAGCTTGTTTGAAAAACCATTCGTCAGGCGGGTGAACCGGCGCATCTGCATCCGCGTCGAGAGATTGAATCGCTTGACGTATGAAGTGCTGATTTTATCGAGATCGCGATCGCCACAAAGAATGTCTTTTTCGACTTCCCGACACCTGCGGGCGAGCAGCGATGCTCCGCATCGTGTCCCCCTTCTATCAATACGTTATGCAATCGCTTATATCTATTAGTCAACACACGCTGACGCGGAGTGAACAGCGTGGTTCCGAGATTATTATGGGAGGATTCTGTTGTTTATGAAGCCCCACCACAATGGCGTACCCAGCCCGATCATGACGACTCCGGAAGTAGCCGAGTATTTACAGGTTCATCAGAGCACGCTCTACAAACTGATTCGCCGGGGTCAAATTCCGGTTTTCAAGATTGGCAGCGACTACCGTTTTGACAGGGATACAATCAAGACTTGGATGGCCGACCGGATAAGTAAATTTCAGACACTCCGTCCCAAATCAGGACCAACACCAGATTTAGAAGATTGACGCCCCGCATCTGGCACGCTCATTGCCGTTAAGGAGAGTGCCTGCTAACTGTATTAGTTGCAAATTGATACTGCTTTGCGGACCGGTGACAGCGGTGTTCCCGGTGGAAGTGCTGGCTGCATGGTGCAAATAGTGAGGGCCGGCCGCGCACGCAGGAGGCAGACATGGCAGCATCAAATCGTCGTCCAGTTTGTGCAGTTGTTGGGGTCGGACCCGGTTTGGGCGCCGCGCTCGCGCGCAGATTTGCCGAGCAGTACGCGGTCGCATTGGTTGCGCGCGGTGAAGACAAACTGACCGCGCTCGCGAAGGAAATTGAGAGCGCCGGCGGCAAAGCGATCCCGGTCTGTGCGGATGTCGCCAAGGCCGCGGACATAACAACGGCATTCGACAAGATTCGCCGCGAACTCGGCGACGTGGACGCGCTGCTTTACAACGCCGCGATGCGCCCGTTCGGCAAATTGATGGACACCAAGCCGAGCACCTTCGAGAACACCTGGCGGGTCAACGCCTTTGGCGCGTTTTTGGCCGCGCAGGAGGTTGTTCCGGCGATGCTGAAAAGGGGCAGCGGGACCATCATCTTCACCGGCGCAACCGCCGGCGTGAAACCGTATGCGACTTCGGCGGCGTTTGGGCCGGCGAAATTCGCGATGCGAGGGCTGGCGCAGGTGATGGCGCGCGACCTGCAACCCCAGGGGATTCACGTGGCGTACGTCAACGTGGACGGAGCGATCGACATGCCTTTCATCCGCGAGCGATTTCCGCAGCTCGGTGCCGACGACATGCTCAAGCCGTCGGCGATCGCCGAAACCTATTGGCATCTCGCGCATCAGGACCGCAGCGCATGGTCTCACGAGGTGGACGTTCGGCCGTTCAAGGAGAAGTGGTAAGAAACCGGGCGGCCGTTGCGACCGCAGCGCGGCACTCGCCCTTTCACGCCTTCTAATCGGTGACGCAGATGTAGTTTCCCTTGACTCGCGAAATGCGGCGGCTTAATTAACTGATCAGTTAATAGCTCAATTAACTGTGCGGTTAACGAGCGCGAAGCATGACCGGCCGACGCACACCTGTCCGCAACCTCAACCGCACGCGCGAGAAGATCCTCGCCGCCGCACTCGCCGAATTCTCGGCCCGGGGTTTCGCCGGCGCGCGCGTCGACGCGATCGCCGGGCGCGCCCGCGTAAACAAGCGAATGCTCTATTACTGCTTCGGCGCCAAGCAGGATCTCTATCGCGAAATTCTGCGCCGCAAAATCGCCGAGCGTGCCGGATTGATCGAATCTGCGCCCGACGACTTCGCCGGTGCGCTCGCGCATATCTACCTGGGCGGTGGCACGGATATCGACTTCGTGCGCCTGATGGAATGGGAGGCGATCGACAGCGGCGGTAAAAAGTGCATCGCCGAAGCCGAGCGCCGCGCGCTATTCGAGAAGGCGGTCGCCCGGCTTCGCGTGCTGCAGCGCAGAGGATCGATACCCCGCGGCGTCAATCTGACTCAACTTTTTATTTCGATGCTGTCGCTGGCCATGTTCCCGCTCGTCATGCCCCAGTTGATCCGTCTGATCCACGGCATGGAACCTACCGACCCGCGCTTCATGCGTCAGCGCGCGAATTTTCTGCGTTGGCTTGGAGATCGTTTGGAGCAGACCACAGAGGCTGTTCGGATTCAGTCTCGGCGCCGGCGCAATCCAGTGGCGCCATCGCAAACCGCTGTACATCGGGGCCGGCCCTTCAAAAAGCCCGGTCAACTCGCATGAAGAAACGAATTATTTTTCTGGCTGTGGTCGTGATGCTTGGCGCGGGGGCATGGGCGGCGTATTCGCTGCTCTTCCAGCACGGCGGCCCGGCCAACAGTCTGCTCGTCTCCGGCGACATCGAGGCGCACGAAAGCGTGCTCAGCTTCAAGACCGTGCAGTCGCGGATCGTCGAGCTTCCGTTTGACGAGGGCCAGTGGGTGAACGCCGGCACTCTGCTGGCGCGCCTCGAGGACCACGACTACCGGCAGCAGGTTGTGGTGGACGAGGCAGCTCTGCTGGTCCAGCAACGGCAACTCGCGCTTGCTTTGCGCAATCTCGAAGCCGCCAAGCGCACGGTGGCTAGCGATCAGGCCGATCTTTGGGAGAAGACCATAGATGATCAGCGCGACCACGAGCTTTGGCAAAAAAACGTTGTTTCGACTCAGACCCGTGACCTTGCTGAAACCGCCCTGAAGCAATCGCGCGCGGTGGTCGAGCGCGACCAGGCTCTGCAAGCGGCGGCCGAGGAAAGCATCACCGTCGCGCAGGCCAACATCAAGAACGCGCAAGAGAGCCTGAAGCTCGCCCGGATCATCCTTGAGTACACGACCTTATACGCCCCCTTCTCGGGCGTCATTTTGGTGCGAAATGCGGAACTGGGCGAAGACATGCAGCCCGGCACGCCGGTATTCACCCTGGCCGACCTCGACCACGTGTGGCTGCGCGCCTATGTCAACGAAACCGATATCGGCCGCGTTCGCTTCGGGCAGGCGGCGCTGATCACGACCGACAGCTATCCGGGGAACAAGTACGTCGGCCGGATCTCGATGATCTCGGAAAATGCCGAGTTCACCCCCAAGAGCGTCGAGACCCACGCCGAGCGTGTGACCCTGGTGTACAGAATCAGGATCGACATCGAGAACCAGAGCCACGAGCTCAAGCCGGGAATGCCGGCGGACGCGACCATTGAACTGAGTCCGTCGGGATCGCCATGAGCGACGAAATCGTACAGGTCGATGGATTGACGAAACGTTTCGGTGAGGTCGTCGCCGTCAACAACCTGAGCTTCAACGCGCGCAAAGGGGAGATCCTTGGATTGGTGGGTCCCGACGGCGCGGGAAAAACGACGGCGCTGCGGATTCTCGCGGGAGTTCTGCCTGCCGATGCCGGCGCTGTCCTTATCACCGGGCAGGACGTTGTGCGCCAGCCGGAAGTCATCAAGAGCCGGATCAGCTATATGCCCCAGCAGTTCGGCCTCTACGAGGATCTGACGGTCGCTGAGAACATCCGCTTTTATGCCGACATCTTCGAAGTCAGCCGGACCGTGAGGCAACAACGAGAAGATCAGCTGCTTGAAGCTTCCGGTATGAGCCGGTTCCGAGACCGTCTGGCCGGCCAGCTCTCCGGAGGTATGAAACGCAAGCTCGGCATTGCCTGTGCCCTGATCCACACGCCGCAACTGCTGCTGCTCGATGAGCCCACAACCGGGGTCGATCCCGTCTCGCGCCGTGAGCTTTGGAGCATCCTCTACTCGCTGGTCTTCGAGGGGGTAACGGTGCTGGTCTCGACCGCTTATCTCGATGAAGCCGAGCGCTGCCACCGGCTGCTGCTGATGCATCAAGGCCGCCGTCTCTTCTTTGGCACCCCCGACGAGCTTAAGAACATGCTGCCCGGTGCGGTCTTGTCGATCAGCTCGCCCGATCCCCAGGCGCTCGAAACGGCCGTCGCCGGTGAGCAGGGTGTTTTGAGCGCAACCGCTATGGGCGACGTGCTCCATGTGGTGGTCGATGATCCTGATCGCCGCGTTGCGCAATTGCGCGCGGGGCTTGAACACGCAGGAGTCCCGTTCGGCGAGCCGCGCCGCATACCGGCAAGCGTCGAGGACGTTCTTGTTTACGTCATCTCGCAGCAGGAAACGGAACAAGGCTCGTGAGCGATGAACGACGCGCCGTCAATCGTAGTCGACAAGCTGGTGAAGCGGTTCGGCGCCTTTACCGCAGTCAACCAGGTAAGCTTTCAAATCCGCTCCGGCGAGATTTTCGGTTTGCTTGGGCCCAACGGGTCGGGGAAATCCACCACCATACGTATGCTGTGCGGTCTGCTGACTCCCAGCTCAGGGTCCGCCACGGTGGTCGGCCTTGACGTCGCGCGCCAGGCCGAAGAGGTACGCCAGCACATCGGGTACATGTCGCAAAAATTTTCTCTCTACAACGATCTGACTGCGATCGAGAACCTTCAATTCTTCGGCGGCCTATACGGGGTCAAGGGGCGCGCGCTCGACGAGCGCATCGCTTGGGCAATCAAAATGTCCGGGCTCGCCGGCAGCGAGCAATTGCTCACGGGCGAGCTGTCAGGCGGCTGGAAACAGCGACTCGCTTTGGGCTGCGCCGTGCTGCACCGCCCGCAGGTGCTCTTTCTCGACGAAGCCACCGCCGGAGTCGATCCGCTTTCGCGCCGTCAGTTCTGGGAGCTGATTCACGAGATGTCGCGCGAAGGAGTCACGATCCTGGTCACCACCCACTACATGGACGAGGCGGAATACTGCAACCGGCTGGCCCTGATCGACCAGGGCCTGATCGTTGAGATGGGAACTCCAACCAAGATCAAGCAGACTGCCATAAAAGGCGATTTGTTATTGGTCGAATGCAGCCCGCTCGGTGGCGGACTCGCGGCCGTGAAGCAGGCGCCGGGAGTGCTCGAGGCTTCGGTCTTCGGCGCCGCCCTGCATGTAGTAGTCAGCACCGGGCGGCAGCCTCTGACCGAACTTCCCGCCTTCCTGGCAGCTCACGACGTCCGTGTCGGCCGAATCGAGCTTATCAGCCCATCGCTTGAGGATGCCTTTGTCTCCCTTACTGGAAGCCGGGCTCTCGGCAGTGAATCCTATCAATGAATCTCCGGCGCACAGTGGCCATGAGCCGCAAGGAATTCACCCAGGTTCGGCGGGATCCGTATAGCCTCGTCGTTGTGCTCTTCCTGCCCCTGGTTCAGATCCTGCTGCTCGGCTACGGGGCGCGGCTGGACGCCAACCATATACCGGTGTACGTCCTGGACCAGGAAGGCAGCCAGGACAGCCAGGCTCTCCTCAAGGCATTTCAAGCCTCGCCCTACTTCGACGTGATAAAGGCCGTTGATAACTATCACGCCCTCGTGCGAGCCATCGATGCCGACCAATGCAAGCTCGGGATTGTGATCCCATGGAACTTCTCCGAGCGTCTCGACGATGCTGGCCGAACCAGTGTCCAAGCTATAGTTGACGGGACCGACGACAACAGCGCCCAACTCGCCGAGGGTTACGCCCAGGCGGTGGTGGCAACCTATGCCAACAATGTGCAGCTTGACTGGTTCGCACGTCATGGTCTTTCCCAGCAGGTGACCATCCCTCTCAGCGTCGACTACCGCACCTGGTTCAACGAAGACCTGGAAAGCAAGAATTTCATCATTCCCGGAACTGTCGCGCTGGTGATGGCGCTGATGGGCGCTTTGCTGTCATCGCTTACCATCGCGCGCGAGTGGGAACGTGGCACCATGGAGCAGCTGATCGCCACTCCGGTAACCGCGCTGGAAATAATGGTGGGAAAGCTGGTTCCCTACCTGGGTATCGGATTGGCCGACGCCATACTCTGCGCAGTCTTTGCGGTCGGCTGGTTTGGGGTGCCCTTCCGCGGCGGATTGGGGGCGTTCTTTCTCGCTACAACCTTGTTCCTGATCGTGATTCTTGGCATCGGCTACATGATCTCGGTTGCGACCAAGAGCCAGCTCGGCGCAAGCCAGTACGCGCTGCTGGTGACGCTGCTGCCTACCTCGATGCTTTCGGGCTTCGCCTTTCCGATCGATCAGATGCCAGCGCCCATACGAGCTATCACTTACCTGGTTTATAGTCGCTACTACGTGAGCGCCCTCAAACGTATTTTTCTCAGCAGCGCAGGGATTAGCGACCTTGTTCCGGAGGTCGTGGCAATGATCATCTACGCGCTGGTCATCGGCTTTTTTGCCACACGCGCGTTTCACAAGAGCCTGCAGTAGAGGAAAGCCATGTTCGACCGCATCTGGTGCATGATCGTCAAGGAGTTCCTCCAGCTAAGGCGCGACAAGTACGCGCGGTTTCGATTGCTGGTTCCGCCGATCATCCAGATGCTCGTCTATGGCTATGCCGCCACATTTGATGTGAACCGGGTCCAGATCGCGGTGATGGACTTTGACCATAGCCAGGAAAGCCGTGACCTCTTGAGCCGCTTCACGTTTACAGGCCGGTTTGAAGTCGCGAAGGTCCTTTCCAATGAGCAGGAGCTGAAATCGCTCATCGGCCGGAGCGACGTCCCGATGGCGCTCAAGATCGAGCCCGGCTTCGCCGAGCTGCTACGCAAGGGACAGACCGCGCATCTGCAGGTCATCGTCGACGGGACTAATTCCAACACGGCCCTCATCGCCGTAGGATACGTCAACCAGATTGCTGATCAGTTTTCCCAGGACTACGCGACCTATCGACTCGAGCAGATGATGCCCGCACTCGCTGCAGTCGTTCCGCAGATAAGCCTCGAGCAACGGCCGTGGTACAACCCGGATCTCAACAGTCAATGGTTTTTCGTCCCGGGAGTTATCGGCAGCATCACGCTTATGATGGTAGTGACCCTGACCGCGTTCGCGATCGTCCGCGAGCGCGAAATCGGCACGCTCGAGCAGGTCATGGTCACTCCGATCAGGCCCTTGGAGTTCATCCTCGGTAAGACCATTCCTTTTTTCGTGGTGGGCCTGGCGGACGTGATTCTGGTCGCGGTCGTAGGAACCCTCTGGTTCCAAGTGCCCTTTCGCGGCAATGTACTGGTCTTGCTGCTCGGAGTCGTTCTGTTTCTTCTCAGCACCCTGAACGTGGGCCTGCTCATCTCCACACTCTCATCGACCCAGCAGCAAGCCTTCGTCCTGGGGTTCTTCTTCCTCAACCCGGCTTTCACGCTCTCGGGCTTCGCCTTCCCGATCACGAGCATGCCCAAGGCCATGCGGATGATCACCTATGTCGATCCACTAAGATATTTTCTGGTTATCTTACGTGGCACTTTCCTCAAAGGCGTGGGCCTCGACATCCTGTGGCCGCAGATGCTGGCGCTCGCCCTGCTGACCTCGGTTCTGATGCTCATCAGCGTGGCGCGCTTCCACAAGTCCATCGATTAATCTTTCAAACCGGATCACATCGGCGGTCGTCCGAGAGCCGGTCTGTCGTTGGCAAGCGATGCCTTGTCGTTCCCCGGGACGCCGAATCTCCAGATGACCTCCGCGAGTTTCGCCGGGGTCCCGACCGGGGTGGCGCACGCCGTTCCTGCACATACAAACGCGAGTGGAACTCCCTTCTCAGCGCTGGATGCGAACATCGCCTGCATCGCGTCCGGCATCGCCTTGGCGGCGCCGCGATCCGATCCGATCCGCATCACGATTTTTCCGGGACGATAACTCGCCAACGCCGTGTTCCATAGGGCTGCCGCGCGCGCGTCGCTATGCGGCCCGGCTACTGCGACCATCGCGTCGCCGTTGGCACGATACTCCAGCTCAAGCCCGACCGTCGCGACTGAGTTGCTCAGCATCGATCCCGCCATCGCCGGCGCGCTCGCCATTAGTTCGTTCGCGGCCTTCGCGTAACTGCCATCGCCGGTGAGGAGCCCGAGCTTCGCCGTCGCGATCGCCATCGTCGCCTGCACCGACGGAGCCGGCATGTCGTAAAACACCGGCGCGCTCGCCTGAGACTGCGCAATCACCGTTCCCGCGTCTTCGGTTTCGCGATTCACCAACAAGCTCGAACCATCAGCGCGGAAGTTCTTCAGAATAATCGCGGCAAGCATCCGTGCTTCGACCAGATATTTCTCCTCGGCCGAGAACTGATACGCGTCGATCATCGCGTCGAGCAGGTAAACCTGGTCGGCGGCCAGACCTGCCACCTGCCCGCGTCCACCCGACCAGACGTGAAAAAAACTCCCATCGGGCGCGCGCAGATGCCCGAGGATGAAGTCCAAATCGTTGAGCGCGGTGCGTTGAAGACCCGGATCGTCAAGCGCTGCCGACGCCGTCAGATACGCATCCGCCATCAATGCGTTCCGATCGGTCATCACGGCGCGATCGACCTGCGGCGCTTTGCGGCGAGACCGCACCGCGAGCATCGCCTCCGATGCGCTGGCAATCGCCCTGCGCGCTTCTTCCACGGGGATTTTCAGCTTCGCCGCTGCTTGCTCGGGGCTCATCGAGCGCCTCAGCACGATTCGTCCGTCGGGGGCTCGCGCGGGCGCGTCTTCCATGCCGTAAAATAAAATCGCGACGCGCGCGTCATCCGGCCGGATCGCCCGCTTCACTTCCTCGACCGTCCACGTGTAGTAGCTGCCGTCGTCGCCCTTGAACGAATCGGCGTCCTGATGCGAGTAGAACGCGTGCGTCTTCGGATCGAGCAACTCGCGATTCACGTAGCCGGCGATCGACTTCGCGACCCGCGCGAATTCCGGGTCGCCGCTGGCTTCGTACGCGTCGCTATACGCTTGCAAGGCCATCGCGTTGTCGTACCCGAGCTTCTCGAAATGTGGCACCTGCCAATGAGCATCGGTCGAGTAGCGATGAAATCCGCCGCCCAGCTGATCGAATACTCCTCCTGCCGCGATTTTCTTGAGCGTGTCGAGAGCCATCGCAGTGAATTCCGGATGCCCGTAAAAGCCGTGCGCGAGTGCCAGCTCGATCGCCGGGAAATCGCAAAATCGCGGCCCCGGACCTGATGCGAATCCTCCCCACTCACGATCGTATGACGCCGCCAGTCCCGCGAGTATTTGCGCGCGCAGGCCGTCGAGTCCTCCGTGCGCCGTCGCGGCCCCGCTGCTGGGCATGGATTTGAGCTTCTGCGCGGTTGCCTCCGCCTCACGCTCGAGTCCCACACGATCCGTCGCGTACACTTGCGAAATTCGCTTGAGCAGCGGCCCCATCGACGAGTCTTCTCCGCCGCTCCCGTTGGGTCCGATCCCCGGCCGCGGTGGCAGATATCCTGCCGCGAAGAACAACGCGCCATCGGGCGTCGTGAAGCACGTCAGCGGCCAGCCCCCCGCACCGGTCAGTTGCGCGGCGGCATTCTGATAGTACTCGTCGATGTCCGGACGCTCGTCGCTATCGACCTTGACCGGCACGAAGTTGCTGTTCAGCGCCGCCGCAACTTCCGGGTCGGCGTACGTCGTCTCGTCCATCACGTGGCACCAGTGACACCAGACCGCGCCGATGTCGATCAGGATCGGACGGTTCAGCGTCCGCGCCAGTGCGAGCGTCTGTGGACTCCACGCCTGCCATCGAATCGCGCTCGACGATGCCTCGCGAAGATACATACTCGGCGACGACTTGAGCGCACCGGCCGGCAGCGCATTTGCCGGTTCCGATCCGGCGCTCGCCCCCGTACTCAGGAAGCAAAGGATCGCGACTGACGCAAGAATTGTTCGCGTTGACATCCGCTAGATGGCGCGATAGCTGGAAATTGAAGGGCGACGCAGCCCGGCGACCGTCGCGTCGCGGTCGGTGAAAGCAATGGCGCCTGCGAACGCCGGTGATTCAAGTTTTGAGTTCAACTATGAATGCCACGCGTAACAACCCGCACCGCCGCCGAGTTCCATCGTGAGCGAAATATGAGCCCAAGATCAGCAACGCGACGCCGCCCGTCGGGAATCCGCAATGGCCCGGCCAAAGTCATCAGGCTGCCAACTTCCAGAGTGGTCCGCCGGCGCCGGGCGATCAAGGCGGGACTCGGCCTGCTCGCGCTCTCGATCCTCGCTGCGATAATCGCCCGATTATACTTGAGGCACCTCGCGGCTCCTTCACCCGAAAAGCTATCCGGTTTGACCGGGAATAAAACCGAACTCCGGGGCCCGACAAACCAGGAACGCCCGCGCGCTGCCGGCATCATCTCCGCCAGGTTCACCGCGACCGGCGTCGGATTCGCTCAATCCGCCGACGGCAACACTTACCTTGCGCAAGACTTCGTGCGCTGAACGGCGGGCGTGCAGCGATGGATTTCGCCGAACTCGCTGCGCTGGCCTCAGGTCACGCCGAGGCACGCGCCATCCAGACCGCGCTCAAGCTGGGAATTTTCGACACTCTCGAGTCGTCGGCGCTCGACGACGCCGCTCTCGCCGCCGCCATCTCCGCCAATCGCCGCGCGACCGCTCTGATTGCCAACGCGATGGTGGCGCTCGGCTTGCTCGCCAAACGCGCCAATCGCTACGCGCTCACCGATGCGGCGCGGCGCTATCTGCTCCGCTCGTCCACCGAATACCTTGGCGGCTTGATCCTGTTCGACGAAGCTATCTTCGAAACATGGACGCATCTCGAACAAACCATTCGCACCGGCGTTCCCGCGCGCCCGACCGACATGTTTCAAAGCCGTCCCGAAGAGACCGAACGATTCATCCGCGCCATGGACAGCCTCACTCGCGCCCGCGGCGATCCGACCTACGTCGCCGATCGGCTCGACCTCAGCCGCGTCTCGATGATCGCCGACATCGGCGGCGGGCCGGGAACCTACACCGCGGCGATGCTTCGCCGATGGCCCCGTCTGCGCGCTGCGATTTACGATCTGCCTGCCACGCTCGAAGTTGCGCGCGCAATCCTCGCCGAGCGCGAGCCCGCGGCGTTGGCGCGAATCGATTTGGTCCGCGTCGATTACCTGTATGATCAGATCCCGGGCCCATGCGGAGCCCTGTTCATGTCGAATATAATTCACAATGAAGATGAAACGGCCAACGCTGAACTTTTCCGCAAGTGCTTTCGCGCGCTCGAATCGGGCGGCATGATGATCATCAAGGACCACATCATGAATGCCGACCTCACAGAGCCCAGACCGGGCGCGATTTTCGCCCTCTACCTGCTGCTGGCCACGCGCGGGCGCGACTATTCTTTTGACGAAGTCTCCCGATGGCTCGGTGACGCCGGCTTCGTCGATATCAGCCACGAAGCGCTGCCAAGCCCTCCGTTCACCTCCTCGATGGTGATCGCGCGCAAGCCGTGAACCGTTGAAAAAGTGAAAAGTGAAAAAGTGAGCAACCTTATCGCGCGCCGGATCGCGTCCCTGGCAATCGTAATCGCGCTTGCGGCCGCATGCTCTGGATGCGCCGCGGGTGCTATTGGCGTGGTCGCCACCGCTGCCCCGGCGGTCGCCGCCGGCAGTGCCGAGGTCATCGGCATCGGGGTTTCGGCGAAACAGGCCGGCGGCACCGGAGCTTCCGCCACGGAAAACGCCGACCAATGCGATCAACTGCTGCGCGTTGCGCCCGGCGTCGAGGAAGTCCGCAAGAACAAAGACGGGCTGATCGAGTCGCGCCAGTGGAAGATTTCTCAAAACTCCACCGGTCCGGCCTGGATAGTCGTTCGCACCAAGGACGCGCCCGCGGAGGGCTGGCAGCCCAGGCCCGACATCCCCGAGCTGCTCTTCAATCCGCCGCTCTATCAAGTGCTCGAGCCCGACAAGCCGCAATATCTCGCCTACGCTCCCGCCAGCGTGATTAACGTTTCCGACAGCGAACAGTTTGACTCGATGACCGGGGCGTTCGGCGCCGGCATCGGCACCTTCCAGTGGCATGGTCGTACCTACAGTTACGTGGTGGTCAAGGAACTGCCCTGCTTCAAGCCGCCGCCGGAGAAGTGAATTCGATTTCGTTCCATCCGTTGCGCCTGATGCGATCCCGGCCACGAGCGATCGCCGCCGTTGCCCTGATTTCGCTGGCGCTGTTTGCCGCGAGGTCGTACCCTCTGGACATGAACGCTGCGCCCGCCAATCCGCATCCGCGTCTCGAGCCCGCGTCGTGGCCCGACGACTCGCTCACGATCACAAATCTTGGCCACGCCACCCTGCTCATGAATTTTTTCGGCACGCGAGTGCTCTCCGACCCAACCCTGTTCTCGCGCGTCGGCGTGTCGTTCGACTCGATCCTCACGATCGGACCAAAACGAATCGTCGATCCGCCGCTGACTCCCGCGCAATTGCAGCACATTGACATCATTCTGATCACGCACGCACACATGGATCATCTCGATCTGCCGTCGCTCGAAGCCCTGCCCAAGAGCGCGGTGGTGGTCGCGTGCGAAAAGTGCGCAAAGCTCATCGCGCCGTTGGGCTTCAACGACGTTCGCGAACTCAAGTGGGGCGAGACGACCGTTGTCAAAGGACTCACCATCCGCGCGATGGGCGCGCGGCACTGGGGTCGGCGATGGCCTCCGCTGGGCGCAGGCTACGGCTTCAATAGTTACGTGCTGGAAAAAAACGGCCGCCGGATGCTGCTCGCGTGCGACAGCGCCCAGACCGATCTCTTCGCCAGCCTCGCATCGACGCCGCCCGACGTCGCGGCCTTCTCGATCGGCGCCTACGACCCGTGGATCTACAATCACGCAAATCCCGAGCAGGTCTGGGCGATGTTCCAGCAGACGCGCGCCCGCTACCTGATTCCCATTCACTGGGGCACGTTCAGGCTGTCGAAGGAGCCGATGCAAGAACCGCTGCAACGGCTAATCGCGGCAGCCGGCGGTCAGCAGGATCGAATTGTGATACGTCAAATCGGCGCAACCTGGACTCTGCCCGCGTCGATCGAGGCGCGTCAGGCCGCCGGCCGCTGACCTGTTGATGATCCAGTTCAACCGCACTATTCAGGAATAAAACCGTGTGTTAACCTCCACGGTTAATGGTTCATGGCTGACAATGGGAGGAACGTTCGTTGATCGCGAAGCCTGAACTGCCACTCGTTCAGTCTGATTTGGATGACGGTGCCCCGTTCCTTAAATGGGCTGGCGGAAAAACGCAGCTGCTACCGCAGCTGATACGACTTCTTCCAAAAAATTTCGGGCGATACGCAGAACCCTTTGTTGGCAGCGCCGCATTATTCTTTCAACTGAGGCGCAGTCGAGGAAAATTTCCAGCGATCTTGATGGATTTCAATGATGAGCTAGTGAACTGCTTTACAATCGTCCGCGATTCAGTTGACGATTTGATTCCGCTACTTGAGAAGCACCGGGCTAGCCACAGCCGCGAGTATTATTATGCGATTCGCGACCTTTCACCGAATCAAATGGATCCCATTGCTCGTGCGGGGCGTCTGATTTATCTGAACAAGACATGTTACAACGGGTTGTATCGAGTGAATTCGCGCGGTCAATTCAATGTGCCGATCGGCTCGTATGCAAAGCCCGGAATCTACGACGAGCCATCGCTCAGATCCGCCAGCAAATCTTTGCAAGATACCGAAATCCTCCGAGCCGATTTCACAGATGTTCAGGACCATGTAGAGGCAGGCGACTTCATTTATTTCGACCCCCCGTATCATCCCATCTCGAAGACTTCTAGCTTCACCGGATACACCGTCCGAAATCCTGGTCTTCCGACGCGAAGACGAGAAGCTACCTCCTTCGGCGTAGACGAGCAGCAGCTAGTCGCCGCAACGTTCAGGCAATTAGATGCGAAGGGCTGTTTGGTAATGCTCAGCAACAGCGATTCACCGCGGATACGACAGTACTACGAGAATTATCGAATCGATGTAGTGTCCGCACGACGTGTAATCAATTGCGACGGAAGTAAGCGCGGCGCGATCGATGAGATCGTTGTTCGCAATTACTAGCGATCAATGCGCATAAAGTCCGTAGACGTGCCGCAAGCAGATACGCTCGGACTCGTCGTAAAACTGCTCGCTACAATATGGCCGACCGGCAAACTCTCAACCGCTGCAATCGCCAGCGAACTCGGAATCGATAGACGACAGGTCGATTACTATAAGCAGGCGGCCCGAATTCTAGGGTTCGTTCGATCCAGCTCGCAGCGACTTGAGTTCACAGAAGCAGGCAAGGAACTGATGTCGTCGACGCGGCGACCTGACCGGAATGAGTTGCTACGGAGCGCTGTTCTTCGCACGCCGATCATCAATAATTTGGTGCGAGACCGTCGCCCTGAAGAACTCAGCGATTATCACGTAAGGCGATTTCTTAAGCGCAGCACAAGCTTAACTGGTACGACTATTCCTCGTCGTGCCCATACTATTCTGTCGTGGATTCACACTGTTCTGGACGTCGACCCATACGACCCGAAATCAGTTGCGAAGAAGGCCGCGGAAGCGGCTAGTCCGCAGTTCCAAGAGTACCGAAGTCATGAGGAAGGTTACGCACACCGAACGCTGAAGGAAGCTATCGCTGAAAATCCTCGGAAACATCTAGGGGAAACACTCACGTTAGTGCAGGTTGAATATCCGTTCCCCACGAATGATCGCGCCGACGTTCTGTTTTTTGACCAAGCCGGCCGTTTTGTCGTCGTGGAAGTCGAAGTAGATGTGGGACCGCGCGACTTTCCCGGTCTTCTGCAGGCTCTGAAATACAAACATATGCTCGCGATGATCACGAGCGTTCCGGCAACGAAAGTGCGCGGAATGTTGGTAGCACGATCGATAGCATCTGCGATGAAGGAGCGAGCGCGTGACTACGAGGTTGAATGCAAAGAGGTTAGCGGCGTCGTCTAGGCATTAATCTCAGTTTTCGCTGCCATGCAACCGCTGGCGCACGCGGCGTTCAGACACGCTTGCGCTTCTTGGCGAGATAATCGACCAGCATGTATTCGCCGAGCCGGTCGGGACGGGTGAACAGCGCGCGGCCTCGATTGATCAGCGTCATCTTGTCCACGAACGCGCGCAGGCTGGGCGAATCGTCGAGCATGAACGTGTTGATCGTGATTCCCTTGCGCGTGATCCGCTCCACTTCCTTCAGCGTCTCCTGCGCCGCGCGCATGCTGATGCCGCCGAACGACAAAGGCCATTCGCAGTACAGCCGCTTGTTCAGGAAGTAAGCGGTCGGCTGCCCGTCCGTGATCACGATGATGTGCTGATTGCGCGACGGATGGCGCCCGAGCAAATCCGAGGCGAGCCGCAACCCGTCCTGCAGATTGGTGAACGGATCGCCCATGTTCCACGACGCTTCGGCCAGATCCTTGAGCTTCAACTCGACCGCGCGCGTATAAAAACCGACGATCGCAAAATAGTCGCGCGGGAACTTCGAGCGAATCAGCGTCTCCATCGCCATCGCGACTTTCTTCGCCGCCGCAAATCGCCCTTCCCAGCTCATCGACCACGACATGTCCAGGCACAGCACCGTCGACGAGGAACTGGCGTAATCGTTTTCGTAAATCTCGAAATCTTCCGGCCGCAACTCCAGAGGAACGCCCGCCTTGCGCGCCAGCGCATGCTTCAGCGTCGCGACCAGGTTCAGATTCAGCGGATCGCCGAACGCGTACGGCTTGGTCTGCTCCGGACGCATCTCGGTGATGCCGCGATGGTCGGTCTGGTGTCCGCCCGAACGATCCTTCAACAGGTTCTGGTAAATGTCGCGTAGCGCCAGTTGCCCGATTCGCTGCACGCCCCTGGGCGAGAGCTGGAAATGATCGCCCTTCGGCATCATGTAGCCCGACTGCGTCAGCAGCACCATCACCTGCTTGAGATTTTGAAAATCCTTGCCCGCCTGCTGGCCTAAAATCTGCTGCAGGTCTTCCATCGAGATCGTGTCGAAGTTGCCCGACATCAGGTCCTGTTCGAGCTGGCGCATCCGCTCCATTTCCCGCATCAACTCGAGCGCCTCGTTGTAGCCGAGGCTCTTGGGACCGTGGAACATGTGCTGATTGCGATCGCGAAAATTCTCGAGGTCGCGAATGTTTTCGTATTCCTTGAGCAGCTCGTCGAAGTCCGCCTTGGCCTGCGCGTCCTCGAACTCGTGGCTCTCCAGCTTGCGCATCGCCTCCGACAACCGGCGCGGCATGCGCGACAACTCGCGCTGCTTCTCCTCGACGCCGGGCTTTTGCCCCTTGAGCGATTCCAGCTTGGCCCGCTCGCGATTCAAAATGTCGTCGAGCTTCTGCTCCATCTCGGAGAGCGCGCTCTTCAGATTGAAGTCGCGATAGCGCTGGCGCATCTCCTGGCGCAGTTGCTCGACAAACTCCTCGAGCCCCATCACCCGCACGCCGTCAAAGTCCATCCCCTGCCGCATCATCCAGTCCATCGCCTGGCGAACGTCGTCGGTGTACGACAGATACTCCGCCAGCTTCTCGAACACCTTGTCGGCGTCGAGCTTGAGCCGCTGGCTCCCATCCCACTGCGTGTAGCGGGCGGCGACCGTGCTCAAATCCCTGCGCGTCATGCGTGATAGGCGAAGCGCCCGCCCTGGCGATCCTTGTTGAGCTTCTGATGCAGATGCAGGCCCTCGAAAATAAACTCGCTCGCCGCCGCCATCAGCCCCGGCGTCTCGAAGGGCCCCAGCAGCGCGATCACTTCGCGCAGTCCCGTCACCTCGCGCAGCGGTTCCATGTATTCCGACGACGGCGCGCTGTCCGAAACCTCGACTCCCCAGCCCTGCTCGAAGTAGCTCGAGACTTTCTTCAAATCGTCGAGCTTCAAATAGCGATCGAAAACCTTCAGCACCGCGCGGTTGATCAACCGCTCGATCAAATCGTCTTCTTTCTTGTCTTCGCCGACATACTCGAGCTCGATCTTCCCGGCCGTCGACGCATACAGCGAATGCAAATCCGAAATCCGCGGCACGATCTCGTTCTCCGCGTTTCGCACCGCGCGCTTCTCCGCGTTGGAAATCGCCGATTCGAAATTGTTGATCGTGACGCGCACCGACACGCCCGACGATTGGTTGATCTCGTTCGACGCCCTCGCCTCGAACGTAATCTGCGCCAGGATGTCCTTCATGAACTGCGCAGTCCGCACCTCCATGCCCGCGCGCAGCGGATGCACCGCTTCCTGCTCCATGATCGCGATCTCGTGCTCGATCGTCTTGGGGTAATGAGTGCGAATCTGGATGTCGAAACGATCCTTGAGCGGCGTGATAATCCGCCCGCGCGACGTGTAGTCCTCCGGATTCGCGCTCGCCACGAACACCACATCGACCGCCAGGCGAATCTTGTAGCCCTTGATCTGGACGTCCTTTTCTTCCATCAGGTTGAACAGTCCGACCTGCACTTTCTCGGTCAGGTCGGGCAGCTCGTTGATGGCGAAGATGCCGCGATTGGTGCGCGGGATCAGTCCGTAATGAATCGTTTCCTCGTCGGCCAGGTAGCGCCCCTCGGCCACTTTGATCGGATCTATCTCTCCGATTAAGTCCGCCACTGAAACGTCGGGCGTGGCGAGCTTTTCCGAGTATCGGCTGTCGCGCCCGATCCATCCAATCTCAAGCGCGTCGCCTTTCTCTTCTTTCAGCTTCACGCATCGGCGGCATATCGGCGCAAACGGATCGTCGCTGATTTCGCATCCCGCGACCACCGGCACATATTCGTCCAGCAATCCGACCAGCGATCTTATTAT
>NZ_JBEKFG010000020.1:0-46807 GCF_050013435.1 Binatus sp. (SeqCode) | reverse complement strand
CGAAATCGATCACGTAGCCGGTCTTCGCCAGCCGCCCCTCGACGTACACGCCGACCTGGTAGTTATGGCCATGCAGCGGTTCGCGAAACCCCGGGTAGGCGATAAAATGCGCGGCCGAAAATTTCAGGTTCTCTTTCGCCACATGAATTGAAAAAATCGCTTTCGATGCCATCGGCGGGTCCCCGTCACTCCACAATTCCGGCCAGCTCCAGGATTGCCGTCAAGCCCGGCGTGCGCCGCGACAAGGGCGAAAACCGCTCGCCGTAGCGCGCCGCGTCGATCGAGGTCGCCTCGATAAACCGGTCGCGCTCGCCGGCGGCGATCGGCCCGAGATGCTTTGCGAGCTCGCGCACCAGTTGCGCATCCGGATCGAATCGCGGCGCCAGGTCGCCTACGTCCAGCCCATGCAATCCGCCGAGCATACACTCCGCGTAGTATCCTATCTGTCCCGCGCGATCGAAACCGGGAAATTTGACTTGCACCGACTCCTCGAGCGACAGCAGCCGGTCCATCCCGAATTCCTGGCGTCGCGAGACAATCCTCGGGTCTCCGCTGCCTTCGAATCCCGAACCGATCGCAATTATCGCGACCCGGCCGTCGTCGATTTCGATCGGATGGAAAATATAGCCCCGCGACGTGTAGTCGAGTATCGAGCGCAGCGCCATCCGGTATGTGAGCGGGTCGAAATTCGTCCCGCTCGCGATCTTCATCAGGTACTCGCCGAGCGGTTTGCCCACCCGCTCCGCAAACCCGATCAACCGCTCGAACGCATAGGCATCGTAGTCCTCGCGCCGCGCGATCGTCGGCGCGGATTCACGATCGAAGGTCAGCAGCAGCCCGCCGATTCCGCCGCCGTGGAGGTCCGCCGCGGTCGATGCGCCAAGTGGCAGGCGGCGATCGACGGGCTCGATATCCATCGCCAGGTAGCTGCCATGGCTGGAAGGCTTGGCCAGTCCACGCCGCGCATTTCTGATCGAAACCGGAGCCGCGTCACGCGCCACCAGCCGGCTCGCGCCGCCGCGCCGCTCGGCCAGCAACCCATAGCCGCTAAGCAACGACCCGTATCCGACCACCAGTATTTCGCGATTGTGCAAAATCGTCCGATCCGCCTTGTGTCGTCCCGAGCGGAGTCTGCGCAGCCGGGGGAGCCCGGATCCGGGTTCCTTCGCTGCGCTCAGGATGACACAAAAAGCAGCCGCATTTCTTCCCCCTTACCCCCTTCTAACAGGGACGAAGTCCCGCATCTTTGTTTAACATTGGGTGCAGGGGTCACCCCTGCCGCCCGGCCGCCCATGTCATTCAGAGCGGAGTCTGCGGAGCGAAGAATCCCGGATCCTTCCTTTTCTGTCATTCCGAGCGAAGTCTGCGCAGCGAAGAATCCCGGATCCGGGTTCCTTCGCTGCGCTCAGGATGACTCAAAAAAGTGAGTCGACGGGTTTTTGTGATGCGCCGCAGCACCCTCACCTACCGCCCGCCAGGCGGTCGGCTGCCGCGTGCCCGTGGCACCTCCCGTAAAATAACGGGCGAGGTAAATTCCCCGCCGCTGCTCCCCACAGCCTGTTCTAACAGGGACGAAGTCCCGCATCTTTGTTTAACATTGGGTGCAGGACTCAGCCCTGCCATCGCGTAGTCGCGAAAAGATGCGCTGCGCAGATTTTCGCGTCTTCTCACTGCGGTGCAGGGCTCAGCCCTGCCCAAGGAGGTGCGGAACCCAAGGTGGGTTCCGCGTTCAATTAAGTGATTTGCCCTTCCCCTATATCCACAAGATCGCGCCGCTGGCAGGCCGCCCCGTGCTCTCCCTGACCGCCCGCACGTAGAACCTGATCTGCGCGCGATACTCGTCGAGCCGCGTCGCTACATCTACGTCAGTCTTGAAATCGACCACCGTCCAGACCGCGCCGCCGATTCCATTCTCGGCGAACGCGAGATCCGCGACCCCTTCGACTGCGGTGCCGTCTTCGAGCCGGATCATCAGCGGACATTCACGCATTACCGTATCCGCGGCTTTCGCGCGACGCATCAGTGGAGACTTGAGCGCGGCCTTTACGCAATTCACCGCGGCGGCGACCTCATCTGGCGGCGCGCCGATCATCTTGGCCGCGCTCGCCGCGATCTTGCCGATCTCGCGGGCGTCCGCGTCGAGCGGCGCACGCAGCATCGTAAGATGCACGAGGGTGCCGAATCGCTTGCCATGCGGCCGGCCGGGATCGCGACGCGTCTCTTCGATCGCGATCGCTTCCGCGTGCTGCGGTCCGGCGGCCGGCGATGCGAGCGCCAGCTCGGTCGCCGTTGCGACGTTCATCCTAGGCGCCATTCCCGCCGCGAGCATCGCCGCCCGGTTCGCGCTCCAATCCTCGCGCAGCTTGATCCCGCGATCTGATACGAGTTTATTTTCGTCGGCTTGCAGCAGCTTGTCCTGCCGAAGCCCCATCTTTTCTTCGACGTTCAGGATCAGCAGCCGCGGATCCCACCAGACTATCTGAATCCGATGTGCTCCCTGCTGAACCCGATGTAATCCCGGCGCCACCGATTTCATTTTGGCCGGCGCTTTGGCCGGGCGGGTCAGGATACTGTCGTCGCCGAATTCGGGGCATCCCGGCGGATGCGACGACGCGGGCACGCGCCGATCTGTCTGGGCCGGATAGACGACGGGATTCAGCCGCGAGAGCCAGCCGTCGGACTCTTCGTCGCCGACCGCCGGCACCACGATTAGATCGCGCGCGCGGGTGGCAGCCACGTAGAGCAGGCGGATTGCTTCCTCTTCGTCGCGGTCATGCTCTTTGGCCGCATGCTCCTGCAGTTCGCGCGGTGCGCAGCCCGCAAGCTCCATCGCGGCCAGCTTTGCCGCGGGCTCGATATATCGCGACGCGTCGGCGCGAGTTTCGTTGCAGGTGATATCGGCCAGGATGACGACCGGAAATTCGAGGCCCTTGGCGCGATGCACCGTCATGATCCGGACGCCCTCGGTGCCTTCCTCGACGATCGGCGTCTCGCTCGCCTCGTCGCGTTCGGCGCGCGCTTCGAGTTCATCGACGAAAGCCCGAAACGAGGTCATCCCGCCGCGAGCTTCGTAACGCCGCGCCTGGTCCATGATTCGCATGATATTCGCCAGCGCCTGCTCGCCGGTCGGCCAAATCGCGATTCCCGCATGCGCGCGAGTCATCGCCAGCAGCGTTGCGATCGTCTCGGCAATCGGCCTTCGATTACGCCCGCGATGCAATCCCATGAGCACATCGAGCGCGCCCTTCACTTCCCTGAGACTGTCGGGGATATCGTCGGGCAGCTTGCGAAACGGATGCAGGCTGCCTTGCGTCATGCGGAATTCGAGCAGCGCCGCATCCGTCAGCGCGAACACCGGGCCGCGCAGGGCCGCGAACACCGTCAACTCGTCGTCGGGCCGCTCGATTGCGCCGAGGATATTGCGGATCGCGATCACTTCTTCGCGCTCGTTGAAGGAGCCGCCCTTGACCAGGACGTGCGGGAGATGGCGCGCTTCGAGCGCGCGCAAGTACGGCCTGGTTACATCGCGCCCGAACGAATTCATGCGGCGAAACAGGATGCAGATATGGCGCGGACGAATCGGCACGCGCACTTCGGGCGCCTCGCGCTCGGTCACCGTCCATCCGCTTTCGTAAACCAGCCATCGCGCGTACGCGGCAATCGCCTCGGGAATCGACTCCTCGATTTTCCAATCGACCACCCGGCCGTAGTCGCCGTACGGTTCCGGCACCGGCAACACGACGATCGAAGGCTGAGTCTCCGGCTCGGCGCGATACGGCATCAACGGCGCATACGCCGGCTGCGTGCCCGATTCCTTGCTCATCAGCGGCGCGAACGCGGCATTGACCATGGTTTGAATCGACGGAGTCCCGCGAAAGCTCACCGTCAGATATTCGAGCTGCGCGCCGTGCATCAGCAGCAGTTGTTTGACGCCCTGGTAGAGCGAAACGTCGGCGCGGCGGAAACGGTAAATCGATTGTTTTGGATCGCCGACGATAAATAGCTTCCCGAGTATCGGCTTGACCTTGAGCCAGTTGGTCTCGGCAGGGTCGGCCGATGAGAGCAGCAGCAGGATTTCCGCCTGCAGCGGATCGGTATCCTGGAATTCATCGATGAAAATATGGGTGAAGCGATTTTGCAGCTCGGCGCGCACCGCCGGGTCGTCGCGGACCAGGTTGCGCGCGACCAGCAGCAGATCGAGGAAGTCCAGCCGCCCCGCGCGGCGCTTCAGGTCTTCGTAAATAGCGACGATCGGCCACAGCTCGTCGCGCAGGATAGGCGCGAGATTCGCGCCCGCATCGTCGCGAAACTTCTTGAGCCGCTCGCGCAGCTCGGCGCGCCGCCGGAAAACTTCGTCGCGCTTCGCCTCGCCAAAGTCACCGCCGTATCCCTTCCAGTCCCAGCGCCGCCCGCTGGATAGCGCGACCAACACCGACTCAAGCGCGTCGTAGTCGCGTCCGCGCACCGCCTCCAGCCGCGTCGCCTCGGCAACAGGCCGCGCGATCGCGTCGAGGCCCCTGGCCAGCCAGTCGTCGGGCTCGCCGAGTTCGGAAAGTTTGCCCAGCGCTTCGACCTCCGCGATGATCGCGTCGATCTCGGCGTCACGCTTCAGCGCCGAATGCTGCCAGGGGGAATCGAAGTCGCGCCAGTTCAGCAGCTCGAGCGCCGCGCGGCGCGCGATCGCGCGCGGCCCCGTGCGCTCCGACAGATCGCGCCGCCGCAGCAGGCGGCGCATCCCCTCGCCCGGATTGTCCAGCACCCGCTCGAACCATTGTTCGAACGCGGCGTCGAACATCTCGCCGGCAACGTCCTCGGGCGCGACTTCGAACATCGGATCGACTCGCGCTTCCACCGGCCGCTCCCGCAGCAGGTCGGCGCAAAACGAATGAATCGTTCCGATGCGTGCTTCTTCCAGTTGCTTGAGCGCCTCGTCGAAGCGCGCGCGCGCATCGCTCAAAAGTTCGGTGTTATGCCGCGCGCGTTCGATTTCGCCGCGCAGCCGCAGCTTCAGCTCGCCGGCGGCCTTCTCGGTGAACGTCACCGCGACGATCCGCGCCAGCTCGCCGCGCCCCGACCCGATCACCGACACGATTCGATTCACCAGCGCCGTGGTCTTGCCGGTGCCGGCGGCGGCCTCGATCAGGAGCGTGACGCCGAGGTCGTCGCGAATCCGATCGCGCACCGCCTGGTCGGCTATGATGATATCGGCCATGGGGTCAGCGCATCTCGCGCAGCCGGTGAAGCGGTTTAAGCCGCGCTTTCGGTTTGAGTCGTGAGCGCCGCTCCTCGTACGGGCCGCAGACGCGCTTGTAGTCGCACCATTCGCATTCGCGATCGTCCGGTGCGGCCGGCAGAAACCCCTCCTCCAGCGATTTTTTGATGATCGAGACGAATTCGCGCGCCGAGCGCCGCGCCTCGTCGTTGATTTCAACCACTCGCTCCTCGTAGCCGCCGGTCGCGGTACAGTAGTAAAGCCGCCCGGCGTAGATCGGCGCGCCCAGCATGCGTTCGGCCGCGAGCGCGTACAAAACCGGCTGCAGCGTCTTGCCGCCGCCGATTACGAAGTCCTTGGCGGCACGCACTTTCCCGGTCTTGTGATCGGTCACGCGAATTCGCCCGTCCGGGTGGCGCTCGAGCAGGTCGATCGACCCGCGCAGGCTCAGCCCGCCCTCGATTGCGACCGGCTCCGCCGAGCTATGCGGGTCCGCCTGCGCGCGATCGCTCAACCCGAAGCCGAGTTCGAACCATTCGGGCCGCCAGTGTTCCGGATCCTCGGCCGCGCGCCGCATCCATTCGCGCAAGTCGGCGCGGACTCCGTCGATTCCGTCGCGCCACACGCGCTCGATCGCCGGCGCAAGCTCGTCATGCCATCGCGCGGCGACCTCGTCGAGCCGCTCGTCGAGCAGCGCGGACGCGTCCTCGAGGTCTTCCGAGGTGACCGGCAGCACGTCGAGCTCTCTGAGCGCCGACAGGATTTCGTATTGGACCTCCGCAAACAAACTGCCGCGGGTGAGCGGATCGAGCGTCTCGATCGCCTCGGGTTCCTCGCGCGGCTCCAGCCGATGGACCGCTTGGAGAAAAAAACGATACGGGCATGCCGCGAAATTCTGCAGCGCGGTCGGCGAGTATGAACGCGCGGACAACTGATGCTTGCCGAGCGCCGCCAGCGCCGCCGCGTCCGGATCGACCAGCCCGTCCGCCGGCGTCCATCGCTTGAGCCAGCGCCGCGCCCGCGCGCGCAGCGCCCGCCCGAGATGCGGGTTGGCGCCGAGCAGGTAGTTCGCCGCACCGATCGTCGTATCCGGATCGGCGTCCACCAGTTTGTCCAGCACCGCCAGATCGAATTCCGCGTCATCGATCGCGTCGGCGGGATTTGCCGGCGCCGGCCATGAGAGCTGCGTCGGCAGCCACGCGGTGCGATTCGCCAGCTCATCGAAGCCGGGCAGGCGGCCCTCCGCAGCGCGCAGAATTTCAAGCGCATAAAACGACGGCACTCGCGGACGGCCCTGGTCAAGATCGACCCGCGGATAGGAAAACATCGCGCGCTCGCGCGCCGCGCCCGCCGCAATTCTCAATGCGAGCCGCTCCGCGTCGCGCCGCTGCTCATTGCGCGCGAGATGCGGACTCAGCCGCGCGCGCGCTGAATCGGAAAGGATCGGATCCTCGGTCAGCTTGCGCGGGAACATGCGCTCGGCAAGACCCGGAACGATGACGACGTCGAACTCCATGCCGCGCGCGCGACTCGGCGGCGCGACGAACACCGCGCCATAGCGGCGAACGCGCCGCGGAGCTTCCAGCCGTCCGAGCCGATCGTTCAGCACCAAACGCACCTCGTCTAGTCCGACCGGACCGACCGGCGCCATCGGTTCAAGCTCCGCCAGCGCGGCGAGAACCGGCTCGCGATCGCGAATCGCCAGGTCAACCAGCTCGCGAAGAAATTTGAGCCAGTCGCCCCAGGTCGCATCGCGCGGCGCCGCGTCGAGCATCGAAAGGATCGGCATCGCGACCTCGCCGAGATGCGCGAGGTCGAGAATTCGCCGCTCGAGGCCCGCCGCGCGCGCGTCGTCGTCGGCAATCTCCGCGCGCCGCGCCCTGAGCTCGTTACCCAAACCCGCCAGCCGCTTCTTCCATCTCTGCGCGCTGCCGATCACCGCCGCATCGACCAGCAGCCGTTCCCATCGCCACGGCGCCCGCGCCGTTCCATCGATGACCGGAACGGGATCGGCGGCGTCGATATTGTCAACTAAAGTGGTGGCGGCTTCGACTTCAAGATCCGACTCCAACGAGGCCGGCGCGAGTTCCGCGTCCGCGCCGATCGCCGGCTCATCGTCACGCGGGCTGCCGGGGTCGGGCACCTGGGCCAGCGAGAGATATTCCGCGAAACGGCGCGCCGAAAGATTTTCCGCGGCGCACGCGAGCAGCGCGAGCAGGGCGCGTCCTCCCGGCTCAGGCCGCCGCGTACCTCGCGCGAAGTAAGCCGGGATGCCCGCGCGGGCGAGCGCTTCCTGCAAGTACGGCGCATAGCGGACCGGGTCATGCAGCAGTACGGCGACTTGATCGAACGGCACGCCGCGGCGCGCCTCGGCGGCGATTCGCCGCGCGATCTCGACACACTCGTGCATCTCGCCCGGGGCCGAAACCACCGTCACGGTTTCGTCCACGGCGCGCTCGGGCGGTGCGGTGTCGGCGAACAAATGCGCCTGCAGACGCTCGAGCGAGGGCGCGACGCTTTCATTCGCGGGCGGCGGCAATACAGTTGCGCGCACGCCGAGCGCATCTTCAAGGAGCATTTGAACTGGCGCGTCGCCGGCGGGAATCGTGGCGAGAATTGACGGCGAACGTGCTGCAAGAGCCGCAATAAAGTCGCGGTCGAGCGCGCCGTCCACAGATGGATCGAGCAGCACAACCGGCAGTCCAACGAAGCGCGGCGGCGGACTGGCGAGCACGGCGCGAGTCGCGACTTTCAGCATCCCGGCGCGATCGATCAGTTTGGCATCGGCCAACTCCGCGTCGAATTGCGCCAACGTCGCGGCGATCGCCTCACCCGCGCCGCCGAGCGCACGCAACTCGTCAACGGCGATATCGTTCCATCGAAGCTCGATCAGCGTCCGCGCGAGCGCGCGTGAAAAACCGGGACGATTCAACACCGGTTCGAAATGCGCGAGCGCTCCCGACGGCAGCAGGCGGAAGACCGCGCGCGCTGCGACCGCCTCGGCCGCGAGTCCGTCCGCGGGTGCGAGATCGGCATGCGCCAGCTCCTCGGCGGCGAGCAGCCCGACCAGCCGGTTGAGCGTCAAGCGATGCACCCCGAGCATCGCGCCGCGCGAAACCGCGAACGCGCGCACCAGGTCGTCGGCGGCCTCCTTGACCGACGCGATCACGAGAACTTCGCGGGCAGATGGCTGCGACTCCAGCCACGCGCGGGCGGCGGCGATGCGGCCGGCGGCGCGCTCCGAGATTATGATTTCACGAAAAGCTGGCATCGACGCGGCGCGACTCGATGCCGCGCCACAACACTATCGTCTTCCCCGCGGATCGGATCCCGCAAGAGGGCACGCGGCGTTGTTTCCACAACGCGAGCAGGGGGTGACCCCTGCACCCAGTGAAAAGAGAAGACGCGAGAACTAAGCGGGCGAGGAAACAGAGTTTCGAGCAGGTTACGCAAAGCTCTCCCGTCAGGGGAATTATTGATCCAGGTACACCGGATCGCCGACGCGAACCCGGCCCGGCGCGCCGATCGACGCGAATACGCCGACGTTGGCCTGATGATGGAACGCGGCGGTGCGCAGGATCGTATAGTCGCGCGGGAGGTCTTGCTGCGGATGCGTCGTCATGACGCAGCGCAGCGCGGGCCGCATCGCGACAATCTTCAGGCTGTCGCCGACTTCGAGCGTACCGCCCAGCCACTCGTCCTCGATGAAAGCGTCGTCGCGCTCGCCGGTGTCGACGAAAATATTCGGACGGAAGCGGCGCGGATCGAAAACCGAGCCGGGCGCGGCGAGTTTTGCCATATGCCGCAGCGTGCCACTGGCGATCACGTGCATTACCGCGGAGTCGAAAAAACTGTCCTTCTCGAGTGGCATGCAATCGGGCAGCATCGCGGCGGTAAGGCCGGGAATGACCTTGTCGACCGGCACGTCGGCGAAAACGGTCGCGGGGTCGATTCCGGCGAGCTCGCCATGCGCGGTCGCGGCGCGCTCGAGGCTAACTTTGCGGCCGAGCGCCGCGGAAATCAGTTCGGACGCGTCTGCGTCCTCGGCGTGAATCATCCGCCCGCCGGGCAACTCGATTGTCACGGGCGGGACGCCTCCGGAGGCGGGCGCGCCCTCGCAGGACGCCCGAAATTCGAAGAGCCGCGCGAACTTCTTCGCGCTGGCGATGTGCCGCGTCGCCAGCTCTCTGAGCGCGTACGCGCGATCGCCGACCGCGCCACGCTCGGTGAAATGAAGCTCGTCGAGTTGCTCACCGAGCATCGACTTAACCGGGTAGCGCGCGAGCGCGCTGACCTTGCCAATCATTCGCCGCGTCATCTCGAACCTTCTGCTTGCTCCGATTTTATCACATCTTTACGCCGCCGCTCGACGCGGCCGAGGGTTGAGCGGTCGGGCTCAAGGCCGGCGTGTTGGCCGGCATTGGCGAATCCGTCGGTTTGGATTCTGACGCGGTGGGAATCGCCGGCGGCGCGGTCGACGTCGGCAGCGGCGCGGTCGATGTCGGCAGCGGGGTCGGCACGGACACCATCGGAATCGCTCCCGAGGAAGCGGGCGCGGGCGAAGGACTCGCGTTTTCCGACGGAACTGGAGCGGCCGCCATCAGAGCCGTGCCTGCGCCGTAATCGTACACGAGCACGCCGCCGAGATGCGCTTGATAACCCAATACAACGATCGCCACGAAGGCGACGATAAGATAGATCGCGCGCGATCCCGCCATGAAGCCGAATCCCTGAATCAGGATTCGCCACAGCGCGAGGATGCCGAAGGTAATCCCGAGGTACTCGCCCAGCTCACCGTGCCTATTCAAGATATCCTTGGCCGGCTGGCCCAGGGCGTTCCAGATGCGGTTGGCCTCCATACCGCCGGTGAAGTACGAAGCGCCGGCCGCGAGCGCGCCCAGGATGATCAGCAACAGGGCGGTGTACTGAAGCCAGATGCGAGTGGGAGCGGCGCTCGCGACGAGATCGATCAGCACGGCGACGATCAGCAGCGCGACCGTGAAATGATCGACGACCTGATGCAGTTGCCAGGGTTGGAGAAATTTCACCACAGAGTCCATCGGTGCTCCTTGAATTGGACGGGATCCGAGTACGCGCGTGCAACTAACACGGGAAGCTGCGTGGCGCGATGCGCGGTCTGTGCAGTTTATCGCAAAGCTTCGGGCCGCGCGCAAATCTGGGGTGTCCGCGCGCGGAAATCGACGGGGCGAAGAATTCGCGAAGTCAGCGCGACGGCGTGCGGTCGGGCTGCGGTATCGCGATCTCGAGGTCGCGTATCTCGACGTCGCTCCAGGTGCGTTGCGTGAGCAAATAACGGATCGCGCCGGTGATCGTCAGTGTGCCGAAATCCGGCGTCCACCACTCCTCGAATCCAAAATCCGGTGCGTCAGGGTTGCCGGCGAGCGCGCCGCTTTGCGTCTTGCCGATCGTCACGACGATGCTCGCATCCGCGGGCGAATCCGACAGCGCAAAATCGCGCAGATACCATCGCACCTGCGGCGTTTGGTCGTCGTCGGGGATCATCGCGCTCGCGCGGGGCGGTGAAACCGCATTGCTCGCCCGCCGACATTCCCTGACCGTCTGAATCGAGGTCGCCGGTTCGGACCAGAACAACAGCGCGTGCCGACGCCACGGCGCCTCGCTGGTGTCGGGGGCAGGATAAGCAAAATTGGCGGTGAGCTGAACGTAGAGCGTGAGCGCGACGCCCGCCGCAATCGCATAACGAATCGAGTACCATCGCTCCGACTGATGCATCCAATCCAATCCGTAGGCAGCGAGGATGGTCAACGGCAGAAGAATCGCGAGCACCGCGTCAGAGCGATTTGCGCCCACCGCCGCAAGCATCACCAGGCTGACGATCGCCCACATCACCGACCACACCGCAAAGCGGTCGGCGATACGCCGTGAGACGATCGCGAAGGCTCCAACAATCGCGAGAATCGTGAGAAAGAATTCGTAAGCCACCAAAATCGGGACCAATCTGCGAGCTGCGCGGCCGAAGGCAATCGAGGGCGGGACAAATGCGGCGCGCAGATCGTATTCAACCACTGTTGCGAGAGACCGGGTGAAAAAAGCGGTCGCGAGCATCCACCACAGGCCGGCGGCGACGATCGCGCAGACGATCACGAGCACGCGACGCCGATCCCACCATACGCGCAAGCGCAAGCGCCGATGATCGAGTCGCACGGCGTCGCCCGCGCCGACGAGAATCAGCGATACGATCATCGCCGCCGCGGTCAGGTAGCCAATCGGATCCGCGGAGAGCCACAGCGCGATCGCGACGCCCAATCCCGCCGCGCGGATCACGCCCGGCCGCCGGCGCATGCTCTGGGCGAATGCGATCGCGATCATCATGAACGCAATCGACGCGATGGCCGTCGAACCGCCGCGCGAAAAATAAGTCACGCTCGGCGAAATCGCGATCAAAGCGGCGAAGGCAAGCGCTCCCGCGCGCCCGATGAACGGGCGCATCGCAAATCCGCTGGCGACGATCAGCAGACCGGATAGCATCACGACAATTCGCGAGGTGGCGTCCGTCGCGCCGGCGGCCGCGAAGATCCAACCCTGGAGTATCGCGACCCACGAGGCGTGAAGACCGGCGCCCGACGCGAGCGTGGCGCTCCCGTGGGTCGCGATCGCGAGCGCCGCAAGCGCATCGCGCGCCTGCACGGCATCGAGCGGACGGGCGCCCAGAGCGATCGCGCGCGTGACGAGCGCATAGACGGCGACCAGGTACCATCCCAGGTGCTCGGCCGTGACGACGTAAACCGCTCGCGTCAACCGTTCGTGGCTCAGGTTGACGGCGGTCTCGGTCGTCAGCGGCACGAGCCGAGGCTCATGCTCGGCAAGCTCGATGGATTCATCGCCGAGGCGCCACTCGTCGTCTGGAATTCTATCCGTACCGGCCATTATTATTTTCCGCTCTTGCGATTTCGCTATTGCCTGGATTGCGCAATGTCAACGCCGGCGCGCCGAAAATTAATGCGTCCGAAATGCGGTTTGCGCTTGAGCGCAACGGCGGCGCGGCTATGCTGGGAGTTTCGGGTCACGCGAAAATGTTCAAGCTCGAAATAAATCCGCGACGGCTGGTTAACGGCTCGCTCTCCTTCCTTGCGCTTGCCGCAATTATCGCGCTGTTCTTCGCCTATCGCAGCCACGCCCAACATCTCATTGCGCACAACGTCCCCACCTCGATCGGGCATCTTCCATATTACGCGTTCTGCTCGTTTTACCGGATGCTCGCGGCGTACATAATCGCGCTGATTTTTTCGATCATCTATGGCATGGCGGCGGCGCGCGGAGGGCTGTACGAGCGCATCCTGATTCCCGCCATCGACATCGCGCAGTCGGTGCCGGTGGTCGGTTTTTTCCCCGCCGCGGTCTTTTTCTTCGTCGCGCTCACGCACGGCAGCCGGCTCGGCGTGGAGATGGCGGCGGTCTTTCTGATCTTCACCAGCCAGGCGTGGAACATGGCGCTGGGCGTTTACGAAGCGGTCAAAACGATTCCCGACGATTCGCGGGACGCACTCGAGTCGTTCGGCGCGCGCGGATGGCTCAAGTTCAAGCGTCTGCTGATGCCGGCGAGCGTGCCGAAGCTGGTGTACAACTCGATCCTGTCGTGGGTGGCGGGATGGTACTTCCTGATCGCGTGCGAAATCATCACGGCCGGTCCCGCCACCTACCGGCTGCCCGGGTTGGGCAGTTTTCTGTGGGAGGCCTCCGAGAAAGGACGCAACTTCGATCTCGCCGCGGGACTTCTCACCTTGCTCGCGATCATCGTGTTGATGGACATGATCGTCTGGCAGCCGCTCTCGACGTGGGCGGAGAAGTTTCGCTACGAATTTGCGGCGTCGTCGGGCACCGCGCAATCGCTGGGGATGTTCGACGCGCTGTCGGGCGTCGGCCCGGCAGTGACGCGCGTGCTGCGCTCGATCCTGGTGCCTCCGACGAGACTGATCGCGACCGCATTGAACGCGATCCCGCGCGGGCCGCAGCTATCGCCGGAACAAAGCAGGCGCGTTGGCCAAATCGTGCGAACGATTGTGATCGGCGCAATCGTGATCTTCACCGCATGGGCGTTGGCGCGGGGCTTTATCGCGTTGATCAGAACGCTCTCGCATCCGTGGCCGCCGGACGCAAAACAGATCCCGGAGGCGATCGTCGCCTCGACGATTCGCATGACGATCGCCTACGCGATCTCGCTGACGTGGACCGTGCCGTGCGCGCTGGCCGCCAGCGAGAGTCCGCGCTTCAACCGGGTGCTGTCGCCGATCGCGGAAATTGTCGGCTCGATGCCCGCGACGGCGCTGTTCCCAATCATCGTTGCCGCCTTCATCGAGTTTACCGGCGGGATGAATGTCGCGTCGATCGTGCTGATCCTGACGGGGATGCAATGGTACCTGCTCTTCAACCTGCTGGCGGGCGTAAACCAGGTGCCCGAGGACTTGAAGGAAGCCGCGCGCGCGTTCGGGCTCTCGCGCGTCGCGCGATGGCGCAAGCTGATTTTACCGGCAGTGACGCCGTCGCTGATCACCGGCAGCATCACCGCGTGGGGTGGGGGATGGAACGCGCTAATCCTGTCCGAATACTTCGTGTACAATAACCAGACCCATCAAGTACTGGGAATCGGCGCGCTGCTGGACGCTGCCACCTATAAGACCGGCAACGGTGTGATGATCCTGCTGAGCCTGCTATCGATGATACTGGTGGTGCTACTGTTGAACCGGCTGATGTGGCGGCCCTTGTACAACCTGGCCACGGAGCGATACAGGCTGGACTACTGACGCGTGCATGACTATGTGCGATTCGGACTCATCTGACCCATGGCCCTCCTCGAGCTCAAACACATCTCGAAGAATTTTGCGCACGCCAAGGGCACCTTGCAGGTGCTCGACGACATCAGCTTCAACGTGGATGAGGGCGAGTTCGTCGCGATCGTCGGCCCGTCGGGATGCGGCAAGTCAACGCTGCTGCGCATCATCAGCGGTATCGTGCCGATGACATCGGGACAGGTGCTGTACCGCGGGCGCCAGGTCGATGGGATCAATCTCGAATGCGCACTGGTGTTCCAATCGTTTGCACTGCTGCCGTGGCTGTCGGTCAAAGCCAACGTGGAACTCGGGCTGGAAGCGCAGGGATTGCCGCTGGCCGAGCGCGAGAAGCGCGCCGGAATCTATATCGACAAGGTGGGACTCGACGGCTTCGAGGAGGCCTACCCGCGCGAGCTTTCGGGCGGAATGAAGCAGCGCGTCGGTTTCGCGCGCGCGCTGGCGGTCGAGCCCAAGGTGCTGCTGATGGACGAGCCGTTTTCGGCGCTGGATGCGCTGACGGCGATCACGCTGCGCGAGGAAATGCTCGAAATCTGGCAGGCGCCCGACATGCCGGTAAAAAATATCGTGCTCGTCACCCACATTATCGAGGAGGCAATCGAGCTGGCCGATCGCGTCATCGTGATGGCGTCGGGGCCCGGACGGATCGTCAAGGATCTCAAAGTCGAATTGCCCAGACCGCGCGACCGCCGCGCTGAAGCATTCAACGCGCTGACCGACAAGGTCTTCTCGCTGATCGAGGAGCGCGGCTGATGACTGCTGCGTCAATATATCCGCTTCCCGATTGCGCGCTGACGCTGGTCTTCGGCTTGCTCGAATTGCTCGAGGATCGCGGCGGGCGCGAGGACGGTTACAAAATAGCGCGCGACCTGCATTTCAATTTCGGCGATTTGCTCAAGGTGATGAAGGCCGCGGAAATCCTCGGCTTCGTTTCAACTCCGGCCGGTGACGCGGTGCTCGAACCGCTTGGTAAGCAATTTCTCGACGCGAAGATCAACGAACGCAAGCTGCTGGTGCGCGAGCAATTGAAGAAACACAGCCTCTTCAGCTACTTCATCCGCCTCCTGCACGGCACCGAGGACAAGTCTCTTACCAAGGAAACCGTGCTCGGCCACCTCGCGATGCTGCTGCCGAGCGAAAAGCCCGAGCGCCAGTTTTCCACGATGGTGAACTGGGGGCGTTTCGCCGAGCTGTTCGGCTATAACAAGGACGAGGACCGCTTTTATCTCGACAACGAATAGGCGCGCGCGCCAGGGGAGAAATCGCGATGGCTACCGATGCTGAAAAAGTCGTGACCGAATTCTGCAACGCGTGGCCGCGCAAGAATATCGACGAACTGCTCGGCTTCTTCACCGACGACGCCGTCTATCACAACATCCCGTTCGAACCGGCCCGCGGCAAAGACGCCATCCGCGCCGCCATCAACACCTTTCTGCCGATGGCCAAGTCGCTTCATTTCAAAGTGCTGAACAGCGCCAGCGCCGGCAACGTCGTCTTCAACGAGCGCGTCGACGTCTTCGACCTGGGCGGCGGCAAGACGATTTCGCTGCCGGTCGCAGGCGTGTTCGAGGTCAGCGGCACCAAGATCAGCGCATGGCGCGACTACTTCGACATGGCGATGTACACCAAGCAGATGTAGCGCACGCTCGGCTGACATCGCCGCCGCGATGCGCGACAATAGGCGCGATGTCCAAACCGAAGGACCACAATCCCTCGCGGGGCGACCGCATTCGCCTGACTGCGCGGTGCAAGGCTGCGGATTGGGCCGGTGAGCACGGTCCGGCGGACCTCTGCGCAGTGCTGGCGCGGCTCGATTTGCCGAGCCACCCTGATTTGCTCTTCGGAATCTCCACGGGCGACGACGCCGGAGTGCTGCGTCTTTCCGGCGATCTCGCGATCGTGAATAGCGTCGATTTTTTCACACCGGTGGTTGACGATCCTTTCACCTATGGACAAATCTCCGCCGCCGGCGCGCTCTCGGACGTCTATGCGACAGGCGGATTACCGCGCACCGCGCTGAGCATCGTATGCTGGCCGCAGACCGGATTGCCCGGCGCCCTGCTCGCCGAAATTATCCGCGGCGCAGCCGAGAAGGCGCGCGAGGCCGGCGTCGTAATCGTTGGCGGTCACACCGTGGTCGGCGAAGAAGTGAAATTCGGGATGGCTATCACGGGAGTGATCGATCCGCACCGAATCGTGCGCAATGTCGGCGCGCAAGCCGGCGACGCGCTCGTGCTCACCAAGGCGCTCGGCACGGGAATCCTGATGACCGCCTTCAAGCGCGACAAGCTGGCCGAGGAACCATACCAGGCCGCGGTCCGCTCGATGACGCAGCTCAACGCCGCGGCCGCATCCGCGATGCTTAAGTACGACGTTCATGCCGCCACCGGCATCGCGGGATTCGGTCTCGCCGGTCATGCGCTGAAGATGGCCGAGGGCAGCGCCGCTACGATCGTTTTCGAGGAATCCGACTTGCCGCTCCTACCCGGAGTGCTCGATCAATGCCGCGCCGGAATGATTCCCGGCGGCGGCGAACGCAATCGCGAGTACTACGCGCCAGGCGTCCGCATCTCCGACGAAGTTTCCGACGAGATCGTGGCGGTTGCCTTCGATCCGCAGACCTCCGGCGGATTGCTGATCGCGATCCCCGACAAGCAGTCCCTTGCCCTGCTCGCGGAGCTTCAAAATTGCGGGCATCGCGACGCCGCGATTATCGGCCGCGTCACGCCTCGCCGCGAACACCCGATCGAATTAGTCTGACCAAGGGCCGACCAGCTTCATCAGCTGGATCGCCTCGGTCGCACGGCACCGCGACGGCTCGCACGCGTCGTGCGCCCGGTCATCGGCGGTCGAACCGTCCCCCCCTTTCCCCGGAAATCTCCCGGCGCGCCCCCCTATCCCTTGTTGACGTTTGAGGCCTGCAATCCTTTGGGCCCTTGCGCGACCTCGAACTCAACGCGCTCCCCCTGCTCAAGCGAGCGGAAACCTGCTCCATCGATGGCGCTGTAATGAACGAACACTTCCTGCCCGTCCTCCATCGTGATGAAGCCGTAGCCCTTCTTCGGGCTGAACCACTTAACCGTCCCGTTAGCCATTTTCCCCCATACCTCCTGAAGGGAACCGGCCGGAGCACCCCCCTCAGGGCCTCCTCCCGCCGGCGACGCGCTTCCCCAAGCAACGCGCGTAACGGCGCGCATATAGCACAAGATGAGGCGCATACCAAATAGGTAAAATACTCGAAACCGAGCCGTAATATGTTTGGGATCGAGAACCGGGCGGTGCGAGAGCTAATATTGCCAGCGGCGAATTGGGCGGGCATGCATGTGGCAGTGATCGGGAATCTGGCGCATCACGGCGTCGATGCCGAATTTATCGGCGCCGTACTTCGCGCGCGCGACCAGTGACAGCGCCTCGATCATGAATTCGCGCTCCTGGTCGGTGGGCACGGCGCGATGCTCTCCGAGGACGGCCATCGGAGTGTCGCACGAATCGCAGTCCAAGATCGTAAACTTGAAGGGGTAAACGAAGTCGGCGTAGCGCTGCGTATAATTACGCAGTTCGCACAGTTCGCATTTCGGCATCGACTAAGCCGTCGTCGATTC
Source organism: Binatus sp. (SeqCode) (assembly GCF_050013435.1). GTDB lineage: Bacteria > Desulfobacterota > Binatia > Binatales > Binataceae > Binatus. The sequence continues at coordinate 29,165 of NZ_JBEKFG010000020.1, read as the reverse complement.
GCGCGCAGTCCGCAACCGACGCGTCGCGAGCCATGGCGGCCCGCGACGCGTCGAAGCGCAAATTCCTACTTCGTCGTTGCGGAAGCTGCCGCCGCGGGCGCAGGCGCCGCCGGTACCTCTCTGCCGCTCTTGGTGTGCGCCAACGACTTGGTAGCCGCCTTGGCCGCGAGCTTTGCCTTCTTCTTGCAGCGATAGACGCTCGTGGTCGAGATGTTGAGGTCGGCGGCGATATCCTTGTTATGCTTGCCGCTGTTGACCTCGTTCATCACAGCGTCGCAATCGACCTTGTTGGCGAATGCGGGCCGCGCATTCGTCGCAAACGCGACGGTCGTCGCGAGCATCGCCGAGGCCACCACCAGCGCAAATTTCTTCACCAGCATTTTCTCCCCCGCACAGGTTAGGGTTCTTTCAAACGAAGGACAGTATTTCAAAATGCACGCGTCATCAACCTAGCGTTTAGGCGTGGCCAATCCCGGAAAGGACGGTTGGCGTTTTTCCTGGATGGCGGCGACGCCCTCGGTCAAATCGGCGCCGAAAAATCCCATCATCTCGAGCGCCAGCGATGCGTCGAACGCCGGGCCGGCCACGCGCAGCCAATTGTTGAGCGAACGTTTGGTGAATCTCACCGCCTGTTGCGGGCCGCGCGCGAGCTTGCGCGCGACTTCCATCGCCCTGTCCATCAGCTTGTCGGCCGGAACGCACAGGCTCACCAGCCCGATGCGTTCGGCCTCCTTGCCGTCGATGAACTCCGCCGTCATCAGGTAGTACTTCGCCTTGGCCATGCCGCACAGCAGCGGCCAGATGATCACCGCATGATCTCCGGCCGCGACGCCAAGGCGCAGATGTCCGTCGGTGATGCGCATCGCCTCCGACGCGATGCTGATATCCGCCATGAACGCGACCGCCAATCCCGCGCCGACGGCGACGCCGTTGATCGCGGAGATGATTGGCTTGTCGAGGTTGATCATGTTGTAGACGATGTCGCCGGCTTCCTTCCACGCCTTGCCGACGTTGGCCGCGCTCGCCGACATCTGCGTAATCATGTCGAGGTCGCCGCCCGCCGAAAACGCGCGCCCGGCGCCGGTAATCACCACGACGTTGGTTTCGTCGTCGTCGGCAACGTCGAGCCACACGCGGCTCAACTCGAAGTGGAGGCGGCTGTTGGTGGCGTTGAGCACCTCGGGACGATTGATCGTGATGAGCAGGATGCCATCGTCGCGGCGCTCGAACAGGAGATGCTGGTACTCGCTGTATTTCATCTTTTCAATTGCACCGTCATGCGCATGGACGGATGCCTGATCAGCCTTTGTAAATGTCGATGACCTTGCCGAGCAGCGCGATCGCTTCGGGCTTCGGACGCTGAAAGCTGTTGCGGCCGATGATCGAGCCGTAACCGCCGCCGGCGTGAATCCCGCGGACGGTGTTCAGCAACGAGTCGTCGGTTTCCTTGGCGCCACCCGAGAAAATCACGATGCGCCGGCCGTCGAAGGCCGACTGTATGACATGCTTGATGCGCGCCGAGAACGGTTCGAGTGGAACCTCGCTGGCCTCGTACGCTTTTTTGGCCTCGGCCTGTTCGATAAAAGCGGTGGGCGGCTTGACCTTGATCATTTGCGCACCGAGTTGCGCCGCGATTTGCGCCGCATACGCAACAACGTCGAGCGCGGTCTCGCCCTGCTTGCTGACGCCGGAGCCGCGCGGGTACGACCATAGGACCAGCGGCAGTCCATTGGCCCTGGCCTCCTCGCCGATTTCGCGCGCCTCCTGGTACATCGACTTCTCCTGCGTCGAGCCCGGGTAGATCGTCAGTCCGATCGCCGCGCATCCCAGGCGCAGAGCGTCCTTGACGCTGGCGGTCACGGCCAGCGCGGGATCTTTTTCCTCGTTGAGAACGTCGTGATTGTTGGCCTTCAGGATGAGCGGAATCTCGCCGGCGTACTCGCACGCGCCCGCCGCGAGAAATCCGAGCGGCGCCGCGTATGCGTTGCATCCCGCGTCGATGGCGAGCTGAAAGTGATAGCGCGGGTCATAGGCGGGCGGATTGACCGCGAAGCTGCGCGCCGGGCCATGCTCGAAGCCCTGGTCCACCGGCAGGATTACGAATTTGCCGGTGCCCGCGAGCTTGCCATGGTTAAGCATCCGCGCCAGGTTGCTGCGCACACCGGCGTTTTCGGAATCGTAATAGCCAAGAATCTCTCGAACTCGCTTAGTCATATACCTCTGTCTCCGTCTGGAGTGTCATTGCAGTTTGCATTCCTATATCACAACATCGCGGCGGCGTAGTGGGCCGCGCCGAGCAGGCCGGCGGCTGGATTCAGCGAGACGCGGACTTCGATCCGTTTCAGGATCTCGTTCAGCCTTCCCTTCGACAAGAATCCCCGCGCGAACGTACCGTCGGTGAGCATCGGCAAAATTTTCGGCGCGATCCCTCCGCCCAGAAAGACACCGCCCAGTGCCAGGACTTTGAGCGCCAGGTTGGCGGCTTCGGAACCGTAAATATCGCAAAACATGGTGAGCGCGTGAACGCAAACCGGGTCGCGTCCCGCAAGCGCCGCCTCGCTCACCGCCGCCGAAGGATCGCCCGCGGCGATTTGCCCGCTCAGCCACGCGGCCTCTTCGGCCCGGCTCTCGCGCCTCAGGAAACGATAGATATTCCAGAGTCCCGGACCCGAAAGGACGCGCTCGTAGCTGGCGTGTCCGAATTCGCCCGCGACGAACCGCAGCAGCTCGATCTGTTCGTCGCCGTGCGGCGCGAAATCGCTGTGGCCGCCTTCGGATGCGACCGCATAGTATTTGCCGCCCTCCCAGACCAGCGCAGATTCGCCCAGACCGGTGCCCGCGGCGAGCACCGCGATGTTGCCGTATTCGGGAGGATTTTCCGCGCGATGCAGAACCGCAAACTCGGCAGGCTTCAGATGAACCATGCCGTAGGCCATCGCCGCCAGATCGTTAATCAAGCGGACCGGGACGCCGTTTAGCGCGCGCGACAGTGAGGCGCTGGAGAGTTGCCATGCAACGTTGGTGGCGTGGGTGCGGCCGTCGATTATCGGACCCGGCACGCCGATGCAGACGGCATTCACCGCCGCGTCTGCGCCGAGGAAATCCGCGCACGCCGCCTCGAGGCTGTCGAACTGCGAGGTCGGGTAGCGGTGCTCGCGCACCATTTCCAGGGTCCCTGCGGATTGGTTGAAGAGCCCGAGATGGGTTTTGGTTCCACCGACATCGCCGGCCAGGATGAGGCGCTCCATAGGAACCCCGATCCGGTTCTAGCCTTCGACTTTGAACGACTCGGCGAGCGCTACTTCCTCGGCGCTGCCGATATAAATCGGATGCCGCTCGTGGATCGCGGTGGCAGCTATGTCGAGAATCCGCCCTTTGCCAGTCGAACCGCGGCCGCCGGCCTGTTCCGCAAGCATCGAGAGCGGCGCGAGCTCGTACATCAGGCGCAGTTTTCCCTTGGGCTTGCCGCCTTCAGCAACCTCGGCGGGATACATAAATATTCCGCCTTCGAGCAGGCATCGATGGAAATCGGCGGCGAATGCGCCGCAATATCGAAGTGAGTAGCTAGTGCGTTTGTCTTTGCGGCTGGTGATATGCGCGACGAACTTGCGCGCTCCGTCGTGCCACTTACCCACGTTGCCCTGATTGACCGCATAGGTAGTCCCGTGCGGCGGCATCTTCACGTTCTCTTTCCATAGAATGAACTCGCCGAGAGTTCGATCGAGCGTGAAGATATCGACGCCGGCGCCGGCGCTATACACGAGCTGCGCGGCCGGCCCGTACAGGATATATCCCGCGATGAGTTGCTGACTTCCGGGGACGAGGATGTCGTCGATTCCGGCGCCGTGCCGGGGCGCGCGTTTCTTGACGGCGAAGATGGTGCCGAGCGAACCGTTTACGTCGGTGTTAGATGACCCATCGATAGGATCGTAGAGCACGCAGTAGTTATTCTCGCGGCAATTGGATGAGTAATGATGCGGCTCGTCCATTTCCTCGGATATGAGACTACATACCGGGTCTCCACGCTCGAATGCCTCGAGGAAAACCTTGTTGCCCCACTCGTCGAGCTTCTTGACCTTTTCGCCGTGCACGTTGGTTTCGCCGGTGTAGCCAAGCCCGTCGAGGCCCGCGAGCGATAGCTGCCGCGTGATGCGCGTGGCGATCAGCTCGATACGCTCCATTATGAGAGCCAGGTCCGCGACCGGCAGCGCAGTCGCGCTTTTGGTCTTGATATGACGCTTGAGAGTAATGCCGGCGCTCATCTGCAATCCCTTCTCGACAAATTGCACACGTTGATCGGGTTCTCCTGCTATAGCGTTCGCCAGGTGCGCCCATCAGCCGCGATCATCAGGGCGGCCTCAAGCGGTCCCCACGAGCCCGCAGCGTAGATCGGGGGATCCATGGGCGACTGATCCCAGGCATCCAGGATCGGCTGCACGAACGCCCACGCTTCGTTAACCGTATCCCGCCGCATGAACAGCGTCTGGTTGCCAACGATCACGTCGTTGAGCAGGGTCTCGTACGCTTCCGGCGTGGAAATCGCGTAGTGAAAATCCACTTTGACCTGCTCCAGGCGGATCTGCGAGCCGGGCACCTTCGACATGATATGGAGCGCGAGGCCTTCGTCGGGCTGAATCCTGATGGTCAGCATATTGGGCGCCAGTGGAGCGCGCGGATTTGAGTTATACAGGATTCGGGGCACGCTCTTGAAGTAGATCGCGATTTCGCTCGAGCGCTTGGGCATCCGTTTGCCGGTGCGCAGGTAAAACGGTACGCCGGCCCATCGCCAGTTATCGATCCAGCATCGCAGCGCGACAAAGGTCTCGACTTGCGAATCCGGCGCGACATGCTCCTCGGCGCGGTAGGCCTTGACCGGCGCACCGCTGATGAGGCCCTCGCCGTACTGGCCGCGCACGATCCATTTTTCGATGTCCTCGTCGCCGAGCGGCCGCAGCGCGCGCAGTACGTCGAGCTTTGCGTCGCGCATCGACTCGGCGCCGGTGGTGTTGGGCGGCTCGGTGGCGATCATGCAGAGCGTTTGCAGCAGATGGCTCTGCACCATGTCACGCAGCGCCCCGGCGCGATCGTAGTAGGCGGCGCGCGTGCCGACGCCCTCGGCCTCGGCGACGGTAATCTGGACATGGTCAACGAATCGCGCCGTCCATATGGGTTCCAAGATCGCGTTGGCAAAGCGCAACACCATCAGGTTCTCGACGGTTTCCTTGCCCAGATAGTGGTCGATTCTGAAAGTTTGGCTTTCGTCGAAATGGCGCGCGAGCTGGGCGTTGATCTCCTCCGCGCTGGCGAGATCGGAGCCGATCGGTTTTTCGACCACCACGCGCGTGAACGGATGTCCTTTCTCAAGCGGATGAATCAAGCCGGCGGCCGTCAATCCCGCCGAACAGGTGTCGATGAACGCCGGCGGAATCGCGAAGTAGAAGACCCGATTGCCTTGGGTACCGAACTCGGCGTCGAGCGCCTCGCATCGCTTGTGCAGGTTTTGATAATCGGCGGCCTCGGTGAACGAGCCACGATTGAAATGCAGCAAGGGGGCGAACTTCGCCCAGTGTTCGTCATCGATCGGGCGGCGCGAGAATTGTTCGATGCCGCTGCGCGCGAACGCGCGATACTTCTCGTCGTCGAGATCCTCCATCGAGAAACCGAGGATCGCGAACTTGTCGGGCAATTCTCCGTCGAGCGAGAGATTGTACAGCGCGGGAATCAGCTTGCGATGGCTCAAGTCGCCGGCGCCGCCGAAGATCACCACGACGCATGGATCGTAGTGATGGCGTTCCTTGACGGGGTGATTGAGATCGACGGTTCTATTTGCAGGCGCGGCCATAAACAGCTTAACCCTCTCGCTCTCTATTCCTTGACGACTGGGTGTCCGCCAAATTCCTCGCGCAGCGCGGCGAGCAATCTCTCGCCGAAGGTGCCTTCGCCCTTGTCAACGCGCGAGCGGAAGCGGGTGAACAGCGCCATCGTGATTATCGGCATCGAGATGTTTTTGTCGATTGCGTCCTGCACCGCCCAGCGGCCCTCGCCCGAATCCTCGACGTAGCCCCTGATTTGCTCGAGCCGCGGATCCTTTTCCAGCGCGTTGGCCGTAAGCTCCAGGAGCCATGATCGCACCACGCTGCCCTGTCGCCACAGGCTTGCGATCTTCGGCAAGTCGAGCTTGTACTCCGACTTGTGCATCGCCTCGAAACCCTCCGCGTACGCCTCCATCAGCCCGTACTCGATGCCGTTGTGGACCATCTTCACGTAATGGCCTGCGCCGTGGCCGCCAACGTGGCTGTAGCCGCCGGGAGGAGCCAGCGTTTTGAAAATCGGTTCGTAGCGCCTGAAGATGTCCACCTCGCCGCCGATCATCAGGCAGTAGCCAAGCTTGAGTCCCCAGATGCCGCCGCTGGTGCCGGCATCCACGAGATGCAGTTTCATGCCGGCGAGGGTGGCAGCGCGGCGGAGGTCGTCGTGAAAGTTGGTGTTGCCGCCGTCGATGATCGCGTCGCCGGGTTCGAGCAATTCGGCCAGTTGGTTAATCGTGCTGTCGGTGGGATCGCCCGCCGGCACCATCACCCACACGCCCCGCGGCGGCGCGAGCCTGGCGACCAGATCTTTGAGCGAATTGACGCCGTCGGCGCCGAACGTTGAAACTTCTTTGAGTTTCGCATCGTCGAGATCGAAGGCGACAATCTGGTGATTGTCGCGCCGCAACCGCTCGACCATGTTCATGCCCATTTTGCCGAGACCAACGAATCCGATTTCCATCGTGCTTCCTCTTGGCAGATGACGATGCGATCCGGATTTGCGGTCACGCGGCGGGAACCGGGAAAGGATTTCTCCGCGGATGCCTCGGCATTTGACTATCCGGCGCTCTGCCTAAGCTATTCCAACCCCGGCGATTGTTCAAAGACCGCGCCTCGAAGTGCGCGCCTAGCGGGATTTGATGTCGTCTTCGAGCATCAGGTTGCGCAAGTCCTGACGCTGGAAGATCGCCGCCACCGAGCGCGTCAGCGCGACCGACAATACCTGCCCCGGCTCGTCGTAGATGCCGGCTTCGTCCTCGGAACCGAGACCGAACGAGCCCACCGGCGGATCGTAGTAGGTTTCGTCAGCGCTCCCGGTCCAGAACGGGACGCTGAACGGCGGCTTGTAGATCGCAACGTCGAGAGCCAAATCGGCTGTGGTCCGCCAGACCGGGCCGTACTGGCCGTTGGCGCCGCGGTTCTTTTTTACCCAGCAGCGCCGAAGCTTGCTCTCGAGCACATATCCGGTGGTGTAATTGACGCCGGGCTTGTAGGCGACATCAGGCAACGCCGACGCGCTCAAACCCGCCTCATCGGCCGAGCGCCCAAGCGCTTGCTGCAGAATCGGGCCAAGCGGCGGGCTGTACAGGCGTTGCGTAATGTTGCCGGATTGATCGGTGACGACTCCTATCGCCGGATTGCCATTGAGCGGCGCGCTGTCGCCGGTCACATCGCGCGCGTCGGCCGGCATCAGGACCAGTATGGTCTTTCTGGGATAACTGTTTTGGTATCCCTTGACCTGGTACGGGTAGTACTCGAGCGTCTGGACCGAGGTCGTAACGGGTGCGGGCGCACCGCCGCCGACGGTCGCGCATCCCGAAAGGATCGAGGTGAAGCTCGAAACGATCGTGACGAGGAGCGCGATTCGGATTGCGAAGGTCGGCTGGCTCCCCACGATCAGGCTTCGCCTCTTATCGATTCGCCGCCTGCGCCCGCTCGCGGAAGAGAAACAGCGTGCCACCCACCTCGAGCCGATCGCCGCTCTTGAGCGCGTAGCGGCCCGCTACCGGATGCCGATTCACGAATATCTGGCCGCCGGTCGGACTGATGATAAAATTCTTGCCCTCGCGCCGGATGATCGCATGATTGCCGAGCACGGTCTGATCGCCGAACAGTCCGATGTCGCTTTCCTCGGCGCGGCCGATAATCGTCACGCCCTTGAGCAGGGGATATTCGCGGCCCTCGCGCGCGTTGCGGCTATTGCTGCGCACAACCATCAGCCAGCCGCGCTTTAGCAGCTCGGTCACCAGTCCGATGAAAAATCCGATCAGCGCGCCGAGGATGATGATCGCGATCGCTCGTCCCAACGCCTGCGGAAACGTGCTCGTCAGGCTCTGGTAAAAAAATCCGCCGAGCGCTCCGCCGAGCACACCGCCTATCGCGCCATTGCGGCGCCGCGCCGCGGATCCCGACGCCGATCCAACGCCGAGTCCGACCGCGATTCCGAGCACGCCCCATCCCAGGATTCGGCCGTTGAGACCACCCAGGATGTCGAACGCAATTTCGCCGACGATCAATCCCAGCGCTCCGCCCGCCGCGCCGATAGCTCCGCCGACCACGAATCTGCGCGCCGCCTGGCGCACCTGGCCCACGCTGAGCGTTTCGATCGAGGCGAGAAACGCGCTGATTAGTGCGCCGATCAGCGCACCGAACAGGATATCGCGGCCATAAACCCAGCGGATGCCGAGAATTGGCTCCGACAGCCCCCACGCCGCGAAGCCGCCAAGCGCGCCGGCGGCCGCGTAGAAGAGCAGTTTTTCGCGGGAAACATTACTCGCCATGATGCACTCCACAGCATTGCGCGTGATTGGGTCAGGTTCAAGCGCAAATCCGCCAATGCACTGTTTATCGTGATGCGCGACCAGAATTCATTCGGCGATCGCCGTCTCATCCGGCAAGTTGAGCGGCAACCCGCAGGTGCCGCATTGCGTCGAGAAGATTCCCCACGGCGCGCCGACTCCCGCGAAGTAAACCTCGCCGCACCGCGGGCACCTGAAAGAATGCAGTGTAGTAATGTTGAGCGCGGCCGCGATCAGCGCCAGACCCGTGCCCGAGAGGACCCATCGGACGACGGTGCGAACGATGTCGTCGTAGCCGATGAAGTACGCGATCGTCGCGCCGCCGACCACCCCCGCAAAGAACACGCTGACGAAGTAGAACTGGCGTTGCGCGAGCCCGATGCATGCCAGTGCTGCGCGATCCTCGTCGGTTAGAATCGGCGATCGCGGCGGCGGGATTCCCGCATCTTCGAGCAGGTCCATTTTTCAGTTCACCTCCCGACCGGATTGCGGCCGCCCGCCACTCCCCGCTACCGAGTTATGACAGAGCGAAGCCCGCATCCCGCAGCAGCGCCAGATTATCTTAATCACCGAGTGCAGGGGTCAACCAAGGCCGTGGCGACGGCAGCGCAGTATTAAGCCGTGGGCAGAGCCCGCGCCCGCCAACGGCGGGCGGCCTTAATACCGAGTGCAGGGGTCACCCCTGCTCAGTTCGCCTGGGCGGTCCAGGTGCCACGCTCTCCCGACGGCGTGGATTCGAAAGTGCCGCTGATCTGATCGACCCGGCGCTGGCCTTCGAAGTAATACGTCTCGGTGCCGTATGGGACCTGGAACTGCAGATGATTGCCGCGTACGAATCCTTCGATCGGCGTCATTCCATAGCCTGACTGATGAATTACCAGCTCGCCGTGCAGGAAGCCGTTGGGCTGCGGACGCAGTCTAAGCTCCATCTCGGGATTGCCGCCGCTGCGAAGACCGCTGATGGTGCCGGTGGCGACCGTCGGCCCGAGCATGCTGCCCGAGTTCATCGAGCTGCTGCCCATCGAGCTGCCGATCGCGCCGCTGCCGCCCGGATAGGTCGCGTATGGTCCGCCGGCGTCGGCGAGCACTTCGAATCTCTTCGCGTCGAAAAATTGGCCGTTCAAATAAAAATTAACCGTGTAGGTGCCCGGCAGAAACGCGCCGCCGTGCGAGTTGCCGACGCGTCCGCTGAACGTCACCGTCTTCATACTGGGCGAGACGGGCTGATAATCGTTGACCGCACCCAGCGTGCGGCCGTCCGGGCCGATATACGCCGCATCGACGCGGTACTGGCCGGGCTCGAGCTTGTAGAGCCGGTTCTCGAAGCTGACCTCCCAGCCGACGAACAACACCTTCGATACCTCGAAGGAGCTGGTCGCTCCCGAGAGCGCGGTTCCGGTCTTGGTGGTGTTGAGAAAGCTGATGCCGCGAAGCTGCAAGGGCTTGGCGCGGCGCTCATCGATCATCGCGAGCTTGCGCGCTTCTTCGTCGCGCTTGCGCTGCTCTTCCTTCGCCGCCGCCGCAGCCGCCGCCTCGCTGGCGGCCGCCGCGTTCCTTGCGCTCACGTCCCGGTTAACGAGGAAGCCTTCCTGCGCGACCAGCTTGTCGTCCGAGTAGAGCGCCACTTTGTAGGTGCCGGGCGGCTTCTCGGTCATCGTCGGCATCAACGCCACGCCGCTGAAGTCGGCGGTTGTCTGCGCAGGCCCGACAAAAATATTCGTGTCGCTGGAGGCAATCTGAAGTCCGCTGGGATCGTAAAAGCGCGCCTCGACTTTTTCGTCGCGCCCTTCCAGCCCTGCGAGCAGGTTCTTGAAGGTCGCGGTCCACTTCAGATAGCGCGCGTTGGTCAGCTCGCTGTCGTTGAAACTCGCCTGCGGCGAGCCCAGCGCGGTGCCCTCGCGCGTCGAGAGCGCCAGCGTCATCTGCGAGAATTCCAGTGGATGCTCGCGGGCCTTGGCCAGCAACTCCTCATGCTTCCACGGCAGTCCGTCGAAAAGAGGCTTGAGTCCGAGCCGCAGCTGCAGTTCCGGGCTGGAATATATGTACGTCCCGCCGAACGCCGCTCCCGCCAGCACCATCAGGAAAATCGCAAGACTGATCGAACGGCTCAGCCGGCTGCGCGGCTGGCGATAAACGATCGGCGCCTCGTCGTATTCGAATTGCTCGACCTGCGACAGCCCGCCGGTTCCGCCCGTCGAGCTCACAATCCCGCCGTCGTGCGCAAGCCCGCGCCCGTAGAGCATCATGTCGCGAAATTCCTGCACGCGTCCGGGCCGCCCGTCCACTTCGTATGCAAGCGCCGCGTCAATAGCGCCTGCCAGGTTGCTCGACACGGCCGGGCGCAGCTCGCGAACCGGCGGGAAACTGAAGGGCGGAAACTTCTCGGGATCGCGGCCGGTCAGCACGTAATGCAAGGTCGCGCCCAGCGAGTAGATGTCGCTGCGCGGATCGACCAGCCCCTGGTACTGCTCCGGCGGTGCGAAGCCGAGCGTGCCGATCATGGTGCCCTTGCGCGCCGCCTTGAACAGCCGCGCGATTCCAAAGTCCACCAGCACGACCCGCCCGTTCGGATTGAGCATCACGTTGGACGGCTTCATGTCGCGGTAGATTATCGGCGGCTCCAGCCCGTGCAGGTACACGAGCACGTCGCACAACTGGCGCGCGATATCGATCACCAGCCCCTCGGGCAGCGGCTCGCCGCGCGCGGCGAGTTCCTCCTCGAGGTTGCGTCCCTCGACGTACTCCATCACCAGGTAATGGCGGTTGGCGAGTTCGAAGCGGTCGGTGATCGCGGGAATCGCCTGATGCTTCAGTTGCGCGAGCGTGTCGGCCTCGCGCGCGAAATATTCGTTGGCCTCGATCCGCTGCGCCTGATCGATAAAGTGATCGACCATCTCCTTGATCGCGCACGGGCGATTGGCCAGGCGCTGGTCGCGCGCCAGATAGACCATCCCCATCCCGCCGCCGCCGAGCAGCCGCTCGATCGCGTAGCGGCCCTGCAGCACAGTGCCGGGCTCGAGCGGTCCGGTCAGCGGTTGCGATGGATCTTTTGGCGAGGTGGACATCGTTAATTGCCGGCGCGTCGTTCGCGCCTAGCTTGCATAGACTACGATCACGGTAATGTTATCGGTACCGCCGCCCGCGTTCGCCGCGACGATCAATTCGCGCGCCGCGTCGAAGGGATCGGGATTGCGCCCCAGAATGTCGTGGATCTGGCGGTCATCGACGTGCGCCGTCAACCCGTCGCTGCAGAGCATCAGCTTGTCCCCGCGTTTGAGCCTCAGCGAGACCGCCTCCGCCCCCGCCGGTCCGCTCTGGCGCGCACCGAGCGAGCGCGTGATCACATTCTTGTGCTCGTGCGTGTGCGCTTCCTCGGCGGTTATCTGCCCGATTTCGATCAGCCGCTGCACCAGTGAATGGTCCTTGGTGACCTGGCGAAGCGTCGCGCCTTCCATCAGATATCCGCGGCTGTCTCCGACCCAGGCCACGGCCGCATCGGGAGGCTCGACCAGCGCGCATACGCCCGTGGAACCCATTCCGCGAGACTCCGGATGGCTCGCCACATATTCGATAATCCTGGAATTTGCTTCTTCGAGCGCGGCCGTCAGCAGTTCCGCGCCGTTTGTAACTTCTCCACGTGCGCTCTCGAGCCGTGATTCAATGTAACTCCGGATCGTTTGTACGGCAATTGCAGCGGCGATTTCGCCCGCCTCGGCGCCGCCCATCCCGTCGGCAACGACGTACAGATGGCTCTGCGCCGGATCGACGAGCGACTCGCGCGTGTAATCGACCGCGAGCACCGCGTCTTCGTTATGCTCGCGCACGCGGCCTACGTCGGTCATCGCGGCCGCGCGCAGCCGAAAAGTGCCGCCGAGCGCAATCAGCTCCGTCTTGAACGCATCGATGGTCGGCCAGCGGTCGGCGGGACTGAAAGCGATCGCACGGCGGATCGCATTCTCCAGCCGCGGTGTAACGACATGCGGCGGATAGAACTGCACCGGACCCGCCTCCTCGCGCCAGCTCTCGCTCGGAATCCTTGCGCCCGTGAGCCACGTGTAGAGGATCGCGCCGGCGGAAAAAATATCCGCGCGCTTGTCCACTTTTTTGCCGCGATAAATCTCCGGCGCCGTATAGCCGTCGTTGAAAATCGGCTCGCCCTGAAGCTCATTGTCGTTGCTGACGTAGTCCAGGCCCGTGAGCTTGAGCCGGCCGTCGGGGGCAACGCAAACCGATTCCGGGCAGATGTCGTTCAGCCGCAGCGCCCGGCGATGCACAAACGAAATCGCCTGGCAGATCTGGACGGCTGCCGCGATCGCTTCCGTCTCGGTCATTTTCGCGCCGCCGCGATGAAGCCCCTTGAGTTCCTCGTCGGGGTAAACCAGGTACACGCGCCCGTGTTCAGCAAATCCTTCGGTCGCGCGCTGAAAGGCGGGATGGTTGATCGTCTGTGACAGGGCCAGCACGCGTCCGAAGACTTCACCGAGATCCTCGCCGCACGGCGCCGCCGCATCCTCGCGCGCCCCGTCGTCGGTCTCGGGATTGGCCTGGGCTTCGGTTGCGATTGCCGCGATCGCTGCTTCGGTCGCTTCGTCCGTGGATGAATTCTCCGCGGCCTCGGCGATCACGGTGGAAGCGGCGTCGGCGTCGATCTCGACCACCGACTGGACGCCTTCTCCCGATGCGTTCGCGCTCGCCGGCTCTTCCACCTGCGCACTCGGAGCTTGCATCTGCGGCGGTGACGCGGTCCCGTTGGTCTGCGCAACCGCCGGCCTGAGTTCCGCGGTTTTGGCGCTCGGGCCGTTGGGATCCGGGGGCGGCGGAGCGGGCGGTTCCGGCGCCGCCGGATGCGGCGCTTCATCGACAACTTCTGCCGACGGTTGCGGGCCGAGGCGCTCGCGCAATGCAATCGATTCCGCGTTGCCGGCTCGGATGCGTTTTGCGCGATAACGATTTTCGATCGACGTCTGACCGGTTAGCTCGACAATCTCGATCCCTCCCTTCAAAGATGTTCCCGCCGTCAGCGGCGTCGGGCGCGCCGGTGACTGCGATGCGGATGCGGCCGCCTTGGACAGCCCCTGGCCGCATCGATCGCAGAACTTGGCGTCGTCCGCTGCCTCTTGGCCGCATTCGGGACAGGTGATCATGCGCAACTAACCTCTCCGAAACTGCAGTATAGCACCGCCAAGCACCACCTGGTCGCGATCTTTTAACTTGTAGAGCTGGTCGCGCCCCAACTTGCCACGCCCCGCGATGTAGGTGCCGTTAAGGCTGCCGAGATCGCGGATGAAGTAGTCCGCCCCGCGCAGGACTATCTCAGCATGACGCCGCGAGACGCGATCCCCTCCGTGCGCGAGCTTCTTCAGATCGATGTCGAGCTGGTCGGCGGCGTCCTGCGATCGCCCGATCAAAGTGCGCATCCCAAAAATGCCGAACTCGATTTCATCGCCGCGCGAGACCAGCCGCGCCGGCGCGGCGGATACGTCGGCGCCGTTGGCATTACGCTCGCCGAACAATCCGCCGGAACCCGGGCCGGTCGAAATTGGCGGCGAATAATTGCGCGACGAAGAGGCGCGCGACCCGGTCCGTGCTTTCGTGTCAGCCGGCTGCGGTTCGCTCGTCGCTTCTCTTCGCGGCGCGTACGACGACGCGGCCGCAGACGGTGTCAGCTCTTTGGTCTTGGCCGTCGATGACGGGCTCGGCGCGTCGCTCGACGCGATCGCGGACCGGCGCGCCTTGAGCCCCCGCTCGATCAGGCTGCGCGCCTTGCCGGTGAGTTCGATCGCTCTTTTGATCTGTGGCGCGACAATCTTTGCCGCGGTGCTGCCCGCGGTGGCGCCGCGCTTGATATTTTCTCCAACCGGTTCGTTCAGCACGATCGTCGGCATCGTGGAAGGGGGCGCAGCCGGCCTTGATACCGCCGACTTCCATGGGGTCGAGCGCGACGGCGCGGGCGATGCCGGCGCGCTGTTCAGCACCACCGTTGACTGCGTCGAACTCGGACTCGGCGCGCCCGCGCCGGTGACGACCGCCAGTCCGCCGCTCGCATCCAAGCGCCCCGACCTGCTCTCGGGTGGCGGCTCGGGCAGCGCGCGGCGCATCTCCTTTGCCGACGCGGGCCGCTTGTTCAGGTCCTGCTCGAGCGCCCGCATCACGGCGTCCGCCGTCTTGACCGAAACTTCGGGCGCCAGCGCGCGCAACGGCGGAAAGCTGAACGGCGGCTCGAGCTGCGGATCGCGGCCGGTCAGCAGATGATGCATCGTGGCGGCCAGCGAGTAGAGATCCGAGCGCGACTCGACCTTGCCCATGTACTGTTCGGGCGGCGCGTAGCCGACCGAGCCGATTTGCGTGCCGCGTCCACCGGGTGGCAGGAAGCGCGCGATTCCGAAATCGATCAGCATCGCGCGTCCGTCCTTGTCGATCATGATATTGCCGGGCTTCAGATCGCGATAAATTATCGGCGGCTTCTGCCCGTGCAGAAATTCGAGCACGTCGAGCATCTGGCGCGCCCATCTCAGCACCTTGTCCTCGGCGACTTTGCCCTTGGGGCCCAGCTTGTCGAGCACGTGCTGCAAATCGCCGCCCGCGACAAATTCCATCACCAGGTAATGGCGCGAGTTCTCGGCGAAATGATCGATCAGCGTCGGGATGCCCGGATGCGACAGCCGCGCGAGCACGTTGGCCTCGCGGGTGAAGTCCTCGATCGCTTTTTTCTCCTGGATTCCGTCGCCGACGACCATCTCCTTGACCGCGACCGGCCGGTTCGCCAGGCGCGTGTCGTTGGACAGGTACACGCGTCCCATCCCGCCGACGCCGAGCACTTTTTTGACGCGATAGCGGCCGTCGAGAAGATGACCCTCGGTGAGTGCCTCGCCCGCATTCATGGCGATTGTCTATGACCCTCCTCAACTTCCGCGCATGGGGCGTACGTCCGGGCGCGACTGGAGGGGATGGCGGTCAAGATATTGGTTCTACCACCAGCTTGAGGAACGTTTTCCCGATGATCACCTCGTCGCCCGACTTGAGCTCGGCCGGACTGCCCGGCGAGAGGCGCGGCTGGCGATTGACGTAGGTGCCGTTGAGACTGCCGATGTCCTCGATCGTGATCTTGCCGCCGTCGATCCGAATCAACGCATGCTTGCGCGAGATCTTGGCTTCGGGATCGTCGGCGTCGAGATCCACTTCCGGAAACGAACCCGTCTCGGGATCCCATCTGCCGACCAGGTTGTTGCCGTCTTCGAGCGGAAATTCCTGGCCCTTGCGTCCGCCGCGAACCACCGACAGCTTGGCCTTGAACGGCGCGCCTGCGGCAGCCGCCGCTGGAGCCGGCGGCGCGCTCTCGGGCGCGGCCTCCGGCTTGATCTCACCGGTGGGCGCTTCCGACTTGGGCGCTTCTGCCGTCGCAGCCTCGGCCGCCGGCGCCGCATCGGCGCCGCCACTTTCAGCGGGGGTTGCTGCGGGAGCTGCTTCAGGAGCCGCTGCGGCAGGAGCTGCAGCCGGAGCCGCAGCGGCGGTGCCGGCCGCGCCGGCGGCGAGCTTCGCGCCGCATCCGTCGCAGTAATCGAGTCCGTCCATGTTTTCGTAGCCGCATTCGCCGCATTTGATCATGGTCTAAGCCCTCGCAGGTGAGTTCGAAGTATCGGTCCCGTGCCGTTCACCAAATTTCACTTTTCGATACACTAATCGGACTTCTGGAAATCCTTCAACGCTTCCGGATCGAGCATCTGGGTTTTGCGCACCACCGCCTGCGCTTGCAGCAGCGTGGTCTTGGCCGCCTTGGTCTGCAGCGTCTGGGTTTTCTTGATCTGATCGAGCAGGCCGGCGAGCGCCTGCGTCGCCTTGACGTTGCCAATCCGCTGCGTCCCTTGCATCGCGTTGCCGAGCAGGCGAGTCGCGCGATCGACGTTGCCCGCCTTGAGCTCCTCCTCGGCCTTGGCCTGCAGCTTGGCAATCGAGACCTGGTCCACCAGGTTCATCACGCGGCCGTTGCGCTTGCTGGTCAGCGTGCGATCGAGCGTGTAATCGACGGCGAGATCGCAGGCGACGGTGGATTCGGCGGCGCCGGGCACTTCGTAATGGAACGTGCTCTGCAAAATTCTGACCGGCCCCGGCTTGCGCGGCGGCAGCACCAGCGTCAGCAGCACGGAACCGGGCACGCCCGCCTGCAGGTCGCCGATCTCGTAGCTGATTTTGCGATCCTCGCCGACCAGCGGCGTGCCGAGCACGTAAATCTCCGGCGAGGCGCGAAATGCCTCGCGCACCTGCACGCCCTGCGACAGCGTCACCTCGATTCGCCCGTTGCGCAGGCTCACCGAGCGCAGTCCCTGCAGCTCGTCTTCGAAAATATTGGGAATCTCGGCGGGGTCGCCGATGAAATGATATTTGCCGTTGGAGTCCTGCGACACGCGCTGCAAGAGCTTCTCGTTGAACTCGACGCCCACGCCCATCGTCGAGAACGAAATCTGGTCGCGGTTTTTCTCGACCAGATCGATGCACGCGGTCTCTTCGTAGGTCTGGCCGTCGGTGAGCACCAGCACGCGATTGAGGCGATCGGGGCTGAGATTTTTCTTGACCTCGTCGATCGCCGCGCGCATCCCGAGCGCCATCTGCGTGCCGCCGCCGATTTCTAACAGATCGATATCGTCGATCGCGCGTTTAATAGCGCTCTTATCCCGCGCCGCCTCGGGCGTGATTATCACCTTGGCCTTGTCGGCGAACGCGACTATCGAGACCTTGTCCTGGTCGCTCAAGTTGTCGGCCAGGAACTTGACCGCCTCGACGACGAATTCCAGCCGCCGCTCGTCGTACATCGAGCCCGAGCGATCGATCACCACGCCAAGGTTGAGCGGTACCCGACCGCCGCCGCCCGCGCCCCGGGCCACCGCCTCGAGCAGCACGTAGAGAACGAAGTTTTCCGCGCTGGACAGCACATGTTCGCTGCTCGCCAGCGCCTCGAAGCTAAGCGGATCGGCCATTCGTCAATCTCCCGAAACTAATTGTAGATTCAAGCTGCGAGCCTTGGCAACCGACCTAATAGAATACGAACCGGCTGGCGATAAACCAACCCCCTCGCGCGCGAGGCCGCAATTGTTAGGACGTTGCCCGATTAATCCCGATACAACGGCATGGGGTGCGCAATCGAGAGGACGTATATTATATGCGGAACCCACCGTGGGTTCCGCACCTCCTTGGGCAGGGGTGACCCCTGCACCCAGTAGTGAGAAGACGCGAAAATCTGCGCAACGCATCTTTTCGCGACTACACTATGGGCAGACCCTGAGCACTCTTTTTTTGTGTCATCCTGAGCCCTTCGAGTACTCAGGGTAAACTCCGCTACCACTAGCCGGAGCCCTGAGTGCTGCCGAAGGGGAAGGAACCCGGATCCGGGATTCTTCGCTACAGCAGCTTTCGCTCTAGAAAAACACGGCGCGCCGGCGCGGGGGGCCGCGCGCGACAACGGAGCGCGGCCTTAACATTGAGTACAGGGGTCACCCCTGTCGCGCCCGCCAACGGAGCGCGGCCTTAACATTGAGCGCAGGGCTCAGCCCTGCGGTGCAGGGGTCCCCCTGCCGCGCGACACCGGCTGACGACCGGCTTCAATCCTAAAACTGAAATACCGAGACGAAGGCGTCGCGGTTCGACCCGAGAGAACCTGTGTTCCGACATGCTGGGCACTGTAACTTGAGTGCATTGCTGGTAGTCGGGAAATCGGTCGAGCTGGAATATCCTGCCACCGCCACCAGCCCCGTCGGTCCCATCGCAAGTCCGGTTGCGGCGTCGTAATTGTTGCCGCCCAGAAAAGTCGAATAGACGAGTTGGCTCGCTCCGGACGCCGCGGGATTTAGAACCGTCAGGAAGCCATCGCTGCCTTCGCCCTGCAGGGCTCCGGGACACGACAGGCAGGTTGGCTGAGCGGCGTCCGGGGTGACCGGGAAGTCCGCTGATAGCGTGTGACCTGCGGCGTAGATTTCGCCATTCGAATCGACCCCCAGCCCGGTGACGGCTTCGTAGCCGATGCTCGAAGTGCCGCCGAGATAGGTTCCGTACACTAATTGATTCGCGGGCGCCGCATTTGGATTCAACTCGGAGATGAATCCGGAGCCGGCCTCGCATGGCACGCCCGGACACTGCGGGATGAATGCATTCGGCGAAACTGGAAAGTCGTAACCAAAGGTTTGTCCGCCTATGTAAATATCGCCGCTGGAATCGACCGCCACCGCATAAGGAGATGCGGTCGGGTCGCTGTCTCCGCCGGTGCCGTTGAGATAGGTCGAATACACAAGTGCTGCTTGCCCGGAGAGCGCAGGATTGATCACGCTTATGACGGGCGACTCGCAAAATGGCTGGCACTGCGTCTGGTACGCGTTCGAAGTGGTGGGAAAATCCAGAGAAGTCGCCTGTCCTGTCAGTATCGCATTGCCATTCGCGTCAGCCGCGATCGCGCTGAGAGCGTCGCCGGTTGGCGAGGCTCCGATCTTTCCCCCACTGCCGCTCAAGTAGGTGGAATAGACCAGCGACGCGGTCCCGCTGGCGCTCGGATCCATTTTCGAGAAGAATCCCGCGCCTCCTGAGAGGCAAGCCCCACACACGCTTTGCACGGCGCCAGGCGTAGTCGGCATATTTCCCTTGGTCGTGCCGGCAATGAGGGCGTTGTCTTCCGGATCTACGGCAACAGCCGCCGTGCTGCCGTCACCGATGAAACTCGAATAAAGCAGATTGCTGCCGGTCGAATCGAGCTTCGCGAAGAAGACGCAACCACCACTGGGGCATGAGTTCGAGTATGCATTGGGCGTGATCGGGAAATCCGATGTGTAGGAAACGCCGACCGTGTACGCCTCGCCCGTCGCGTCCACGGCGATCCCGGATGCTGCGACAGAAGTGCCCTCGCCGGAACTCGAGCCGTCGAGATAGGTCGCGTAGATCAGCTGATCGCCCGGCGCGGCAGCCGGGTTCAGCTTGGCGACGAATGCGCCAAAGCCAACATCAGGGAATCCGTCGACATCGAAGCCCGCGCATCCGGCACAGTTTTGCTGAAATGCGCCAGGCGTTACGGGGAAATCCGGCGACGCGGTGGAACCCGCGAGGTATACCGCGCCCGTGCTGTCCATCGCGACTCCAGCCGCGGAATCGCCGGAAAATCTCGGTCCCGCGCCGCCGATGAACGACGAGTACTCGAGCGCCTCCGCGCCCGTCGATGCGCCCGGATTGATCCGGGCTATGAAACCGTCGGAGCCGAGCGTCGCGCAGGCTTTGCACACTGTCTGCTGCGCATCGCCGGTAGTGGGAAAGCCGCTGGCGTAGCTAAGCCCCGCCGCATGGATCACACCGCCAGCGTCCACGGCGATACCGTTAACGGCATCCACCTCGACAAGATTCGAATAGCCGCGGGCGCCCAGGTACGTGGGGGAAGGCACCGTCGCTCCGCCCAGGTACGTCGAATAAAGCAGGCTCTTCTTCTTCGACGTGGGGTTCACGACCGCCACGAACGCAGGCCCGCGAAACTGTTCGCATCCCGTGCACGGCGTGTAGCTCGACTGCACCGCATTGCTGGTGACCGGAAAATCCGGCGATGTCGTCTGCCCGCCGATATACGCCTTGCCGGTTCCGTCCAGGTAAATTGCGTTGGCTATGTCGTTGCCTTCTCCGCCGATAAACAGCGAGTGTGCCAGCGAGGCGCTACCCGACTTGGACGCGTCGATAATCGCAAGCAGCGCGTCGTTGCCGCACACCGTGCCCTTCGCGCACTTCTTGACCTCGGATCGGTTGCCACGAAGGGATCTCGGACTCGACGAACCAACCGCCCACGCGCGATTCTCGCTGTCCACCGCGATCCCGCGAATGATATCGCTCGACTTGCTGCCGCCAAGATAGGTCGAATAGATCAGGCTCTTTCTTGTTTGTCCCTTCGCCGGGTCCAGCAACGCGACGAATCCCGCGGCGTCCGAGTTGCATTTTTTACAGGTGCGCTGAAAAGCGTTCCCGGTCGTCGGGAAATCCTGGCCGTCTGACTGCCCGCCGATCCACATTTCATTTTTCGACGTGAGCGCAACCGCGTAGCCCGTTGCCGAGGCAAGCGCGACCGCGTAGGTAGCCGCAGTGCCGGTCGTATTCAACACGATTGCGAATGCGTTAAAATTTATCATGCCGGTAACGTACGCGTTCCCCGATTCGTCGATCGCGATTGCGTTGCCACAGTCTTCGATACCCGGGCTCTGCAGCAGCGTCGAGTAGACCAGAGAACTCCCGTCTGCGCTCAGCTTCGTGACGAATGGAGCCCGCCCGCCACCACCACTTGGGACGAACGCGCCCGGTGTCGTCGGAAAGTTTTCCGAAGATGTAGCACCCGCCACGTAGGCGTTACCGAATTGATCGACAACGATGCCGTTGCCCTCATCGCCCACGCCCTCGTAGACTCCGCCACTGCCGCCGAGAAGCGTCGAGAAGACGATCTCTCCGGTCTTGCCATCCAGCTTCGTGATGAAAGCGGGGCCACCGCAGTTGTAATCCTTGGTGCAGGCCGAGACGAAAGCCTCGTTGGTGGCCGGGAAGTCCTGTGAGGTGGTGCCTCCGGTCAGATACTCGTTGCCGTCCTTGTCGAGCGCGATCGCGTTGACGCTGTCGCCCGTACCACCATAGGTAGTACTTGCATTCGCTTGCCCACTGCCCCCCAGGTAAGTCGAGTAGATGAGGCTCGGATCGATAACCATCCGCGCGCCGGGATCGCGCCGCGCAACCTCGAATCGAACCTCGAGTCGATGCACTCCCGTGCGCGCATCCGACGCAATCGCGACGAACTTTGCCGCGACTTGCCGGCGTCCGTCGACGCTCTCCTCGAACACCCGCGGCTTGGTGAAGCTTATCTTGCGGACGCCGATTGCGGTCTCGACGTTGCCGTCGGGAGTCAGATCGACGTCGCCGGGAGCGTCGAACGCCAGCCGAACCGCCGAAGGATTCGCGCCCGCCCGCACCGTGAACGTGCATTCCACCGCTTCAGGACCGGCACTGCGGTCGCGGCTGTAAGAAACGTCGATACCGGGCCACGCATCGTGCGCGACAACCTCATTGACGGTTGGGATATTCGTATGCCAGCGGCTCGGATCTCTGCCGATGAAATAGTTGATCCGCGCCGATGCCTTGCCGCGTCCCTCGACAGTCGCATTGGGATTCGCGCCCACCAGCCGCATAGTCAGAACGCCGCCCGATTGTTTCGGCGCCACGACGCGCGCCGTTCGCACACGCCGCATCGGCACGACTGCCGGCGACGACAGCGCGAGGATCGCTTCGTCGCTTGCAATAAACAGCACGCCATCGCGCGTCCGCGACAGGAACTTCACGCGCGCGACCGCTTGACCGACGTTAGGCTCGAAAATGACTGGCATCCGGTATCCCGAAGCTTGAGGATTCGGGTTCTGGTGTGCTGGCTGCGACTGCGATTGATGTTGAGATTGGTGAGCGATCGAAACTACGGCCCGGGCCGCAACGCAGATCACAATGGCTGCAATCGCAGCCAACAACAATCCGGCTTTAGATACACGCATGATTCCCCCCGACTCAATTTTTACTTTCGATGCTGTTGGTTAGCTAGCTTGCTGTCAACCGTGAGTTTCTTCGCTGCGCCATCGAGAGAACTTAATTGAATGCGGAACCCACCGTGGGTTCCGCACCTCCTTGGGCAGGGGTGACCCCTGCACGCAGTGAAAAGAAATGCTGCGGCCTGACGGCCTGTTAGGACTTTTTTTTGAGTCATCCTGAGCGAAGCGAAGGAACCCGCGCGCGTAAGCGCGTGTCCGCCGGCGCCGGACGCCGGAGTGTCCGTCGAGATTCTTCGCCGCAGCGGCTCAGAATGACACGAGGGGCCGCGCCCGCCATCGGCGGGCGGCCTTAACATTGAGTGCAGGGCTCACCCCCTGCCTGCCGCTGGAGAGTCTTCTCGAAAAAGCGTAAGAGAGTAGGCGCCATGTCTTTAAGAGCTAAATGCGCTATCGCCGGGCTCGGCCAGACCCGGATGGGTAAAACTTTCGAGCATTCCGGACCGATCGGCTTCGCTGCCGAGGCGGTCAATCTCGCCCTCGAAGACGCCGGCCTCCAGCGCGCCGACCTCGACGGCCTGCTGGTCAACCCCGGAATCACCTGGTTGAACAATCCGATGGCTTCGTCGTCGCTCCAGCATGCGATGGGCCTGCATGATTTGCGCCTGACCGCGACGATGAACCTCGGTGGCGCGACCGCGGCCGCGATGATCATGCATGCCGCGCAGGCTATCGACGCCGGAATGGCCGAAGTCGTCGCGTGCGTATTCGCCGATGCTCCGCTGCGTCCGCCCTCGCCCGGCAAGGGCAGCGGCAGTGGTGGCGGCTCGGCCGCTTTTTACGGCTTCGCCCAGGGTCTCGACGCGCACTACGGGCTGTTCGGCGTCAACGCCCACTACGCCTTCGTCGCCCAGCGCCACATGCATTGCTACGGAACCACCAACGAGCATCTCGGCGCGGTGGCGGTATCCCAGCGCAAGTGGGCCAACCTGAATCCCGCCGCTCAGTTTTACGACACGCCGATGTCGATGGCCGAGTATCATGCCTCGCGATGGGTGGTTGAGCCGTTCCATCTGTACGATTGCTGCCTGGTTTCCAACGGCGGTCTGGCGGTTATCGTCACCTCGGCCGAGCGCGCGAAGAATTTGAAGCGCCCGCCCGTTTATATATTAGGGATGGGGCAGGGTCATCCCGGGCGCGATCCGCTCGAAACGCTGGTTTCCGGCGCGCCGATCGCCAAGGAAACCGCGTTCAAGATGGCGGGAATCAAGGCCGACGACGTCAACTTCTGCGAGCTCTACGACTGCTATACTTTCACCGTGCTGGTCACGCTCGAGGATTACGGCTTTTGCAAAAAAGGCGAGAGCGGCCCGCTGGTTGCCAGCGGCGTGATCGGTCCCGGCGGATCGCTTCCCGTCAATACCGGCGGCGGTCAGCTCAGCTCCTTTTATATGTGGGGGATGACTCCGGTGGCAGAGGCAATCGTGCAGATGCGTGGTGATGGGGGGCGGCGGCAGGTGCCGAAACACGACATTGGACTCGTTTCCGGCAACGGCGGTATCCTTGCTACACATTCCACGCTCGTACTGGGATCGCAGCCATAACATTAGTCGCGAATCGCGCCGGCATTGCTTGTGGTGTGACGCAGCGCGTTTCAATCATTCCAAACGCTAATTCGTCTAAGTTATATATAAGCAAAATTGCAATGGCAGAATTCAGCAAACCGATCCCCGCAATCACGCCCGAGATGCGGGAGTTTTTCGACGGCGCGCGCACTGGGCGCCTGATGATCCAGAAATGCGACGGCTGCGGGAAGCTCCGGTTCCCAGCCGACGATCTCTGCTCCAGGTGCAACTCGACCGCCTCGCGATGGGTCCCGGTCAGCGGACGCGGTGAAATCTTCAGCTTCAATATCATGCATCAGGTCTATCACCCGGGCTTCGCCGGCCAGGTACCCTACGCGGTGGTCGTCGTCGAGCTGGAGGAGGGATGCAAAATCGTGTCGAACCTCGTCGACGTCAAGCCGCATGATATCAAGTGCGGGATGCCGGTCGAGGTGACGTTCGAAAAGCTCAACGATGAAGTGTCGATGCCTAAATTCCGGCTTCGCGCCGCGAAATAAACGGGCCCGGCTGAATTCATCAAGGAATCAACAAGTTGCCGCTCGATCAAAAATATTTCCAGCGTCTCATCGAGAGCTCGCCGGACATCATAATCGCCGTCGATAAACACGGCACCGTGAACTATTACAACGAGGGCGCGCGAACCAGCCTCGGCTACAGCTCGCAGGAGATTATCGGAGAGAACTGCACCCGCATCTATCCGTCGATCGAAGAAGCGCGCCGGGTGATGAAGGCGCTGCGCGAGTCGACCGACGCGGGCCGAATCGCCGGCTTCGAGACCGAGTTCCGCAACAAGGCCGGCGAACTGATCCCGGTCATGATCTCCGGCGCGCTCATCTACGACGCCGAGGGCCATGAAGTCGGAACGATCGGCTTCGCCCGCGACATTCGGCGCTTGCGCCATGCGCAGCAACTCGCGACCGCCGGCGAAATCGCGGTGAGCCTCGCCCACGAGATCAACAACCCGCTCGAATCGATCACCAACAATATCGAACTGCTCTCGCAATGCCTCGAGACGCGGCTCACCGAGTCCGAAAAAGTTGTCGAGAACGAGCGCCTCAACTCGATTCGAAACTCCATCGCACGCGTGCAGGCCATCGTGCATCGCCTCGACGAGATGACCCGCAAGGGCGAGTACGAGACGCGCGACTACCTGGCCGGCAAGCGGATGGCCGATCTTGCTCCTCGCGAAGATGGCAAGGGGCAGACGCACCCCGATGACGCGCCGCATCTCACTGAAGAATCTCCGCTGCGAGGGATGTCGGTGCTGGTGCTCGACGACGATAGCGCCGTGGTCAATTCGCTCGCCGACCTGCTGCGCGCCGAAAAATGCATCGTCCATTGCGCCACGCGTCCGTCGGCCGCCTTTGGAATCCTGCGCAACGTCAAGCTCGACGCGATTATCTCCGACGTGGTGATGCCCGAGATGGACGGCTACGATTTCTATCTGAAGGTCAAGGAAGAGATGCCGCAGTTGCCGGTAATCCTGATGACCGCGTACTACTACGACAAGGATCACATCCTGAAGCGCTCGCGGCTGCGCGGTCTGGAGGGGGCGCTGTTCAAGAAGCCGGTCAATCCCGGCAAGTTGCGCGCGATGCTCACGCAGTTGCGGCAGAAGGCGGCTCAGGAGAAAGCGCAAGCGAAAGCCGCGTCGAGCGCTGCCAAAGCCGCCGCCGCATCCGCGCCCGCGGCCACCCCCATCCCCAAGCCCATCCCCCAATCCTGAGCTTTAGCTCTCGTGAAGGCGCGGGGACCGGAGTCCATACGGCGTCATTGCGCCAGCGTGATCCCCCACGGACCGCTGCCGGCATTGGCGGGACTCTCGGTCGGAATCGACGTACCCGCGCATATCGAGGCTCCGCACGTGCCATTGATAATTACCTGCCCGACGGTGCCGTTGCCATTGTTGGCGGTGTAAACGAACAGGTTCTGCGGATCCACCACCAACCCCGTGGCCCCGGTGTAGCCCGTCACCAGCGCCGGCGGTTCGGTCAGGGTCGTCAGGCTGGCGAGGAACGACGACACCGAGTTACCTCCATTGTTGGCCGTATACAGGTACTGGAAGCTGCCGTTTGTCGCCATTCCGAGTCCAATCGGCACGTCGCCGGTGCTGCTGTTGGGGTAAACGCTAGCGGCTGCAAGGGCGCCCGTGGTGGTATTCATCGTAAACGACGAGACCTCGCCGAGCACCTGATCGGCGATGAACAGCGAATCGGCCCCCGAATCGATCGCGATCGCGGCCGGCTTATTCGCGCTCCCGTCCGCACTATGAACCGCCGTAAAGTTCTTCGTTAGCGCCCCGGTGCTGGTGTCATACGTCATCGGCCAGATAAGCCCGGTGGACGTATCCGACACGTATAGAACCGCCAGCGATGGATGCAGCGTGATGCCGTATGGAGCGCTGAATCCTCCGATCGAGCCACCCGACGTGATCTGTCCGGTGGTGTCGTCAACCGTGTACCAGGTAACCGTCCCCGCCGCGCCCGTCACCCACAACAACGTCCCATCGGAACTGATCGCAAGTTCGTCGGGTCCGGTTCCACTGCCGTTGCTCACGGCCGCCGGCGACAGCGGCGTCAGCGTGCCCTTGGTCGAATTGATGGAGTATTCGTAGATGTTGTCGTCTTTTTTGTTCGCGACGTACAGGAAGCTGCCGTTGGGCGACGCGACCACCCCTCGCGGCCCTTTTTTCGCGCCCGCACCTACCTGTCCGGTATGCTTGAGCGCGCCGGTCGTCGTGTTGCGGGTGAACGACGACACCTTGCCGTCGTTGTAGTTGGTCACGAACGCGAGCGTTCCCGTACCGGTCGTCGGAGTGGCAGTCGGAGAGCCGGAACCGTTGTTGCCCGACCCCAGCAGTCCAGAGGTATCGCACGACAATATATTCAGCATCGCCGCAATAATCACAACGGCGGGAATCAGCCGGACGATGTTCTTAAGCGCAGTTCGCGCCGCCAGCGCAGTTCGCGTGGATAGCAGGATGTCTTGCTCTGTCGGCATGCGAGCCCCTTCCCGGCGGTCCGGTCGAAAATACACCAATAACGTCCTGAATATCATAAATAGTACGCCGCATCGAACCGAAAGGTTTCGGGCAGGGGTCAGCCCCCCTCTGTCATGCCGAGCGAAGTCTGCGAAGCCGAAGGCGCCGGAATTTTAACTCGCCCGAGGCAGCGCACCGCCGTCGAGCAACTCGCCACGCCGCCAGTCCTGCGGCAGAGCGCATCTCCACTAACGTCAGGGTTTGACTTTTGGATAGCGGCACCCTACCAGTCGGCCAACGGGAGCCGGCCAGCCTTGTGACTTGGTGAATTTTTGACACTTCAGGCGTTTTCGGGGCTCAGCGCGGCGGTTCTGCCTTGACGCTCACCAGCCATTTTGTTAGCCCGTGCATCGATAAGCCTCAATAAGCCTCAATAAGCCTCAATCAGCGATCAGAAGGGGAACGCGCCATGACTCGACGGCTGAATAGGTTTGACCGACCTTCACTGGATCCCCGTTCATGGCGCTCAACCGTTGCGAACGTCAAACTTGCGACCGTGCGGGCTGGGAGATTCGCCGCGATCGTGCTGATAGCGACCGCGACTCTGCTGCTGGCAGATTTCGGAACTGCGCCTGCGCAACCAACTCCCGTGCCGCTGCTGGTCACGCCTTATTCGGTACTCTTTGTAGACTCGGTGGTTGGTCCGCTTACCGGCACCGGCACGACCACGTCGCCAGCCAGGATCGAAACGGCAGTAAATAACTCCGCGAGCACGGTCCACATGGGCACCGTTACGGTCAGCCCCGCGCAATTCGCGATAGTGGTCGATGGTTGCTCCGGCGCGGCGCTTGCCCCATCGGGCGGCAGCTGCACTGTCAGCGTCAATTTCACTGCTAACGCGGCAACGACCTACACCGGAACGATGAGCTTTCCCTCGGATTCTCCCGGCGGCACGCAATTCGTGTCGCTTAAAGGCACTGGCATAGCGGGATCGATCAACCAATCGCTTACCGTCAATTTTCCCAACACCGTGGTGGGCAACACCAGCGCGGCCAAGACTGTGACGATGAGCAATCCCAATCCCACTCCGGTTGAGCTCACCGTGACCAGCATCGCGTTGGTCGATAGCTGCGGCATACAGGTCAGCAGCGATGGCTGCAGCGGAGCGATCCTGGGGCCCAAGGGATCAACGGGACCGACTCCACCACCGGCTACGTGCACCGTTGAAGTGAGCTTTGCTCCGACTTCGCCCGGCCCGTGTTCGGAAACCCTGGTGGTCAACAGTGACGCCGGAAACAGCCCTTCGATGATCACGCTGAGGGGCACCGGCACGCTCGTAAAGCCGACTTTTTCTGCCACTCATCTGAGCTTCGGCGACGAGCCGGTGGACGTTCCCAGCGCCGCGCAAACCATCACCTTGACCAACCCCAACCTGGTTCCACTCAGTGTGACTAGCGTCGTGCCTTCCGGCGACTTTACTACGACCAGTGACAACTGCAGCGGAACCGAGGTCGCGGCGAGCGGCACCTGCAGCTTTGGTGTGATTTTCACTCCTTCTCAAACCGGGAGCAGAAGCGGGACAATCATCGTCACCGACGATGCGGTGACGCCCACGCAAACGATCACGTTGTCCGGAATCGGCATCATCGTGACTCCTACCGTGTCGCCGGCCTCCCTGTCGTTCGGGAGGGTCCAGGTCGATACCATTTCGCCGTCACAGACGGTTACGCTCTCCAATTCCAGTCTGGTGGCGCTCAGCATCACCTCGACCACGATAACCGGCCCGTTCGCCATTGTCGCGAATACTTGCGACAGCTCCGTGCCCGCGAGTTCGAGCTGCCAGGTCTCAGTAACATTCAATCCGACCACTGACACTAATCACAACGGAACCACCGAAACTGGAAAGCTGACTTTTGTCGATGATGGGCAGGCCACGACCCAAACGGTGAGCCTCACTGGTATCGCATTTGGTACGCCGGCATCGCCAACCCCGACGGCAACCGCAACTGAGACTGCCACGGCGACTGCGACGCCGACAGTTACTGCCACGGCGACTGCGACGCCGACCGTCACTGCCACAGCGACTGCGACGCCGACCGTCACTGCCACAGCGACCGCGACGCCGACGGTCACTGCCACGGCGACTGCAACTGAGACTGCCACGGCGACTGCGACCCCGACAGTTACTGCCACGGCGACTGCGACGCCGACAGTTACTGCCACGGCGACTGCGACGCCGACCGTCACTGCCACAGCGACTGCGACGCCGACGGTCACTGCCACAGCGACCGCGACGCCGACGGCGACGGTGACGGCGACCGCCACGCAGACGGCAACGGCAACGCCGACGGCGACTCCGACCTGCGTTCCGACGCCGTTGGGATCATCCGAGTCGGGGAGCATCCTGATGGCGGGCGGCGACTCGG
>NZ_JBEKFG010000019.1:0-47253 GCF_050013435.1 Binatus sp. (SeqCode) | reverse complement strand
CACCAGCCGCGGTGCCGACCACCGCGGCGCCATCCGCCCCTCGATGCCACTTCGCTGAACCCAATCCTCATGATCACTTCTGTCAGTCACCTCTGCGCAGCAACCTGTGCAGAGCTTCCCTAGCGGCTACGAACTGCTGCCCGAAGGGATGAAGCTCGTCGGTATATCCAACGCCTTGTGGACGAATTCTAGTTCCTGCTGCCGCCATGGCAGGGGAGCTTGCGCCTGGATCATCTTGTCGCGCTTGAGTTCCTCGACCACCTTGGGATCGCGCGCGAATGGCTTGCCGTGCTCGTTGACGAAGAACAGTTGTTCGAAGGGTAGCTTGGGCCGCTGGCCGCCCGCCTCGCGGCTCTCGAGCGGATAGCCGACGCTCATCACGACAATCAGATGGGCGGTATCTGGCAGATTGAACGCCTTGCGCATCTTGCGCTCGCGTACGCCGCCCAGCTCTCCGGTGCCGATGCAGCAGGTGCCGAGGCCCTCCTCGTAGGCGACCAGGGTGGCCAGGGCAATCGCCTGTCCGCAATCCATCTCGGTAAGTCCGGATTTGAGCATTTCCTCGGCGTTCATGCGGAAATAGGGAATCAACAACTGATCGAGCGCCTTGTGCTCGGCGGCCTCGTCCACGCCCATCACGCGCGCCGCGACCAGTTCATGGAGCCGCTCGCCTTGGGTCAGGTGGCCGGCCTTGCGGTCGAAGATGGCCTCTTCCACCCAGTACCATAGGATCATGGCCGGGCAGTGTTTTAACTGGCTGGTTCCGAGTGGGGCGATGACCGCCGCCCAATTTTCCGGTGGCGAGGAATCGCGGAACATCACGATCGCGCGAAGCGCCTGCACGTTGCCCCAAAACGAGGTGAGTCGCGCGGCCTCGAGCATCTTCTGAATCTTCTCGCGCTCGACCGGCCGGTACGGATTGTAGAAACGGATAGTGCGTCTGATGCCGATTGCTTCCTTGAGTTCCATGCGTGTTTTACTCAGCTCCTCAATGTGTTGCGTCCACCAGGGCGTTCTTGTCCCGATCCCACGTCGTCGGGGTGATACCCTGTTGCTTTAGTTGTGCCTTCTGAATCCTGTGGGTTTCGGTCTTTGGCAGGCTTTCGCGCAAGTCGATATAGCGCGGCACCATGAAACTTGCCATCCGCTCCGAGCAGAAGCGGGCCAGCTCCTGGGGCGTGGTGCTTTGGCCGGGCTTGAAGATGACCGCAATCATCACGTCGTCTTCGCCGAGATCGGAGGGCACGCCGAACGCGCCGCATTCGAGCACGGCGGGATGCTGGTTGACGATCTTCTCGACCTCGTACGAGGAGATGTTCTCGCCGCGCCGGCGCATCGAATCGGTCTTGCGGTCTGCGAAGTAGAAGTTACCGTCCGGGTCGCGCCAGGCGAGGTCGCCGGTGTGGAACCATCCGTTGCGTACCTTGGCGTCGGAGCTTTTCTGATTCTTCAAATACTCGACGCGGCGCGCTTCCGGATCGTCAACCTTGAAGACCAGTTCGCCGACCTCGCCGGCGGCAACCTCTTTGTCCTGATCGTCGACCACGCGCGCCTCGGTGCCGGGCGGCGGCTTGCCCATCGAGCCCTTCGGCGAGGTGCCGAGATTCAGCAGCGAGAATCCTCCTCCGTCCACCGCGCCGTAGCCCTCCCAGATGACGAGGTTGAAGCGCTTCTCGAACTGTTCCCATGCCCACGCCGGCGTCGCGGCGCTCATCACCAGGCGGATGGGATTATCCGCGTCGTCGGGGCGCGGCGGCTGCTTGAGCAGGATCGGGATCATCGCGCCGAGCGCATTGAAGGTGGTCGCGCCGTAGCGGCGGATCTCGTCCCAGAAACGGCTGGCGCTGAATCGCCGCGAAAGCGCCAGTGTGCGCCCACTCACTAGCGCCCTGGTCGCGGTCAGGAACAGTGCGTTGGCATGGAACAGCGGCAGGCAGGTATAGAGGACATCGTCGTCGCGATAGAACGCCCCGAAATCCAGCATCGGTCCGCTCAGCGCCCGGTAGCGCATCACCACGGCCTTGGGCAGGCCGGTCGTGCCCGAGGTGTACATCATCACGGCGGGCGCCTGCGGATCGATCTCAACCGCGGGCTCGGCGGTCGCCACCGGCGCGGTCGCCGCCTTCATCAGTGCGTCGAGCGCGACCGCGCCGGCGGGCAGCCGAAATCCCGGCGGCGCTTCGGTGGTGTCCACGATCACCCGGATCGCGAGGGTGAGGTCCTTGCGAATCGCCGCCAGGCTTTCGAGCAGGTCCCACGCGATGACGATCGAGCGCGCCTCAGAGTGATTGAGGAGGTAGGCGAGTCCCTCGCCCTTGAGCGCAATATTGACCGGGACCGCGCAGGTGCCAAGTTTCTGCGTGGCGAAGAAAACGTACAGAAACTCGGGCCGGTTGGGCATCATAATCGCGACGCCCTCCGCGGGCTTGACGCCGAGGCCAAGCAGCCCCGCCGCGACGCGGTTGATGCGCTCGTTCAACTGGGCGTAAGTGATGCGCTGTTCCTCGAAAAGGGTGCAGACCTTGTTGCCTTGCTCCTTTGCGCGCTCGGACAACACCGAAGCTGGAGAATTAAATTTGGGCCGGGCTGTTTCCATCTGAGCGAGACCTCGCTTGCTGCCGATCGAATTCATAGCCGAGCCGTTCAAGGGCGCGGATCACTTCGCGGCCGGATACCCGAGGCAGCCTGCTCAAACGACCACGTCAACCATGGCTTCGTCAATCGGAGGCGGGATGGGCTCGCCGTGTTGCTTGAGGCTTTCAAGATATCCGGCGATCGCTTCACCGATGAATTTAGCGCAAGGCGAACCGCCTGCAAATCCGGATGAGAATCCCGGATCCGGGTTCCTTCGGCTTCGCTCAGGATGACTCAAAAAAAGTTCTAACAGGCCGGCAGGGGTGACCCCTGCACCCAGTATTAAGGCCGCCCGCCGTTGGCGGGCGCGGACCCTGCCTACGGCTTAATACTGCGCTGCCGTCGCCACGGCCAGGGCTCGGCCCTGCGGTGCAGGGCTCACCCCTGCCGCGCTGGTGACATTGCGCGCGTGAGGGGTTAGCTTCTGATCATGCGGCTTGGAGCGATCGATGTCGGATCCAATTCCGTGCACATGATCGTCGCCGACGTCGGCCGCGATGGCCACGTCGAGGTGGTCGATCGGGTCAAGGAGACGGTGCGGCTGGGCCGGCGCGCATTCATGACCGGCCGTCTGATGCCCGAGTCGATGGACCTCGCGGTGCGCGCGCTGGTCAACTTCAATCGCATCCTGCGCCTGCGCAAGGTGGACAAGGTGCGCGCGGTGGCGACCAGCGCAGTGCGCGAGTCGAAAAACCGCGCCTCGTTCATCCGGCGCATCCGCCGCGAGACCGGTCTCAACGTGCAGATCATTTCCGGCGCCGAGGAGGCGCGGCTCATCTTTCTTGCCGCGCGCCACGCGCTCGGACTCGAGGGCGGACCGCATCTGTTGATCGACGTCGGCGGCGGCAGCGTCGAGCTGGTGCTGGTTCGCGACGGCCGGCCGCTGTGGATGAAGAGCGTGAAGCTGGGCGCGGCGCGTCTGGCCGAGCGCTACCTTACCGACGACCCGCCCAGCCGCGCGCAGCTCAAGCGGCTCGAACGCCATATCAATGACGAGATCGGCGCGCTGATGAAGAAGGCGCGCAAGGCGGGCGTGGTGCGCGCAATCGGAACCTCGGGCACTATCAACACGCTGATCGCGATGGCGCGCGCCGCGCGCGGCGATGAACTGGAGCGACTGCACGGCGCCAGTGCGACGGCCGCGGAGGTAAGCAAGCTCGCCGGCGACCTGGTCTCGGCAAACTCGGCGCTGCGCTCGGAGCTGCCCGGCATCGACGCGAAGCGGATTGATCTGATGCCGGCCGCGGCCGCGCTGGTGGACTTTGTGCTCAAGCGCTCAGGGGCGCCGGTGCTGGTCGCGTGCACGTGGGCGCTGCGCGAGGGCCTGCTGCTGAGCCTCGCGAGCGCGACCATTCGCGGCTACGGCGAGGACGTGCGCCGGCTCTCGGTAAATGCGTTGGCGGCCCGCTTCGCCGGCGTGAACAAGCACGGGCGCCAGGTCGCGAAGCTGGCGCTGAAGCTCTTCGATGCGACTGCTCCGGTGCTCGCGCTGCCCAGGAGCGCGCGCGAGTTGCTGGAATACTCGGCGTTGCTCCACGACATCGGGCACGCGATCGATCACGATCGCCACAATCGCCACTCGTACTATCTGATCAAGAACGCGGAGCTGTTCGGTTTCGATCCGGGCGAAGTCGAGGTGATCGCGCAGGCGGCGCGTGGCCACCGCAAGCAGGCACCGAAGCTGGACTCGCCCGAAATGAACGGCCTGGCGCCCGCGAAACGGCGGGTGGCCCGCGGTCTCGCCGCCATCTTGCGTGTTGCCGACGCGCTGGACCGAAGCCACTTCAGCGTCGTCAAGAATATCGAAGTTCGCTACTCTCCCGGCCGACTCATCATCGGAGTCGATTCCAGCAACGAGAAGGCCGACCTCGAATTGTGGACCTGCGAGCGAAGGACGGACCTGCTCTCGAGGTTGCTCGACCGGCAGGTGACCCTGGAGCATTAGCTCTGCTCGCCTTGGCGCCACTTTGAGGAACCGGATATCGGAGATCGCCAGAATCAATTACGATGAGGCCGAAGCCGCCCGCATCGAGCACAAGTTCTGCGGCTTTAGGAATCGCCAACCGCAGCTTTAATTCCGGTCAAAAGGGAATCCTTCACCGATGGATAAGCAGGTCGTATCAAGACGGCGCGTCTTGGACCACGGCGAGGTGTTGACTGGCCACCGCGAGGTCAATGCGATGCTCGATCTGGTGAAGCAGGAAACTGAGCGCATCGAGTCGCGGTTCCTGGAACCGGCGTGCGGAAACGGAAACTTCCTGACCGCGATCCTGGAGCGGAAGCTCCGAGTCGTCGAAAACCGCTACGGCCGGTCGCAACTGGAATATGAACGCTCTGCTATCCTCGCCATATCATCGATCTACGGCATAGACATTCTGCAAGACAATGTTCAGCAATGCCGACACCGGCTATTCGGCGTCTTTGAATGGAACTATAGCCGCCTGTTTAAGAACAAAGCCAAGAACAAATGCCGTGAGGCCGTCCGGTTCATCCTTGAGCGCAATATCATCTGGGGCGACGCCCTGACGCTCAAGACCGTGGGCGAGGAGCCGGAGCACATCGTCTTCTCGGAATGGTCTCCCGTCAACGGCAGTATGCTGAAGCGCCGCGACTTCACGTTCCGTGAGCTACTGACGCACGAGGGCATGAAGGAACTTCCCCTCTTTTCCGACCTCGGCGAAGACGTATTCATCCCCCGGCCGGCAAAGGAGTATCCGCTGGCGCACTTTCTGGAGATCGCCAATGTTCAGCAGCAATAACTATAACCCGGACGTGCTCACTTGTCTGGCAAACCTAAGCAGCGATGAAGTCTTCACGCCGCCGCAATTGGCGAATCAGATTCTCGATCTGCTCCCCGCCGGCCTCTGGAGCGACCGGAACGCCAAGTTTCTCGATCCCGGATCTAAGTCGGGCGTGTTCCTACGGGAGATTGCCAGGCGCCTGGACAATGGGCTGGAGAAGCAAATTCCCGACCGACAGAAGCGGATGAACCACATCTTCAAGAACCAGCTCTACGGCCTTGCCCTCACGGAATTGACCGCACTGCTATCCCGCCGCTCTGTGTATTGCTCCAAGACTGCCAACGGGAAGTATTCCGTTTGCGAGACCTTCGACAATCCGGACGGGAACATCCGGTTCAAGCGCGTAAAACACGCTTGGGAAAGTGGGCACTGCGTGTTCTGCGGTGCAAACGAGGAAAATTACGAACGGGGCTCGGAACTGGAAACTCATGCCTACCAATTCATTCACACCGAAAGTCCTGAGGAGTTATTCAACATGAAATTCGACGTCATCGTCGGTAATCCGCCGTATCAATTGAGCGATGGCGGTTTCGGACGGAGCGCTTCACCTATCTATCAGGATTTCGTTCAGCAGGCCAAGAAACTGGCACCGCGCTACCTCACGATGATTATCCCTTCGCGCTGGTTTGGAGGGGGCAAGGGGCTGGATGAGTTCCGCAGCCAAATGCTGAACGACAATCACATTCGCAAAATTGTGGATTTCGAAAACTCTTCCGAAGTCTTTCCAGGAGTAAGTGTAGCTGGAGGGATATGTTATTTCTTATGGGAAAGAGACTACAAAGGCCCGTGCGAAATAGTCAATATGCACAGTGGAGTCGAAGCGGCTGGCATCAGAAACCTCAATGAATTCAGGACGTTCATTAGGCATAGTCAAGCGGTTCCCATCATCCGAAAGATACTAGCTCGAAGTGAAGGACGGATGAGCGAACAGGTCTCTTCTTATAAACCATTCGGCCTGCGCACCTATGTGAAGCCACAAAAGAAGGGTGACATTATACTGCATTGGCAAAAAGGCGAAGGGCCCTACAGGCGGAAAGATATTACAGTCGGGGTTGAGATGATCGACAAATGGAAGGTAATTTCGTCTCGCTCTGGACATGAACACGCAGGCAATCCCGGAACTGACGGTACGCGAAGGGTTCTCGCAAAGACCGTCATTCTACCTCCCGGAACAATATGTACTGAAACATACCTAGTCATAGGGAGCTACGCGACACAGGAACGGGCCGACAACTTGTTGGCGTATATGAAAACGCGCTTCTTCCGTTTTCTAATGTCCTTGTTCATGTATTCCCACGGAATCACCAAAGACACCTATGCGTTTATCCCTATCTTGGACATGACCAAACGATGGACAGATGAGTCACTCTACGAACGCTACGGGCTAAACCGAGAGGAGATCGCGTTCATCGAATCGAAGATTCGCCCGATGGGGACGAACGGTGAGTAAGGATTTTTTTCCTCCCCGGCCGACATCACGGCCGACGATCTATGCCTACGAAGATACCAACTCGGAGTATTCCGGTTTGCTCAAAGTGGGTTACACCACGAGAACGGCGGGGGAGCGCCTCGGAGAGATTTACCCTATAAAAACGCCGGGCAAGCCGCCCTATCGGATTCATTTGGAAGAGCCCGCCATGCGAAATGACGGCACGGTGTTCACGGACCACGACGTTCACCGCTACCTGCGCATTGTCGGCATCAAGAATGCCGGCGGCGAATGGTATAGGTGTACGATCGATCAGGCGAAGGCGGCGGTCATTGCCGTCAGGACCGGACGATTGAATGAGGAAAATCGCTCGCTCGATTTTAAGATGCGGCCCGAGCAGAAAGCGGCGGTTGAGAAAACAGCGGCATACTTCAAGAGCTTCCGAAAAGAGAACCACAACAAGCCTCCGCGCTTCCTCTGGAACGCCAAGATGAGGTTTGGAAAGACCTTTACCGCGTATCAACTGGCAAAGAAAATGGGCTGGCGCAGGGTGCTGGTGTTGACCTTTAAGCCCGCCGTCCAGAGCGCCTGGGAAGAGGACTTGAAATGCCACGAGGACTTTCGGGGCTGGCAGTTTATCAAGCCGGGCGGCCTTTCTTACGAGGATGCCGACAAGAAGAAGCCTTTCGTCTGCTTTGGATCGTTTCAAGATTACCTTGGGCGGAACCCAAGCACGGGTGGAATCAAAACCAAGAACGAATGGGTCCGCGAATTCAACTGGGATTGCGTCATCCTTGATGAGTACCACTACGGCGCTTGGCGCGAGAATGCGAAGGACCTGTTTGAGTCCGAAGACAAGAAGGAAGCTGAGTTCGGACAGGGCGAGGGCATCGAATATTTCGACGAAGAAATCATGCCGATCACGACGAATGGCTATCTCTACTTGTCCGGCACTCCGTTCCGAGCGATCGCGTCCGGCGAGTTCATCGAGGAGCAGATCTTTAACTGGACATATTCGGATGAGCAGCGAGCCAAGCTGGAATGGAACGGCCCTGACAACCCATACGCCGCGCTCCCGCGCATGGTGTTGCTAACCTATCAACTGCCGGATGCGATCCGCGACATCGCAATGCAGGGCGAGTTCAACGAATTCGATCTCAATGTTTTCTTCTCGGCAACCGGAATCGGCGAGAATGCAAAGTTCACGTATCAGGACGAGGTCCAGAAGTGGCTGGATTTAATCCGTGGGGCGTTCATGGCGACCAGCGTGGACAATCTCAAACTCGGGGCACAAAAGCCGCCATTCCCGTTTTCGGATGCCCGGTTGCTGAATGTCCTTTCGCACACGTTTTGGTTCCTGCCGAGCGTCGCCTCATGTCATGCCATGCGGAACCTGCTGGCGAAGAAACAAAACCACTTCTACCACGACTACCGGATCGTTGTAGCTGCGGGAAGCGCCGCAG
Source organism: Binatus sp. (SeqCode) (assembly GCF_050013435.1). Taxonomy (GTDB): domain Bacteria; phylum Desulfobacterota; class Binatia; order Binatales; family Binataceae; genus Binatus. The sequence goes on along the minus strand of NZ_JBEKFG010000019.1, from coordinate 38,926 downwards.
GGATCGGCGCGGCGGCCCTGCCACCCGTGCTGGAGGCAATGGACGATCCGCTGAAAACCAAAACCATTACTCTTTCATGCATGAAACTGATAACGGGCGTAACAGTGAGGCCGTGGACGGGGATTCTGATGCTGCGCAACTCGTCCAGCCCGGAGACGTACTTTCAGGCCGCATTCCGAGTGCAATCACCCTGGACGGTCAAAAACCCGGATGGCGCGGCGCCAAACAAGGAACAGATCATCAAGGAGGAATGCTACGTTTTCGACTTCGCGCCGGACCGAGCCTTGCGGCAAATCGCGGAGTACAGTTGCCGACTGAACGTTAACGAGTCCAATCCCGAAAAGAAGGTCGAGGAATTCATCAGCTTCCTGCCGGTCCTGGCCTATGACGGAAGTTCGATGAAGCAGATTGATGCCGCCGGCATCCTCGACATGGCAATGAGCGGGACAACAGCTACACTGCTGGCGCGGCGCTGGGAAAGCGCACTGCTTGTGAACGTTGACAACGGCACCCTGAAGCGCCTCATGGACAGCAACGCAGCGATGACCGCCCTCATGAGTATTGAGGGCTTCCGGAACCTGAATCAGGAAATCGAGACTATCATCAACAAGTCGGAAGCCGTCAAGAAGGCACGCAAGGAGGCCAATGATGAAGAGCTGTCCGCCAAAGAGAAGAGGAAACTGACGGAGGAGGAAAAGGAGTACAAAAGTCTGCGGAAGCAGGTTCAGGAAAAACTCGTCAAGTTCGCAACACGGATACCGATCTTCATGTATCTGACCGACTACCGCGAGCGATGTCTGAAGGATGTCATCAGGCAACTGGAACCGGCCTTGTTCAAGAAGGTCACCGGCTTGACCGTGAAGGACTTCGAACTCCTTGTGAGCCTTGGGGTCTTCAACAGCGGCCTCATGAATGATGCGGTGTTCAAATTCAAGCGCTATGAGGATTCCAGCCTGACTTACACCGGCATCGACAAGCACGAGGGTGAGGCGGTCGGTCTTTACGACACGGTCCTGACTCGAGACGAAGCGGAAAAGGTCTTCGAGAATGTGCCCGCCGGAAAATGACCATTAAAGTCAGCATCCTCAAGCTCCGGCCTTTGTATTGTTGCCGGCGGCACACGACTGACCGGCGGTCACCGATTCAACATTACCACTCAATTTGAAAAACGGAAATCCGGAATCGATGGGCAAAATGGCTAATCGGCGCGTAGTGGTGGTGGGAGCGGGCATCGCGGGACTCAGCGCCGCGATCCGCCTGCGCCAGGCGGGCGCCGAGGTCACGGTATTCGAATCGAGCGATCGCGTCGGCGGCCGCACGAGTTCAGAGACCCATGACGGCTACCTGTACGAGCGCGGGACGCAATTCTTCACGTCCACCTATCGCAACGCATTGGGACTCATCAAGGAGATGGGACTCCAGGCCGAACTGAGAACGACCAGTCCGTGGATAACGGTGTTCAACGATGGGCGACCGCATCGGATGCCGTCCGGGATGCTGTTCGCCCTGTATGCGTTGACCAGTGGACTGCTCCGGGTGCGGGACCTTGTCCGATTCACCTGGCATACCACCAGCTTGCGATGGCCGGCGCTCGATAACTACTCGGCGTGGGCGGCGTACGACGACCAGGATGCCGCGAGTTGGAGCGCGCCGCGCTTTGGCCGCGGGGCGGAGTTCCTCCTCGAGCCGGTGCTGGCGGGCGGTATGATGCAGCGGATCGAGGAAACCTCGCGCGCGTGCGCGCTGGCGGTGCTGGCGATGACCGCCAACGGCCGGAGCAAGGAACTGACGCTGGCGCGCGGCAACGACTCGCTGCCGCGCGCGATGGCGGCGCGGGTTGACGTTAAACTCGAGGCGCCCGTCCAGGCGATCGAAATCGCGCCCGACGGCGTGACGGTGCGACTGTCAGGAGAGACGGTTCACGCCGACGCGGTGGTGCTGGCAACTACGGCTTCGGTCGCGGCCGGAATTTATCGCGCGGGAGACAAGATCGAACGCGAGCTCATGGCGACGCCCTATGGGTCGGTGATCAAGGTCGGGCTGGCGACCAAGCGCGACTGGTCGCACGATCCGGGGCTCAGCAATGTGTGGGCGATGATGATACCGCGCGGCGCGCGCCGAGAAATCGTTTCCGTCACGATCGAATCAGCCAAGGACCCTGAGCGGGTAGCCAGGGGCGGCGAAATGCTCAACTTGTTCGTCACGGCGGATAACGCGGAGCGAATGATGGATTGGACCGATGAACAGGTGGAGAGCGCGGTTGCGGCGGACGTCGAGCGGCTGTTCCCCGGAGCGTTTGCCGCCAAGCAGTTCACGCGGGTAGTTCGTTGGCGCGAGGGGATGCCGAAATCGCCGGTCGGGCGCGCACGGGCGCTTGCCGAGTACCGCCGCACACGGCCGCGGGACGGCAGAGTGTGGTTGGCGGGCGACTACATGGGGATGCCGTGGCTCGAATCGGCGATCGAAACCGGCACCTGGGCCGCGGGCCGTATCGTGGAGAGCTGAGTGCAAGACCAGCGGCGCCTCACTGGCCGCCGCCGATCCACGCCTCAAACCAAATTGGGAAAATTAAAAAAAAGGCACGCGTAGGCTTCACCATGAGGGCATGTGGCCAAGCGTGCCTTCGGCTCCTTCGGGGTGCTAGAGCCGACCATCTGAATCCTAATAATGATTCGCGGATCACGCCACCGTCGGTGCGTCACGAGCGGAACCATTTTGAATGTTTGCACCGCTAACCGCATGCTGAGCCAGCATCATTGTCCACAGGAACGAACGTCGTCCTCGAAGATCGGCGCGAGTTTCGGATTAAAATTTATCGCATCGAGGCGTGAAGGAGATGTGCATCAAGATGCGGCGCACCACGCTCGTCGTCATTCTCGGTGCTGCAAGCCTGCTCGCGGCGTTCCACGTTAAGCCGGCCGGGGCCGCGACCGGTCCGCTGAGACTGATCGCCTCGGGGCCCGCGCTCAGCGTCGCGCGCGTGGTTTGGGCGGGCGATGTCGCCGTCGTGCAGTAAGAACGAGAGGTGCGCCGCGCGCCTGTGCTCGCACCCGGATTAGACAGATCGTTAGTGGGTGGTTTTGAAATTTCGATTCTTGGTCGCTACGTCGCTTTGTCGAAATAACGCATCGCACACACGACGTTGCCTTCCGTATCGCTGAATTGGATTAACTCGCCAACGGTGGGGATCGTCATCTTGGCAACGGTGATTTTGCCGCCTTCCGCCTCGACGAGCTTCGCGATCGCGTCCACATCATCAACGGCGATAGTGCACTGAAAGCCGACGCAACGATTTTCGCTTTTGGGGCGCTCGTGCACGGCGCCGTGGATACCCGGATCAGCCTCGTCACCCGTCGCGATCATGAAGAAATCAGGCGGCCCCCATTGAGAGAAGCGCCATCCGAAAACACGTCCATAGAATTTCTTCGCGCGCTCCACGTCATCCGCGTGGACGTCGAAGTGCGCAATGTTTTTGGCGACCATAATCGGAGAACCTCCCGCTCGTTAAGGCTGGCCAATCTTGAGTTGCACCACGCAAAGCGAACTTGTTTTCATTGCCGGCGTTTTCAGAATTGTCTCACGCTACCCGAGCAACGTAATTTGAGGCTACTGGCGCTATCCTGAAGCAAAACCCACTACCGACAGATCTAAGCTATCAGCGGGAGTATCGCATACTCGCGTGCGGCCTCAGCCGCCCCACGGATACGTATCGAACGGGTACGCCGCGCACCCGCTCTTTCCGGCCGTCGGATAGTCCTGCTTGGTAAACGTGCGCGATCGGTTCACCAGATCGTGGAAGATCATGCATTTGTCGCGCTGCGTTGGCAGACGCGGATCGGTGTCGACCGCGGCGAGCACGCCTGCTGTCGTTTGAGTGCCCGACGACGTCATCCGTACTCCGCCGTCGGCCGGGGTGTCCAGGATGACGAACTTCGGATTGGTGGGCGCGCTGATGTCCCACGCCGGCCAATCCGGCTGCTGGCCGTCGCGGCCGCGGCCGGGTGCTCCGCTGTATGCGAACTCGGCCCAGTACGACATCATCTCTTTGCTGAGTGCCAGGCGGCCGGGTTCATTGTCGTGGGAGAAGATGACGTTGGCCTGGCGTCCGAGATCGAAGTGACCGAAGACGAACGGGATCTCAAAACCATGCGCCGCCCCGAGCATCATGGATAGATCCGCGCCCATCACGCGCGGCTCCTCGTGCCAATCGAAGCGGTAAACGAACACGTTGTCCTGAGTCGTCCGCATCGCTGCCGCCGGCTCGTCGGCGCCGGACGCCTTCCAGAACCTGGACATGTACTCGGCGCTGAGGCTGTAACTCGCCTCGTCGCGCAGGCGCGGCACGAGCCAAAACAGGCGCCGCACCCGCCTTGGGTCGCCGAACAGGAACAGTTTGTTTTCCTCGCGATTGGTTCCGACGATCACGGGAACCCGGTTGTACCCGTCGGCGCGCGTGAAGTGTTGCATCGGATCGTCTTGTGGCAGCACCACGCCGTCGCCGAAGACTTTCGGCATGTCGATCATGGCGGTTGCGGGCGTCGGCATGTAGGCCAGCAGGATCTCGAAATTCGTCTTCCCGCGCAGATAACCCTCGACATCTGTGGCGCTCATCGCGGCCAGTTGTGTCTTGGCTGCGGCGCGATCGGCCGCGCGCTGATCCTTGATAAGCATCCGCACCAGCACTTCATTCGAGCTGTTCGTGCGACCCGGTTCGCCGTCGTCGGTGAAGTGCTCGGCCTCGGCGATGGTATTCATATTGACGCTGCCGCTTTCCGAGATCGCGCGATGAAACAAGCCGTGCGCTTGCGGAGCCAGCAACAGCATGTACACGTTGTTGGCGCCTGCCGACTCGCCGAAGATGGTGACGTTGCCGGGATCGCCGCCGAAAGCCCCCACGTTGTCGCGTACCCATTGGAGCGAACGGATGATATCGAGGATGGCGAAGTTGCCCGATCGGTCGAGTTCATTGGTGCCCTCGCCGCGCAGTGAAGCATGGCGGAACCAGCCGAAGGGGCCGACCCGATAGTTGATCGTCACCACCACGACCTTGTGCGTCGCCGCCAGGTTACCGCCGTTGTACAACGCCCCGGTACCAACCGAGTTACCGCCCCCGTGTATCCACACCATCACCGGCCACCGCGCGCTGCCCGTGGGCACCTCGGACTCGGCAACCCGTGGCGCATACACGTTCAGATAGAGACAATCCTCGCTGCCGACCGGCTGCCCCGGGCGAGCAGTATCGAGGCCGCCGATCGGGCTTGGGAACTGCGTGCACGCCGAGCCAAAATTGAGCGCCTCGCGCGTACCGGTCCATGCTTCTGCAGGCTGCGGCGCTCGCCATCGCAGCGCCCCGACCGGCGGCTTGGCGAACGGGATGCCGAGCCATGCGTGACTGCCGTATGCGCCGACGTAGCCGGCGACTGTGCCCGATGCGGTGACTCGGCGCGATGCGGGATCGAGCACGCGTTGCTCGCGCACCGCATGGCGGCATCCGCTGGCGACGACCAGCGCCGCGAGGATCAACAACGCGGACAATAGCCTCGCGATGTGCGGCATTGGTTCAACTCTGGTAGTGACGGGCTGCGCAGCATACTTACGTCGAATCATTCGAATAACCCCGACAGCGACCGCGGAGGCGGCGGACTACATTCCGAAGATCCAGTTCAGGAAGAGACCGAGTACGAACAGCGCGCCGGCGCGCCGCGTATGTACGAAAGCCGCCGACACATACCACAGCGGCCATACCGGATATCCTGGCGGTGGCGAAGCCGGCTTGGGATTCGAATAGAGCTTGAGCACCCGCCATAGGATCGGCAGCCCGCCGAGCACGAGTAACGCGCCGAACCCGAGCGTACCCGTCAGGACCATCGCTACGACCAGCAGGTAGAACGCAATCATCAGCGCCTGGTTGAGCCGTAGAGCCCGCTTCTCGCCGAGGATCACCGGCAACGTGTGCACGTCCTTGGTGGAGTCGTAGGGAAGTTTGTCGATGTGCTTGCCTATCAGAACGCTGGTCACGAGTATCGCGTAGGGAAGCGACGCAACCCAGACCCAGGCTGGTAATTCGCCGGTCGTGATGAAATACGTGCCACCGACCATCAGTGGGCCCCATACGATGAACACGCCGGGCTCGCCCAGTCCGAGATGCTTTAAACGCACCGGTGGTGCAACGTAAAACACGCTGATGAACAGTCCGGCCAATGCGAATAGGACCACCGCCCATCCGCGCACCACGAAAAGGAAAACCATGATCGCCGCGTCGATCAGGTTGAGCACGACGATCGCGCGTAGGAGTTCCGCCCGGGTAACCCAGCCCGCGAGCACGGGATGGGGCGCATACAAGGCGCGCGGCGCTTCCGACGTGTCGATACCGCCGGTCAGGTCGAAGTAGTCGTTGATAAGATTGTTGGATGCGTGCGCGACGCCCAGCCCGATCAGACCTAGCAGGAAATATAACCAGTTAGGATTGGTTGCGCGCATTGCAAGCAGCCCGCCGATAAGTCCTGACGTCAGCGTCATCGGGATGACGCCTGCGCGCGTGATGATAAGCCATCGCGAGACGCCGTCCATGCGCTCGTCGGGCAGGTTCATCGTGAGCAGCGCCTCGCGCCAGTTCTTCAGCCGCTCAGTCCAGTCGATGGGATGGGGCTTTACCAACTCTGCCATGACTTAGCTCTTAATTGGGCACATCGTCGTTCGTCGCGATGCCGGGCAATACAGCCTGCCAGGCCGGTTGTGCGTCACTGAACGTAGTAAGCGTTTGTACCGGACCACCGGTATGGTGTGTTCTTATCCGGAGGCGTATACGTGCCTTGCACGGTGGCGTTGTCATGCTGGGTAGTCGTGGTAGTGCTTGAACTCACGGCCGGCGCCAACACACGCGGATTGGTAGTACTGGATTCGCTGGTCGTCGCGGTTTCCGTGCCATGAGTGCTGGACGCACAGCCGGCTAGCCACACCATCGCAATACCAACACAAATAGCCACTGCGGAACTAGTTGTGTGTTTCATTGTTCAGGCTCCTGTTTATTTTGTTCCCGACAAACAGCGATAGAAAACAAACGTCCGGCTCAAGACTACGCGCTTCCCGCGGCGTCGGCAAAGGCCGTGGAACAAACCGGCCCGGAACCTTGCACAGGGAGGCCGTCGGGTCTATAGCGGACTGGGAATCACAGACTCAAAACGCAAATTCCGGTTGACTGCGCGCGCGATAGCGAGTGCCATTGCGGCAAGCGCCGCGATTGGCGTCCAACCGCCTGCCAGAGCGCACCAACGAGGACATCCACAGATGGAAACCGCCGCGCAATCGTACGAAGCCTTCGAGTACGACCTGAGCCTGACCGCCGAGCAGCTGCAAATCCGCGATACCGCTCGCCGTTTCGCCGCCGAGGTCCTGCGTCCCGCCGGCATTGCGATCGACAGGATGACGCCCGAGGCTGCCATCGCGCCCGGCTCGCCGCTGTATAGCGTTCTGGCCCAGGCGGCGGAACTGGGCTTTACCAAGCTGAGCGCACCGGCCGCGCTTGGCGGGCTTGAGGCGTCGCCCACCACCGCGCACATCGTGCTCGAGGAATTGGCGTGGGGAAATGTCGGGCTGGCCGGCGTCATTTTTCTCGCCTCCTATCCTGCAGGGGCCGCGCTGGCGACCGGCAACGCCGAGTTGATCGCCGAGTTCTCCGCGCCTTACTTCAGTCAGACCGGTGCCTCGATTATCGGATGCTGGGCGATCACGGAGCCGGATCACGGCTCCGACCATCTTGGTGTGATGCGCCCCGAGCTCAAAGTAAAAGCCCGCGGCAACCTGATCGCACGGCGCGACGGAGACTCGTGGGTCTTAAGCGGTCAGAAGTCCGCCTGGGTGTCCAATGCACCCATCGCAACCGTGGCCGTGGTGAACGTGCAGCTCGGCTCGAGCGACGCTCTGGACAACGGTGGCGTATGCTTCGTGCCGCTCAATCTTCCCGGAATTTCGCGCGGGCGTCCGCTCGACAAGCATGCATTCCGCGCTTTGCCGCAAGGCGAGATTTTTTTCGACGAGGTCCGCATCCCGCGCCGCTACATGATCGCCCAGGGCGCAACCTATCCCGCCCATGTCGAGGGCACTCTCACCGCCTTCAACGCGGCGGTTGGCGCGATGGCGACCGGGATCGCGCGCGCCGCCTTCGATTGCGCGCTCGCCTACACCAGGACGCGCATCCAGGGCGGACGTCCCATCTTCGAGCATCAATCGGTGCGCGCCCGGCTGTTCCGCATGGCGTCGTTGGTTCGCGCCTCGCACGCGCTCTCGCGCGACGTTTACGTTTACAACCTCACCCGGCTTTCGCGCGGCGAGCCCGCCCGCCTCGATCAGTCGATCACCGCGAAGGTCTTTTGCTCCGACGCGGCCTTCGAGGTCGCGACCATGGCGGTGCAGCTCCACGGCGGTAACGGGATGACTCGCGAGTACGCGGCCGAGATGCTTCTGCGCGACGCCACCGCGTGCACGATCGCCGACGGCGAGAACAACTACCTGGGCCTGATCGCGGCCTCGATGCTGTAGCGAAGTACGCCCGCCGCCATCCGTACCAAACGGGAGGGAATAACCTTGGACACCACCGGCTCGAGCATCGAACAACGACTGCGGATTCTCGAGGATCGCGAGGAGATTCGCGAACTCGCGGCCACTTACTGCTTTCTCGTCGACGACGGGCATTTCGACGAACTCGTTGAACGCTGCTTCACCGAGGACGCGTCGTGCGACTTCCACGGCGCTGGCGGCGGGATGGCGCCGATGGTCTCGCGCGGGCGCGCCGAGCTGCGCAATTTCTTCACCGTGATGGTGCCGGCTGCGCTGCGCGACATGGCGCACACGGTCCACAATCATCGCGTCTCCATCGACGGCGACCGCGCGTCAGGCGACTGCTATTTCGAGCTTACTGCCGTCGATCGGACCTCCGGCGAAGCGGTAGTCGGCGCGGGCCGCTACCTCGATCGCTACCGGCGCGACGCTGGCGCGTGGCGCTTCGAGATGCGCAACGCCGCGATTTTCTTCATCGCACCGCTTCGCGAAGGATGGGCTAGGCAACGATTCCTGACCGCACTCGCGGAAGTATCGCGCTGAGCGCCGCCGGCAGGGTTTCCCCTTCCCCCGGGTCTATGACACCGAGGGAAGGGGGTTAGGGGGTTGGATTTGCGGGCGCTCCCTCTCCGGGATCTCGCGCCCGCCCGCGTGATCGCTTACTGCTGTGGTACCAGCTCGACGCGCCGGTTCTGCGCGCGGCCCTCATCCGTGTCGTTGGTGGCAACGAAGTCAGTCTTGCCGTAGCCGTGTGCCATCAGTTGGCTCGACGGGATTCCGGCTTTCACCAGGTAGTCCACCACGGCATCAGCGCGTCGATCGGACAGCTTCAAGTTGTATTCCTCGCCGCCGACCGCTTCGCAGTAGCCGTTGACGTTGACCATCACGTTCGGATTGGCCTTGAGTGTCGATGCGGCTTCATCCAGAACCGCGGCATCACCCGGGCGAATCTTCGACTTGTTGAAATCGAAATGCACTCCGCGTAGCACCAGCTTCTGGTTGACCGGAGGTAGCGGAGCGGCTTGCGCGACTCGGGGATGGCGGGGATGCTGAGGGCTTAGGAGGTGGCGTCCACTGCTTCGGCGGCGGACCATACATCAGATAGCCCATTGCCCCGCCTATTGCGGCACCGGCCGCAACACCTACCGGACATCCAATCGCAAAAGCCGTCCCTTCATGATGGGCACTAGCAAAGCTATAAGCAAGAGAACAGCCGAAAATGCCGCCTATTGGAGCGCCAATCGCCGCGCCGTACATGGCCGAGGTTTGCGCGTCCAGCGCATTCCAACAGCCCGATAGTGGCGCCAGCAGGCACAGAGACAATACCGCGAGTCCCAGGCGCGATCTTGTCCATCTAATCCATCTATCAGTTTGCATCTATACCTCCCATCTGAAATTGCTCTCCTGAACACCTTGATAGGGCATGCGCACGTATCACCCCGGGTTCAACTTGTTATCCAATCGCGTCGTTCGCTCTTCATCTCAGTAGAAAAAGATAGCGTCTGTATCAAAGGTGAACTGGCCCCATTTCCTCCCGCCATCAAAGGCCGGCACCTCGTATGAGTAGTCGAACCTCGCTTCCGGCCGGATCTCGATCACGCTGCCAACGAACCACGTAATACCGATCGTATTTTCGGAGTAGTCCGTTGGGAAGCCAAAACGTTGTCCCTTGAAGTCATCGTAGAACTCGCTTCGGATGCTAAGCATCGCATTCGGGCGAAACTGGTAATTGAGATAGTTCACTATTCCATACTCAGGGGCCGTACAGGTAAGAGGCCCTTCGGCTCCCCCGGAACAGTAAGCTCCATTCGCGTTTGGTATCAACAGGCTAGCGGCTTCCGGATTCTTCAAGTTCGGCACATCGCGTTCCCACATGTAGTAGGCCTCTGTGGCCATATCCCACTGCGTCCCCGCGAACTTGTGGTACCAGGTAAGAACCAGGTGTTGGAGATTGTTGTACGCGTACTTGCCGTCGTTGATGCCGTTGATGCAGGGATAGATGTCGTCGTTGCCGCTGTCGGAGAGCCATTGGACACAAAACGCGGGTGTCGGCTTGACGTTCCTGGCGTCCCAAAAGGCAACGTCGTTGCCGCCCGAAAACTCAACCTGAGTCGTTCAGTTCTTATTCCATCTTATGGAAGCGACGATGCCGGTCTGGGTGTACGGATCGGGCGAGTAAACGTCGGAGTGGCTGGCCATCAGGTTGTCAGGGGCAAGCTGGGCCTCGATATCCGGGATCGAAATGTACCGTCCCATCCTGAGGTTCATTCCCTCTGCGACCCATGGGAAATACAGATCGACGTAGGCCATAACCGGGTCGTAGCCGTATCGATTGTGGGCCCTGATGTACTGGTCGCTGAAGTAGTCGTGAGTAAACGTGTACTTGTAATCCGATCCGAACAGGTTCGCGAGACGGAAGCCCCAGTCGAAGTGATCGGTTTGCACCTCGTCCGCCATCCGTTGCACATACAGAGTGAGCTGATCGAGTTGAATCGTGTTCGGGTAGACGTCGTATGCGACGAAACCGTTGCCGCCAGTACCGATCAGATTGTTGGCGCCGCTCGGATGGCCGATGCGGAATTCGCTGTTCGACGTACTGCGTTGAAGCCGGGATTGACCCAGCCGAAGACCTCAACCCGGCTGTTCTTGATGAACTTGCCATAAGGGCCGCACCAGAGCGTATTCATCAAAGGACTTGCGTAGCTTGTGTTATAACCGCCCTGGTAACCGATCGTTTCGGTTGCGCCAATGGGGAAAGTCGAATATGCGAACGGCGGCTCGTCAAGCGGCGGCGGCGAGCCACGGTATGAGGGCGGCTGGTCGCTCGGAGTCGGAACCGGCTTGCCTTCATTAGCCCAGTAGGCAGGAAGGTTAGCGGGATCCTTGAAGTAGTTAAGCAACATATCCTGTAAGTGTCAGCGAAGCGCGGAAAGAAACCCTCGCTTACCAGTGACGGCGCGCAGCCGTCCGCCGGCCCGGATTCGTCATCGGCGAACGCCGATACTCCATGCAACGCAACCGCCAAGACCATCATGCTGGCGCTGAAGGTTAAAACCAGCCTGCGCCTCGCACGATTCCTCCCTACTAATAGGTTCATCAAACTCCCCTCCAATCCAGAATGTTCGACGGACACGCATTCATGTTGTCCGCGGTATTCGGATGACAGTCAGCAAAACGCTTGCCAAACCCGAAGCCCCAGGAGCAGCTATCGAAACCATTCGCTAATGATGCGCTTGGCGCACTTAGAGAGACTTAGAGATGTACTCGCTATAAGTCGGGAATCTGCGGCTTCGCGATTCTTTTCATTTTGACTTGTGCACGATTTCAATTTGAATTGTCGGCTCCGATGAGCCTGCTCACTCTCGTCGCACCAGCCAACATTGTTGGCGCGTTGGTTCGCACAGTCCGGCGTTCTTTCCGCCGTCCCGCCCCTCTGATACCTCGCCCAAGTTAGGATGTAGCGTTGCGTGCGACTTATCCCCTCTCGCGGGAGACCGGTGAAAAAAACCCGCCTCTGTGATACCTCGCCCGTTATTTCACGGGAGGTGTCACGGACACGCGGAGGCCGGCCGCAGCGAGGTAGGTGAGGGTTCTGCCGCCAGACCCGCGTCGGCGTAACTTTTTCGCTTGTCCGAGCGTCTTCTTAGCTAAGACGGATAGAGCACGGGATTTCTGGTTCTACTCAGTAGCGTCCGTATAGGCCCGCGCACGCGGTAAAAAGCAATGCGTCATACGCTTCACAACATGTCAGCGCGAATCATCGCCTTGGTTGCATTGGGGTTTATGGTTTCCGGATGCGCCGCGCTTGCGGCGCCCGGGGTCGAGGGCGCGGCTTCGCTTGCCGGCACGGCTGGCACGACGGCGACCGGCTACATAAGCACGCAATCCAGTCGCGAACTCAACGCCGCCAACGTCGAGTTCATCCGCGCGCAGGCGCAGTTGCAGAAGATGCAGGCCGATGAATTGCTCGTCAAGCGCGAACAGATCGAGAGCGAGCGCGCCGCGACGGTCGGTATCCTGCGCGACATGGCGGTCGCTCGCGAGGATCCCACCCTGGCCGACTTGGCGCTGTGGGTGCAGGCCGGCGGTGACTCCGACTACGCTATGCACTACGCGCTCCAGGGCCCGGGCAAGACGACGCCGAAGCAACTTTAAGCTTCAGCGCGCCCTCAGTTCTTCATCCCGGCCGGACAGATCGACCCGGCGCATTCCCCTTGGTCCGCGACCCGCATCGGCGTAACCTTTCTCACTTGTCAGGGGTTGCCCCCTTAGCTCAGATGGATAGAGCACAGGATTCCTAATCCTGGGGTCGGCAGTTCGAATCTGCCAGGGGGCACCAAACCCGCCCCGCGCGCCCGGCTCCGGATCTAGCCTCTCTCTGACAGAGAGAGGCCGCGCCAAGCCGCCGAGGCGCGGGTGAGGGTCCAAATTTCAAGATGTCCTTCTTTGCCCGCTCTTTTTTTGTGTCATTCTAGAGCGAAAGCCGCTGTAGCGAAGAATCCCGAATCCTTCCTTCCCTCGCTCGTTCGTCGGCAGAGGACAGGGCGAGGCCGCACCTCCGGCGCGGATGAAAGTGTACCTTTCACGGGACGTGCCACTGGCACACGGCGGCCTTCGCCCGCGCTGATGGCTGCTACTCGGCGGTTACCTCGAAATTGCCGTGGTCATGCTTAAGCGCTTTGCCGCAGCTCTCAACTTTGTACGTGCCGATGATCTCCGCCCGAGATACCTCCTCGTCCAGCAGCCCGACTGCCTTTAAGGGAGATTATCAATTTTCGAGCGCGGCGTCTTAAATCTGCTTTCACGAAGCATTAAACCCGACCAACCAAAATCCTCCGTAATTTTGGCGAGCCTGCGAGCGCTCCAACGGGCAATGGCATCGCGGATACGCTTATTCCGAGAGTTTGCCTTTAAAGGTGAACGTGCCCGCGCCGGTATCCTCGTTGTAGGTGAAGGTCCCCTTTCCCGAGCCGCTCGCCCCTGCGAACAACCCGCTGCCGCCGGTAATCTCAAACGGAGCGTTCTTCGCCTTTATGTTTGTTGGCGTCTTCCCGCAAATCGTGCCCGCAAACGTAATGTCTAAGTCACCGTCCGTAAATGAATACGTCTGAGTCGAGGTGAGCGTACAGCATTCCTTCTTGGCGTGCTTGTTTATTTTACAGTTGTCGAGCGTGCCATCACCCGCTACATCGCCCGTCCCTAGCCCGCTTACGCTCGTGGTGACGCTGCCGGTAAGCGAAAAGCACTTATCGGCGGAACAGGGCGTCGTGGGGGTGGTATCGAATGTGCCCGACCCATTGAACTTGATTTTGCTCGCGTTGTCCGGTGAGTTCTCCGCCGCCGCGACATCGCTGGAACCGTCGTCGGCCGCCGCGGCGCCGCTGCCACCGTCGTCCCAAGCCAGTTGAGCTGAGGCCGCCGCGCAACCGAACTGGCCGTGCGTGACGAACGCGCGTACATGCCCGATCCCAAACACCGCGAGCAGTGTCGCTACAATCGTGATGCCAATCCTGCGGATCATGATTTTTCCTCCACCAAAGTTGGTCTAATTGGCTTGTATCGCCTCGAAGCAGACAAAGCGGCAAATACCAGCCCGCCTCTCCAGCTGCCAAATCGCTGCGCGATCGTCCATCGGTGCTGAAGATACGCTTATTTATGTGGTGATGTCAAATTAGAGTTACTGATGCCTGTTCGGTCGCAGCCACGATTTCGATCCCGCGCCGAGTCGTCGCGGCGCGATTGAGGGTCATCTCGGATTCCTCCGCCCGTTGTCGGGAGAGGGTAGGGTGAGGGACATCTGCGGCGCGAATGTCTGATGCGCCGCATAGCTATTCAAGCGCCAGCTACCGCGCGGAGGGCTCCACCAAGTTGCACGAGTAGGTCTTGATCACCAGCCACACTTCCTTCCCATCTGCAATTTGCAACGCGTCGATCGCCCCCGGCGTCAGATGCACCTCGAACGGCGCGCCCCCCGCATCGATCATGACTACTACTCTCACTCCTTCGCGGCGCATCGATAGGACTTGGCCCGGAAAAGAGTTGCGCGCACTCAGGCCATGCGGCCGCTCGCCCGCAACGATGATATCGCCGGCGCGAATCGCGATTCGCACCCGCGCTCCCGTTTCCGCATGCCCCAGCGGCACTTCCAGGCGAGTCGCGCTCCCGTCCAACTGGCACAGCATCGTGCCCTGAGTCTCCGCGATCGATCTCACCGTCGCGTCGAAAACATTTTCGAAGCCGACTACCTGCGCGATCGTTTCATGGCGCGGCGTTGCGAGCACCTCTTGCGGCATCCCCTGGGCGAGGATGCGTCCCGCTTCGAGCACTAACACCCGCTCGCCGAGCGCGAAGGCCTCCTCGGGCGAATGTGTGACGTACAGGATTGGAATTTCGTGGGCCGCATTCCAGGCGCGCAGGTCGTCGAGAATCTTCGACCGGGTCGCGTTGTCGAGCGCGACCAGCGGCTCGTCGAGCAGGATCGCCTCCGGATTCGTCACAATCGATCGCGCGAGCGCCACCCGTTGGCGCTCGCCGCCGGAAATCTCGCCGGGCTTGCGCGCGATCAGATGCGCGATGCGAAACGACTCGAGCATCGTCATCATTCGCGCGCGCCTTTTGGCGGCCGGCATCTTCGCGATCCCGTATTGAACGTTCTGCGCGACCGTCAGATGCGGAAACAGCGCGAGATTCTGAAACACGTATCCCAATCGACGCTCCGCCACCGGCATGTCGATGCGCGCAGCCGAATCGAAGAGCATTCGCGCACCGAGTGCTATCCGGCCGGCGTCCGGCCGCGCCAACCCCGCAATACAATTCAGGATAGTCGTCTTTCCGCCGCCCGACGGCCCCAGGATCATCGTGAAGCCGGCCGACGCCTCGAACTCGGCTTCGAGCGCGAAGCCGTTCGAGGTCCTATACGCGATGCGAACCGACAGGGTCCCGTCGCTTTCGCTACTTTTGCCGGATGCCATCTGTCGCAACCGCCGGCTAGCGATGCAGCGGCCAGACCGCCCAGATTCGGCGGTTGAGCGAATAGGTGATCGACAGCGTGACGAACGAAAACGCCATCAACAGCAGCGCCATGTGATTGGCGCCGGTGTAGTCGAGCGCCTGCACATGATCGTAAATCGCGATCGAGACCGTGCGCGTCACGCCCGGGATGTTGCCGCCCACCATCAGCACCACGCCGAACTCGCCGAGCGTGTGCGCAAAGCTCAGCACGAAGCCGGTGACCACGCCGCCCACCGAAAGCGGGAGCACGACGCGAAGAAAAGTGCGAATCCGCGAGGCGCCGAGTATCGACGACGCGTTGATCAGGTTGCGATCCACCTGCGAGAACGCCGCCGCCATCGGCTGGACCGCAAAGGGCAGGCTATAGATGACCGACGCGATCGCCAGGCCTTCGAACGTGAACGGCAATCCGTGGCCGGTTAAAGATTGATACCAGCGCCCGACCGGGCTGTTCGAACCCATCGCGACCAGCACGTAAAAGCCGAGCACGGTTGGCGGGAGCACCAGCGGCAGCGCGACGATCGATTCTACGAAAAATTTCCATCGCCAGCGCGTGAAGCTGAGCCACAACGCGATCGGCGTCCCGACCACCAGCAAAACTGCGCAAACGACCAGCGCGAGCCGGATCGTCAGGAAAATCGCGCTCCAGTCCATCGGTGGTCAGCGCGGCGCGGACGTCGCGCTTTCGTTGCGCTCCGCAGCGGAGTTCTTGGGAATCGAGAAACCATATCGCGCCATCAGCGCTATTGTATCGGGCTGCTTGATGAATTTCATAAACTGGTTGGCCAGTTGCTGGTTGCGCGACGATTTCAAAATCGCGGCGGCCTGGATGATCGGCGGATAGTCCGTCGCCGGGATTTCGACGTATCGTCCCTTATCCTTCATCGCGGGCGCGAGCGCGAGCGAGAGCGCGAGGATGCCGGCGTCGGCGTTGCCGGATTGAACAAACTCGGCGGTCTGCGAGATGTTTTCGCCTAGCACCAGCTTGCTTTTGATTTTGTCATAGACCGCCGCGTGGCGCATCGCCGCAACCGCTGCGACTCCATACGGC
This sequence comes from Binatus sp. (SeqCode), assembly GCF_050013435.1. Lineage (GTDB taxonomy): Bacteria > Desulfobacterota > Binatia > Binatales > Binataceae > Binatus. The sequence continues at coordinate 22,308 of NZ_JBEKFG010000019.1, read as the reverse complement.
GCGTGCTGCGGATTGGCGATCGCGATCTTTCGAATACCCGGATCGAGCAACTCCGCAAGACCGCGGTTTAAGTCGAGCTTCGACGCGTTGGGAACCCATATCACGAGTTTTCCGCTCGCATATTCGTAGATAGTGCCGGGTTCAATCAAGCCCGCGGCCTCGAGCTTCTTCGGATAGCCAACGTCGGCCGAAAAGAACAGATCGAACGGCGCGCCATTTTGAATCTGGGCGAAAAAATTCCCCGATGATCCATAGCTGAGCTCGATACTGTTGCCGGTTTGCTCCTGAAATCGGGCGGCAACGTCCTGGAACGCGAAGGTCAAATCCGCCGCCGCAGCGACCTTGATTTCCGCGGCGCCGGCCGCGGCCGGGAGCCACATGCAAAGAAGAGTTGCGAGAGCGAACAGCGCCCGCAAAACGACTTTCGCGCGTTTGCGATCAAGGATCAGGTTCACGAGGCGCCTCCAGTTTGTCGATTGCGAAAGCATCTCAAGCTCCTGCCATAATACTTGTCATATCGCTTGAATAATGGCACAGCGCCAGACGTTCGCACAGTGCCGGCGACGGTCTCACCGGGGCCAGGCGAGCATTGATTCGGGCTGGCTCTCATCGTTAAGTAATCAAATGACGAGCAAGAACAAAATCGCGACATTTGGCGCCGGATGCTTCTGGGGAGTTGAATCAGCTTTTCGCGCGGTCGAAGGCGTCGTCGATGTGGCCGCAGGATACGCGGGCGGCACGGTTCCAAAGCCCAACTATCGAGCGGTTTGCACTGGCAAGACGGGACACGCCGAAGTCGTGCAGGTGGAGTACGACCCGGCGCGGGTATCGTTCGAGCAACTGCTGGAAGTCTTTTGGCAGATTCATGACCCGACGACGCTCAACCGGCAGGGACCCGACGTCGGCACTCAATACCGGTCCATAATTTTTTATTCCGATGACCACGAGCGCAGGGCCGCCGAGGAATCGAAACGGCGACTCGATGAATCCGGCAAACTCGCGCGCCCGGTCGTCACGCAGATAGTATCCGCCGCGGAGTTCTACCGCGCCGAGGAGAATCACCAGCGCTATTACGAGCGCAGCGGTATCGCGCCGAGTTGCGGAATACGCGGACGAATCGACTGAGGTTATGGTTCAGAAGGATTAAGGGATTAGAGGAAGTCCCGAACAGGTTGGCGATGGACAATCGCGCGAAGATCGATATCGCCGGGGAATCCGCCACGGTAACGCCGCCCACCCTGGCCGCGGACGGTCGCTTGGGTTCTGCGCACCGGTTCACCAACTGGCTTCGCGACCCTTCCTGGCTCACTGTCCAACGCGTCACATTTTATTCGGGCGTTCTGCTGCTTGCATACCTGGCTGCGGCGATAGCTCAACTCTTCCACTCTCATCACCTGATATTTGCGAGTGGTAAATTCGTTGGAGGCGATTTTGTAGTTCCCTACGCGGCTTCGATCGCGGCGCTCAAAGGCGATGCGGCCTCTGTTTACGACATTCATCGCCTGTACCTGCAGGAGGCGGCGGTAATGGGGGCTAAGGATTTCGGTGGACCCTTCATGGAGCCGCCGATGTACCTGCTTATCGTGCTGCCGCTTTCGATGCTGCCATTCATCGCGTCATGGGTCGTGTTCGAGACCGTGACGCTTGCCGGCTATCTGGTCGTTCTCAGGCGCATCGCTCCCATTCCGGTCGGACTTTGGCTTGCGATCACATTTCCGGCGGTCATCATCAACTTCATGTGCGGACAAAACGGCTTCCTGACCACCGCGCTTATCGGGGGCGGTCTGCTGCTTCTCGACCGACGGCCGCTGCTTGCCGGGTTGCTGTTTGGCTTGATGGCTTACAAGCCGCATCTCGCGATATTGATTCCGCTCGCACTGATCGCAGGTCGCCGATGGCGTGCGCTCATGGCCACTGCCGTCAGCACGATTCTGTTCGCGGCGGCTTCGCTCGCGGTCTTTGGCATACCAGCCTGGCGTGCGTTTATCGGCAGTATGGCGTTCACACAGAAAACTGTCCTGGAACGGGGACTGGAAGGGGGTGGAACCAGTTTCGCGACCATGCAAACCATTTTTGGCGCAATCAGGATGTGGGGTGGCAGCGTCGAGGTTGCATATGTGTTTCAGGCGCTGGTTGCGATATGCGCGGCGTGTGCGGTGGTTTGGGTTTGGCAAAGCAGCCGTCCGTTCGCGCTCAAAGCCGCCACCATGGCGGTTGGCACCTTGATGGTTTCCCCGTACCTCCTGCAATACGAGCTGGTGTTGCTCGCGCTGCCGATAGCGTGGCTGGCAATGGAGGGTTTGGAGAAGGGGTTCCTGCCCTATGAGAAGGCCGTGCTCGCGGTCGCGTGGATTGTGCCCCGCGTATCATTGCCCGTCAGTCAGAGCGCCAAAATCCCAATTGCCCCAATTGTGATTATCGTACTGCTGACGGCGATCCTCCGGCGCGCCAGCTATCGCGAGCCCAGCGCTCACCAGGATCAAGCGCTTGACCTCGCGGATTTCGAGACACCGGGGCCATTGGTCCTGCCCGGACTCGGGCAGTCGTCCTGAGAGTACAGCTCGGCACCCGACGCGGGGTGCACGCTCAAGATTATCGAGCGGAGGGATGGAGGCCGGGCAGCTAGAGCAAATCTATTGGCTCGCGCTCTTGCAGTTCGCGGTCGATTGACCGGCGCGGCTTCTCGAGAGCGTAGCTTCCGTTCCAGAGTGGGCGAAATTTAAGGAGGAAGCGGCTCAGTTTTCCAGGGGGCGAGGATCTTTCCTGGGCTCTTTCAGGTTCAGAGTAGCGGATTCCCTTTGATGTCATTGGCAGCATCTTCGCGCCCTCCCCGTGCGTTGATAGCCTCCATCCCGCTCCTCCGAACCACCCCTTCGCTAGGGCAAGCAATCAATGTGCCACGAGCGATTGATCAATAACGTCCCGAATACGCGGCGCGCTCCTACTATCAGTCAACCGACAGCTACACATTGTAGAATCGATGCAACAATTTGTCACTGACGTTGTTTCGTCCCTGGACTAACATAGGCGCGCATCCGCCCAATCGGTCGATTCCAAAGACTCCAGGAATCAACGAGGCCACACTCGCGGCATCAAGATCGTTTGGATCGATCGGCGCCTCGGCTCCGAGCGGAGACCGCGGCACGCGCGCGACGGGATTTTGCCGTGATGCCAAAAGCCTGACGATCATCAGGGGCGGGCCGGACCGCCCGCTCAGATTAAATCGGTGCTGGCCGGTTCCTCGATAACATGGTTTTCGAGGTGGCCGATTTTCTCGATCTCGATTCGGACCACGTCGCCAGCCTTGAGCCATTTGGGAGGATTCATCGCGGCAGCCACTCCGCCGGGGGTGCCGGTCGAAACGATCGTCCCCGGCAACAAGGTAAAGACCGTCGACAGCGTCTCGATCTGTGCGAAGCAATCGAAGATCAGATGCCTGGTATTGGAATGCTGGCGCGATTCGCCGTTGACGAACGTGCGCAGGTCCAGCTTGTGCGGATCGCCAATCTCATCCGGGGTTACGATCCATGGGCCAACCGGCCCGTGCGTATCGAACGACTTGCCCAGCGTCATCGTCGGCGCGCGGCGCTGCCAATCGCGCACGCTCACGTCGTTTACGATCACGTAACCCGCGATTACCTCGCGCGCGCGATCGCGCGGCACGTGACGGCATCGCCGGCCGATGACGAATCCGAGCTCGCCTTCGTAATCCAGCGCCGATGACGCGCGCGGGATATGAATCGGATCGTACGGCCCGGTCACACAGCTCGATTGTTTGTTGAAGAACATCGGAAACTCGGGACGCTTCATCTTGGTTTCTTCGACGTGGTCCGCGTAGTTGAGCCCGATGGCGAGAAACTCCGGGGGGCGGGCGATCGGCGCCTCGAGCTTGACGCTCTTCAGCGCAATCCGGTGGACAGAATTCTTCCCCGCGCGCATCGCGCGCTCGGCTGCCGGCGCCCCCGCCACGATGAAGGCGGTCATGTCGCGCGGCAACTCGGGCGCCGCAGCCGCAAGGTCAACGATCGAGTCCTCGACGACGACGCCGATTCGCGTCGCGCCGCCATGGGTGAATGTCGCAAGCTTCATTCGACTACAGCCGTTATTGCAATGATCGACCCGCCAGACAATGGGATGCGAGGGTCTCAGGGGGGCGGCGGGGTGGGGTTGGCGGGGCACGCGCTTGCGCGCGCGAGATCCTTCGCTTCGCTCAGGATGACGGGATGGGTCGGGATGACGGAAGGAGTCGCGGCTGCCAGTCATGAGAAGCAAAGAGAAAGGACATCTCTGTAATTGGACCCTCACCCGCGCCTCGACGACTCGGCGCGGCCTCTCTCTGACAGAGAGAGGCTAGATCCGGGGCCGGGGGCCATCCTTCCTTACGCGGCGGGGCATTTGGCCGGCGGCGCGTGTTCACGGCCGGATCGGGCAATCTTGTACCGGCCGTCCGTAATCGGCACAGTCTTCATAAGACGGGCGCTGGCATGGGCGGCGGACGGCGGGTCGAAGGCCGTGCGGCGTCCAAGGGAAACGACGTGACCAGGAACGGAAACTTTTTCAATCTCTACAATCACGATTTCGTCAGAATCGCGGTTGGAGTGCCGTCGGTTCGCGTCGCGGATCCCGCTTACAACGCCGAACATACCGTCGCGCTGATCCGCGACGCCGCCGAGCGCAAGGCGGTGCTCGCGCTGTTTCCCGAATTGGGGCTGACCGGGTATTCGTGCGACGATCTGTTTCAGCAGCGCGCGCTGCTCGACGCATGCCTTGACGCAATCGCGGTGGTGGCCGAGGCGACGGCGAAGCTTTCGATCGTCAGCGTGGTCGGAGCGCCGCTCCAGATCGATCATCATCTGTATAACTGCGCGATCGTGATTCATCGCGGGCGGATTCTCGGCGTCGTGCCGAAGACCAATCTCCCGAACTACCGCGAGTTCTACGAACCGCGGCAATTCGCCTCGGCCGACGCCGCGACCCGCGACGAAATCGAGTTGGCCGGGAATCGCGCGGTTCCGTTCGGCAACAACCTCATCTTCCAGCACGAGGAGCAGCCGGGGCTTACGATTCACGCCGAGATTTGCGAAGACTTGTGGGTTCCGATTTCGCCGTCGTCATACGCGGCGCTGGCGGGAGCGACGGTGCTGCTGAACCTGTCGGCGTCGAACATCACGATCGGCAAGGCCGACTACCGGCGCTCGCTGGTCATCGGCCAATCCGCGCGATGCATTGCGGCGTACGCATATAGCGCGGCCGGAACGGGTGAATCGACGACCGATCTGGCCTGGGACGGACACGCGTTGATCGCCGAGAACGGCAACCTGGTCGCCGAGTCCGAGCGCTTCAAGGATGGGCCGCAAGTGGTCTGGGCGGAAATCGATCTCGAACGGCTGTCGCAGGAACGGATGCGTCAAAACACCTTCGGCGACACGGCTCAGCGCGAGCGCGAGCGAGTGCGGCGGTTTCGGCGGATTTCATTTTCGACGCAATTGCCGCGGCGCGCGAAGATGCTGCTGCAAAGGCGCTACGAGCGGTTCCCCTACGTGCCCTCGGATCCCGCAACCCGCGACGAGCGATGCGCCGAAGTCTTCGACATCCAGGTTCAAGGCCTGGCTACGCGACTGCGCTCGACCGGTCTGGAACGCGTCGTGATTGGAATCTCGGGCGGAATCGATTCCACCCACGCGCTGCTGGTATGCGCGCGTGCGATGGATCGGCTCGGCTTACCGCGCAAAAATATTCTCGCCGTCACGATGCCCGGCTTTGCCACCGGCGCGCGAACGCTCGAGCAGGCGCGCCGGCTGATGAAGTCGCTCGGCTGCTCGACCGATGAAATAGACATTCGCCCGAGTTGCATGCAGATGTTCAAGGACATCGGGCATCCCTATGCCAAAGGCAAGAAAGTTTACGATGTCACGTTCGAGAACGTACAGGCGGGCGAGCGCACCAGCCACCTTTTCCGATTGGCGAACCTGCGCGGCGGGCTGGTGATCGGCACCGGCGACTTGAGCGAGCTGGCGCTGGGATGGTGTACCTACGGGGTCGGCGATCACATGTCTCATTACAGCGTCAATGCGAGCGTGCCGAAGACATTGATCCAGCACGTAATCCGATGGCTCGCGCAAACCGAGAGCCTGGGCCGCGAAACCAGCACGACGTTGCTCGAGATTCTTGCCACTCCAATCAGCCCCGAGCTGATCCCCGGCACGTCGGAGGACGGACATTCCAGCCACGACACCGAAGCGACGCTTGGCCCCTACGAGCTGCACGACTTCTTCCTCTACTACACGCTGCGCTTCGGATACCCACCGCCGAAGGTCGCGTTCCTCGCTTACAATGCGTGGCGCGACAAGGACGCGGGCCAGTGGCCGGACATTGGGCGCGAGCGCCGCAACCAATACGACATCGCGACGATCAAGAGGCATCTGCACACATTTCTGTACCGCTTTTTTCAGTTGAGCCAGTTCAAGCGCAGTTGTATCCCGAACGCGCCCAAGGTCGGTTCGGGCGGATCGCTGTCGCCGCGCGGCGACTATCGGGCGCCCTCGGACAGCGTAGCGACCGCATGGCTCGAGCAATTGAAGTCGATCCCCGACAAAGATTAATCTCGCCATCGGTTTCGCGGACGGCTTGCACGCGCTTGGCGATTCAGTGAAAAAGTGAAAAGTGAGAAAGTGAAATTGATCGACGATTTGAATGTCGAGTGCCACCCCGCGTGCACTCTGCGATGAGGGAGTGAGATGCTAAAGGCTTCGGGAACAATATTTGCGATGCTGGCGCTGGCGGCCGCCGCCGCGCTAGCCACCCCGGCCAGCGCGCAGCAGTCTGCCGCGCCACAGCAATCGCCGTGGGCGATGCGTGCGCCGGATGCTGCGCCGCACGGTGCTGCGACCCGTTCGGCCCAGGCCGTGGCGGCTGAGAAGGAGGCTGAGAAGGGCACGCCGCAGCAGCGGGAATTGGCGCGCAAGATCGTCTATGCCATGTACGCGAAAGATTTCGCCGCGCTCAAGCAGCTGATCGCGCCGTCCACGATGAAATGCATCGGCCAGAACCAGAATTTTCTTGACGACCGGATAAGGAAGCAATTCGACCTTCCAATCAGCAAGAACTACCAGGTGACGGTTACCGAGAAGCCGGCAAATGTGATGCTGCCGGACAAGTACGCCACTTACCCAATGCCGGCGACTCATTATTTGGGAATCGCATTTGGCACCGAGGACAGTGGCACCATCACGGTGAACGAATGGATCGGGCAGGAAAATGGCCGCTGGTACGAGGCACAGCCATGCCCAACGGAACTTGGGATGCAGCGATTTGCCAAGCTGCAGCGGATGCGGGCTCAAGGTCGCGAGCAGGCCAAGGGGTATGCGGCGCGCGTCCAGGAGCCGCTCAAGTCGCAGCTGCTGGCGCTCATCGCCAAGCGCGATAATGCCGATGCGTGGACGCTGTGCGTGAAAACCCTGCACGTTGACTTTCAGACCGCTCACGAAATAGTTGCGATCCTCGCGGGTGACGAAGCAGACTGAAGCCGCTCGCGAAGTTTCTCGATCGCTTCGACGCCGAAGTTTGCCCCAGGCTCGCGTCAGCGAAGCAGTCGATTGCCCGCAGCGGGGCTCAGGCCGGCTGCCCGATAATGCGGTAGGGTCAAACAAGATGAACGGTCTGGCGCATCTGCTCGACAAGACGGTTTTCCCGGTTCAGCCGCTGATCGTGCCGGTTGCCTTGATCGTATGGATCGTCGCTGCAATCCCATGGGTCAGGAGTCGACTGAAGTTCTTCCCACAAAAATATCACCTCGGACTCGCAGCGGCTGGGACGGTCTTCCTGGGTATTGTCGGAGCTGAGTTCGCGCTGGTTGCTTTCGTGGAGCACGAGGCCTGGCACGAGATGGTGCCGCAACTGTACGGCGAGATTGAGTCCGTGACGGTCGACGGAATTCAGATTGGCGATAGCGGTCCGCTGGTAGCCGCGCTGCGAAACATGCAGGGAACAATCGGACACCACTCCCATCCAACGATCAGCCATGTCGTGGTGCTGACAACTTCACGCGGATCTCTGCCGCTGAATCTGAAGAGAGATTCTGAAGATCCTGATGAATATTGGGTGTTCTATCCTTTTTTTCAAATCACGAGATTCAACGCCGTGGGGCACGCCTTCACTGACGCTATGGAGGGGATGTAAGCCCGCGTGCCGCCGACTTGCCCGCAGCGCGAACGCTCTGTAAACTCGTGTCGCTTTCACTAGCGATGTAAAGGGTTCTCGCGTTTAGAGCAATCATCGCATCGCTTGTGCCGCTTGGACGGTTGTAATTCGTGGAAAAGACAATCTCGCCAGGATCCATCGTTGTGGCATCCAAGGACCAGATTTCCTGCGATCTCGAGGGTGAGGCCGCCATTCTGAATCTCAAGAGCGGGACCTACTTCGGACTGGACCCGGTAGGCGCCATGATTTGGAGCCTGATTGTGCAACCGCGCCGAGTGGCCGAGATTCGCAACGCATTGATCGAGCAATTCGACGTCGAAGCCGAGCGATGCAGCCGCGATTTGATGCAACTGCTTGCCGAACTCCAGGCGCATGGCCTGATTCAGGTCCTGGACGAGCCGGCGCCGGACGGTCGGGGATCGGATGAAGAAGGTAGCTAAGTTCCTCGCGTTGCCCGCGCCGGATCGGATGCTTCTGTTTCAGTCGCTGGCGGCGACTTTGGCGGTGCGTGCGGGCCTGTGGATGTTGCCGTTTGCTCGTGCGCGCCGGCTTGCTGACGCGATGAGCCATCCGATGCGCGCAAACTCCAGCTCCGTGCGTCCATCACCTGAAAAAATCGCGTGGGCAGTCGCCACCGCCAGCCGGGCCGTCCCCAGCGGCGGCAACTGCCTGGTTCGCGCGCTCGCGACCGGCATCGTGCTCAAGCGCTACCGCTATCCCAGCGAACTCAAAATCGGGGTCATGAAACCGGTCGACGGGCATTTCGGCGCCCACGCATGGCTCGAGAGCGGCGGCATCGTGGTGATCGGAGATTTCGAGCTTGATCGATACATGCCGCTTGGCGGGCGGGACTCCGTTGGCCGATAGTCCCGCAAACCCACCGACGAAGGGCACGCTTGCGACGTACGTCAAGATGCTGGTGCGGGTTTCGCGCTGGCATTTGATCAGCGTGCTCATCGTGATGGTCCTGTTTTCGCTGACCGAGGGGGTCGGCTTCGCGCTGCTGCTTCCGACCCTGCAGGTGGCGGGCTTCAATCTCGCCGGACAGGGCGAGGCGGGACGTTACGCGGCGATGGTTTCGAAGGCATTCGTTTCGGTGGGGCTGCACCCGTCGCTGATTCTTCTGCTTGGCATATTCGTGATCCTGGTTGGCGCGCGAACGGTGCTGGGACAGATGCAGGGCGTGTGGACTTATGCGGTTCAGCAGGAAGTCGAGGATCATCTGCGCCGTCGCCTCTACCACGCGATTGCGGATGCGAACTGGCTGTTCGTATGCCGGAGCAGGACTTCGGATTTCACTCACGCGCTGACCGCAGAAGTCAGCCGAATCGGCTACGCCACGAATCTTGCACTGGTATTCATCGGCGAAGTCGCGATCGGAATGCTCTACATGGCAATCGCGTTTGCGCTGTCGGCCGGGATGACTGCATTGGTGCTGATCTCCGGCGCGTTTCTGGCGTTTGTTTTTCGCGGCCGCACCCATGCGATCGAAAAGCAGGGCGAGGAGATCTCCGCTTCCAGCAAGTCGCTCTACGCCGCCACCATCGAGCATTTACAGAGTCTCAAAGCGGCGAAAACTTATGGCGCGGAAGCGCGTAATTTTTCGATTTTCTCCGAGCTGAGCGCCGATGTTGCCCGGGCCAACGTGGACGGCACGCGTCAGCAGGCGATCGCCGCGACGTGGTTCGAACTCGGCACGGTGGTAATCCTCGCGATGGTGGTGTTCGCATCGCTTCAGATCCTGGCAGTGCCGCCGGCGTCAATTCTGCTCCTGTTGCTGCTGTTCATGCGTGTGATGCCGCGAATCATGAGCGGCCAGTACCACTACCGCGCCTTCGTCAACGCGCTGCCATCGTTCGCCAACCTGCTGGATATCGAAGCCCGATGCACCGCGGCCGCTGAGCCGGCGGTGCATCTGCACGATCGGCAGTCGCTCACCCGCGAACTTGCCGCTGAGAACGTATCGTTTACTTACAGTGAGGGACGGGTGCCCGCGGTAAGCGATTTGAGCCTGGTGATCCCGGCGGGGAAAATCGTCGCGCTGGTGGGGCCGTCGGGAGCCGGCAAGAGTACCATCGCCGACATTCTGATGGGCCTCGTCGCGCCCGACTCGGGCACGCTCAGACTCGACGGCCGGCCGCTCGGACCCGAAGGCATGCGCGGATGGCGCGATCAAATCGGCTTTGTGGCGCCCGACACGTTTCTCTTTCACAACACGATTCGTGCAAACCTCAAATGGGCGCGCCCCGAAGCCAGCGAGGAGGAAATGCTCGCGGCGCTTCGACAGGCGTCCGCATTCGATTTCGTCGCGGGACTAAGCGGCGGGCTCGATACTATCGTCGGCGATCGTGGAATGATGCTGTCGCAGGGAGAGCGCCAACGCCTCGCGCTGGCGCGCGCATTCCTGCGCCGCCCTTCGATGCTGATTCTGGACGAGGCGACCAACAGCCTCGATTCCGAAAACGAAGCACGGGTGCTCGATGCGATCGAAAGCCGCCGCGGCGAACTCACCGTCGTACTGATCGCGCATCGCCTATCGACCATCCGATGGGCCGATCTGATTTACGTCGTCGAAGGCGGGAAGGTGGTCGAGTCGGGCAATTGGTCGTCGCTCAGCGCGCTGCGCGACGGCCGTTTCCGCGCGCTATGGGAAGCGCAGAGTCTGACCATCTGATCGAGATCCAGCCCGCATTTACGTCACATTCTGTTAATCCGCGACTAATTGTTCCGACATGTCCCTGAACTAGGGTGACGCCGTTCGCGGCGCGTGGGTGTCTGATCGAGCGGACGGCGCTGAGCGACGGCATAGATCGCCTGTGGGAGGGGACATGAAGATTCAATCGCGTATATCGTCGTTTCTGTTGCCGGCCGTGGCCGGCATCGCGCTGCTCTTGAGCGGATGCGCGCAGCAACGCGAGTTAAGTTGGTGCACTGTTTACGGCGCCGCCGCCGGCGCGCTGATTGGCACCGGCGTTGGCTATGCTGTCGGCGACAACGCGGGCAATCCCGGCGAGAGCTCGCGAACTATCACGGGTGCGGTTGCCGGTGCGGGAATCGGCGCGGTAATAGGCGGAGTCGCGGGCCATTACTATTGCGATCCGATCGTTCAACCGCCGCCTCCGCCACCACCACCTCCTCCGACCCCGCCGCCTCCGCCACCACCGCCCCCACCTCCGCCGTTGAAGGAGAAGCTGGTACTGCGCGGCGTGCATTTTGATTTCAACAAATCGAACATCCGTCCCGGCGATGCCGCCGTGCTGGACGAGGCCGCCTCAACTCTCAAGGCCAATCCCGGCGTTGACATTGACGTGAATGGATATTGCGACGCGATCGGAGGCGAGGACTACAACCTGAGGTTATCCGACCGGCGCGCGAACGCGGTCGTCGATTACCTTATCAAGGATGGAATCGCCGAAAGCCGGCTGCATCCACACGGCTACGGCAAGACCAACTTCGTGGCGACCAACGACACTGCCGATGGGCGCGCGCAAAACCGCCGCGTCGAACTGGCGCCCGAACAGTAAGCACGCATACCACGGGGCGCTCGCAATCTCGCGAGCGCCCCGCCGCCGTTCCCTCGCGCGGTCAGGATTTAGCGTTCCGCGCGACATCGACAGAAAGACACAAATAGCTTGCACCTGTCCACTTTTTGTGGAATAGGAAGCGGGGAGGACGGCATGGCCTACCGAATTCTGACGCTTGATGGCGGCGGCAGTTGGGCGCTGATTGAAGTAATGGCGCTGCGCGCGCTTTACAGTGACCAGAAGTCAGGACACGACGTGCTCGCTGATTTCGACCTGGTCGCTGCTAACTCCGGCGGAAGTCTGGTGCTTGGCGGCCTCGTCGAGAACCTGACGCTCGGCGCGCTACTCTCATATTTTCAGAATCAGCAGAACCGCGAGTCGATTTTCTCGCCCACGACTTCCTGGGGAGATCGAGCGCTCCGAGATCTCACCGGAATGGGGCCCAAATACAGCGCCGCGAACAAACTTCCGGCGATTCAGGGGTTTTTGCCAACTCGCGGAACGTCTCCGTTGGTATCCGCAGCGGCAGCCGTGCGCCGCACGGGGGCATCGGCGGACATACATCTGCTGATCACCGGCTTCGATTACGATCGCAACCGTGCCACGTTTTTCCGCTCTGCGCCGGCCTCGGGCGCAGCCTGGGGCACCGGCGACGCCGCCAGCGTGACGCTGGCCGAGGCGCTCCACGCCTCGACCAACGCGCCCGTCAATTACTTTGACGGGCCGGCGCAATTTCCCGATCGGCCGGGAAGGTATTGGGATGGCGCCATCGCTGGATGCAACAACCCGGTGCTGGCGGCGGTCACCGAGGCCCTGGCGCTGGGGCAAAATCCAACGGACATTGTCGCGCTGAGTCTGGGGACTGGATCGGTCGCGTTGCCGGCGCCGCCTCCTGGCGGTGCATCATCACCGTACCTGCGGCCACCCGCAGATTCCGGACTCGTTGCGGATCTGCACAAGCTGGCGACTTCGATTCTCGACGACCCGCCTGATATCGCATCCTATCTCGCATATGCCATGACTGGCGCCAGCAAGGGGCTTAAGGACCCCATAAAAAGCCGGATCGTGAGGATGAATCCGCTGATCAGTCCGGTAAAGGATCCCGCCGGCATTTGGACGGCGCCTGGCGGTATGACCGCCGCCCAGTTTACCTATCTGGCGAATATGGACATGGATGCGATCCAGCAGTCCCAGGTAAATGCGATCGCGGCCTATGCGGATCTATGGCTAAAAAGCCAAGCGCCAAACCAGCCGATCCGCATGAATACCGACACGCTCGCGTGCGAGCTTGGTGACGCCTGGTTCCAGGCCGCCTCCGCTGCATGGGCGGCAATCAAATAGGCGACGTGCCGCGGTGCTTGAAAGGCTGGCGAGTCGAAGGATCGACGGTCAAATGATTAGCTGTGGACATCGGATGCGGCCTTTCTCTTCGATGCTGCCAATGATTTTAGCGGCGCTTGGTGTCATCGCCTTCACGGCCTCGCGGGGAATCGAAGAAATGCGAGAGGGGGGACTTGAACCCCCACGCCTTGCGGCACCGGATCCTAAGTCCGGCGCGTCTGCCATTCCGCCACTCTCGCGCGAGCTAAAAAGGTATTGGAAAACCCGGGCTTTTTGAAGCGCTACTCGATGATGCGCTGGGTCGGCGTCGCTGCGGGCTTAGGAGTTGCGCGGATATGCTCGAATACCGCCTTGTTGGCGGTGGCAAGCTGACCGACGGCGGCCAGGATTCTGCCCGACATCTCGTCGGCAGCGCCTTTGCCGACTCGAAACACGGAGGAATCTTCGTACACTTCGCCCGGTAGCCTGTCGGAATAGATTGTGAATGCGACCGATACCGCGGACATCGTGCCGGAAAGCTTGCTATCGACTCCCGGGAGTCCCGCAAACAAGTCCACACACCAGAGATGCACTCCGATACCATATGCGTCGGCGTGATCGACGAGCCGATATGCGACTGAATCGCGAACTTTGTCCTTGAAATCGGAGCAAAAGCTTTCGCCGGCCGGATCGGAGCAATGACAGTCCACCAGGACGCTGAGTCGGGTTTCGTTTTCGTTGCCTGCCGCTCGCGCCTGCGCGGGAAAGATCAGCAGGACCGCGGCCAGCATTCCGATTGAGGCTGCTATATTCGGTTTCAAAGCAAATGTCAGGTTAGCTGAGTCGCGGCGATCTGGGCAAATGCATCGTTTTCAGCATCGCGACAGCACCCTTGTCGCATGCTAGTATTTGCGGGTTATCACTAACGAGGGAGTTCGAACATTATACGATGCTGCTAAACATGAATCAGTCGAGGCGAATTCGCCCCAGGTCCGCGCGGAGTATTGTTACCGCTATTGCCGCCGCCGTCGCAATCGTGTGCGCGGCCATCGGCCCGCATCCCGCATGGGCCGACGACCCCAACGCGGTGGTTGCCACGGTTGGCGATCACAAAATCAGCGAGAAGGACCTCGACGCAAAAGTCAAACCGCAGCTCGATCAGATGCGCGCGGCGCTCGAAAAGCGCGTCGATCAACTGATCGCCGACAAGACTTTCGATCTCAGGCGCCAGACGCTTGAGTCGATGACTAACGACTACCTGATCGAGCAGGCCGCCCAGCGCGACAAGCTGAGCGCCGATGACTACCTCAAGAAAGAATACGCGGGCAAATCGGCCGTGACCGAAGCTGACGCGAAGAAGTTTTACGACAAGAACAAGTCCGCAGGCACCGCGCCGTTCGACAAGCTCAAACCGCAGCTGATGGAAATGATGAACCGCCAGGCGCTGCTCGAACGCCTGCGCAAGGAAGCGCCGGTGAAGATTTTACTGGAGCCCCAGCGCGTCGCGCTGAACAGCAGCGGCCATCCCGCGCTCGGCGGCATGAATGCGCCTGTCACGATCGTCGAGTTCACCGACTTTCAGTGTCCGTACTGCAAAAAAACGGAAGACACTCTGAAGCAGTTGCGGGCGAAATATGGCGACAAGATTCGCATCGTACACATGGACTTCCCGCTGCCGTTCCATTCACACGCGCTTGACGCCGCGAAGGGCGCGCGATGTGCCAACGACCAGGGCAAGTTCTGGCAGTTCCGCGATGCGCTGTTCGCCGATCAGAGCAAGCTGGCGCCCGCCGATCTGAAGGCGACAGCCAAGAAGCTCGGACTCAATACCGGTCAGTTTGACGCGTGCCTTGACAAGGCGAAGTACGACAGCCAGGTCAAAAGCGACCAGGCCGCCGGCGAGAAGGTCGGCGTGGACGGAACCCCGGCGTTTTTTATTGATGGCCGGCCTTTAACGGGCGCGCAGCCGGCTTCGAAGTTCGAAGAGATCATCGACGACGAGCTGGCTACCGGCGGCGCCAACAAGCAAGCGTCGGTACGTTAGTGCGTGCCGGGCACGGAGAGATAGCGCAGGTTTTTTTCTTCCATCGCCTCGGCTAGCTCGCGATACCGGTACGGATCGCCGGCTTCGGACTTGGCGCGGGATCGATACGGGCTTTTGCGGCGTCACCCCGAATTCGGGATGCTCGACGGCGTAGATAATTGCGGACGCCGGCCAGCTTGGGCGCGGATTGCTCTTCTGTCCGGCGTCCGGCATCTACGGGGCGTTCGCATGCCTCACGGATTGCCATCGGTCACCGCCCTACCCAAGGTGATTCCCACCACCATGCTTGCCCGAGATGGTGCTGCATCAATGCGGGAGATCTCGCGCCGGTCGGCGTGGCAGTGGGCGTCGCCGATGGCGTCGCAGTTGCAGTGGCCGTATTGGTCGCAGTGCCGGTCGGTGTCGCTGTCAAAGTAGCCGTCGCAGTTGCGGTGGCCGTCTTCGTCGGAGTTGCCGATGGTGTTGCAGTGACGGTGGTCGTTGCCGTCACCGTAGGAGTGGCAGTTGGCGTTGCCGTTAAAGTCGCGGTGGCAGTCGGGGTCGACGTGGCGGTCGCGGTCGGGACAGCGCTCGCTTCAAGGTCGGCCTCAATGCCGGTGTTGAACGCACTCAGCGAGGTTGTAGCCTGCGCTGTCGGCTGCGCCCCCGAACTGGCGATGACTGCATCCGCCTCCTGCGACGATGCGATGCTCTCCGATTGCGTCACTTCTTGAGTGAGACTGTCGTTGTAATTGGTGAAGGTGTTTGCGCCCGCCGCGCATCCACCGAACAGGTGAGCATCGCCAGCCGTGCCGGTGATCCCAGGTCCCGAAATCAGGGTCATCGCGCTTGCGCTGTTTTGATTCGTCGGGCCTGGCCTGAATGTGCATCCGTTTGCGGTCTTGTAACAAAACAGGTTGTAAGAGCCGCTGCCGCTGGTCGCAAGGTTGCACGTAGGCGCTGTGTCACCGCTCGTATAGACGTGCGTGAGCCATTGCGCCTCGCGATTATTTCCCGATCCCCATGCATAGTCGCCCGACGTCCAGATAGGTGTCCATCCTGAGCCGCTTTGGTTGCATCCTGCCGTAGTGGAAAGGGCTTCATTTCCGCACCACTGGATGATGCAGCAATCGCCCGCGTTCGCCGAGCCAAAGCCGGTCGGATAGGTGGTGGCGAAGCTGGTGGTAGTAGTTACAACGCCTTTGGTGGGCGTCCCGTCGATTCCCGGTTGCGCCAGCGCCGGGCAGGGGCTGACCCCTGCACCGAGTATTAAAACGAGAAAGAGCGCGACAACGGAGCGCGTCGTTCTTAATACTGCGCCGTCGCGACCCCCGCGCCTATTGCTGTGAGCAGAATGCACAGGCAACGCATGCTCCTCCGCCGCTAATTGCGGGAACGGTCACGACGATAGCCGTGTTCGTCGCGCTCGCCTGAATCGGCGGGAACGCATCGTCCAGCTCCGGCGCGCCGCCGCCGACCTCGTCAAATTCATATGACAAGGTTCCGCCCTGAGTTCCCGTCACGGTCACAACTCCGCTCACGGTCGAGGCGGGGCTGCTGCAAGTCGCGTCGATTTTCCAGAGATAGTTCGTCAGTCCCGCGGCCGCGGGGCAGCTTGTGCTGACTGACGCGCCGCCGGAGCCAACCGGCGAACAGTAGGCCGTCACATTCGGCGGCCGCAGCCGCACCTGGAGTTGCGCGCGGCCCGGCGCCGCGCTGCCGGCAATTAATATGCCGGCGAGTAGAATGCCGCAAAGTAAGTTCCCGATTTTCATGTCAGCTCCTTCGCTCGAACATCCGCAAATTGCGGCCAAAATGACCAATAGCACTATCGTCGGCGTCCATTCAGGCTGAACTATGACACCCTGAACTGCAGGGGTGCTTTGGCGGCGTGAGTGCCGCACGCAACGTAATCCCCGGTGCGATGGGGCAGGGTGGTTCTACCTGTGATGGACGAAACAGCTGGGTCGCGGTAGGGTTAGCGCCATGACTACAACTCTCAATCGCGACGAACTCGCCTGGATGGACGCGACCGCGCAGGCCAATCTCGTCGCGACGGGTAAGGCCACGGCGCGCGAATTGGTTGACGCAGCAATCGAACGCGTCGAACGCATCAACCCGCAACTGAATTGCGTGATCTATCCGCGCTTCGACAAGGCGCGCGCCGAGGCCGCCACGGGGCAAAAGCATCCACCGGGTATTTTTCACGGCGTACCCTTCCTGCTGAAAGATCTGTCCGAGATGGTGGCCGGCGAGCCGATTAGCTGGGGATGGAAAGCGTTCAAGGACGCGCGGGTCACGGCGCGATCCACTTCCAATGTCGCCGCGAAATTTCGCGCCGCCGGCCTGATTGCGATCGGACAGACTACGGTGCCTGAATGGGGTCCGTCGATCGCGACTGAAACTCGCGCCTGGGGAGCTACTCGCAATCCCTGGAATCTCGAACGCGGTGTCGGTGGATCGAGCGGCGGCGCGGGCGCGGCGGTTGGGTCCGGGATAGTTCCGATCGCCCACGGCAACGATGCGGGCGGCTCGATTCGCATTCCGGCGTCATTCTGCGGAGTCGTCGGGCTCAAGCCTTCGCGCGGCCGGACTTCGATCGGACCGCTTCACGCCGACATCTGGCACGGACTCGGCGAGGAAGGCGCGCTAGTCCGATCGGTGCGCGATGCGGCGGCGGCGCTCGACGTGGTCGGCGGCTACATGCCCGGCGATCCCTACACGGCGCCGGCTCCTGCGCGTCCGTATCGCGACGAAGCAGCGCTCCCGCCCGGCCCGCTTAGAATCGGCTTCATGGATCGCGCGCCGTCATTCCATCCGGGCATCGACGCCGATTGCGCGGCCGCGGTTCGCAACTGCGCGAAGCTGCTGGAGTCGCTAGGCCACAAGGTGGAGCAAAATCATCCCGCCGCGCTCGACGACGAGCGCATCGGCGACCCGGTCGGCGTTCTGATCGCATCCGGCGAAGCCGGCCACGCGGTGGACGCGGAAAGGATACTTGGGCGCTCCGTCGTCGCCGAAGATTTCGATCCGTGGACCTGGTTTCTCGTCGAGCGTGGCCGCCAGGTGTCGGCGCTCGAATTGATCGTCGCACGTGAATGGATCAACGAATTCTCGCGGACGACCGCGCGATGGTGGAGCGGCGGATTCGACATCCTCATCACTTCGACTTTAGCCACTCCCGCGCCGCCGCTCGGATTCTTCAAGCTCGGACCGGGCGAGCATCCAGCCGACATCGGACGGCGGATGGCCGAGGTCAGCCCGTTCACGATTCCATGGAACGTGGCAGGCAATCCGGCCATCTCGCTCCCGCTGCACATGACGCGCGAGGGCCTCCCGGTCGGGGTTCAGCTCGTAGCTGCGTACGGCCGAGAAGATTTGCTGCTCCGGCTGGCCGCGCAAATCGAGCAAGCCGCACCGTGGTCTGGCCGGCGTCCGCGAATCCACGCCTAGCGCAAAGCGATTGTGAGCGTCCCCGGGTGAGACGGGGAACATTCGGGTCGAGACGGGAGGCGCGGCCAGTCGCGCTCTGGCTCGCCGTCTTGGGCGTTTGCTTGCCTTATTGGGTCGTTTAATCCTAGATTTATTCAGCATCGATCAATTTATTGGGAGACTGGCGGGGTTCATCGATTTATGGCGATTAGCTTTCCTTCTACTGATTACTTCGAAGCGCTCAAGGCGCAGATGGCCGCGAACGAGGAAAAATTCCGGCGGCTGGGGTTTATCGACACGACCTTCGGCGTAACCGTCGGCGTCAACGGCAAGGCGCGCAACTTCATCCTCGAGTTCGAGGTTTTCGATCTCAAGAGCGTCAGCGAAGTGCCGGCGATCGATCTGAAGAAAGTCGATTTTCAGATCGAGGGCGACTCGCGGGTGTGGCGCGAGATGATCGAAAACATCCGGCGCAACGGCGAGGCCGACTCCGCGCACGACATCAACACGCTGGCGCATTTCGGCGAGCGCTTGAAGATTGTTTACGACGATCCCGACGGTCATGACAAACTCTACCGGTTCATGGAATCGATCCAGGAATTTTTCGATCTGTCGAGCAAGCTCGAAGTGAGCTTCTAGGGTTTCAAGCAGAGCGCGGAGGCGCGGCGACGATGGCATACCTTTCGACCACGAACTTCACCGAGGACAAGGACTTCATCGACAAGTGGCTATACACGATCAGGACCGGCGAGATGGACCTGTCGTGGATGAAGTCGGCGACCGAGAAGATCAGCCCCGAGGAAGCCAACCCGCGCCGCGGACTGACCTACCGTGACCTTAACCTCGGGACTTATGGCTATACCGACATACCCGAAAAGGTTCGCGCCAATCGATCCTATGCGCCGCGCGGCGCCGAGATTCCCGACGGCGTGCCCGACGCGCAGCCATGGGTCTCGCGCAAGAGCGAGCTGTGGGCGTTCAACACCGAGAGCTATTACGAGGAAGCGGTATCGCGCCAGTGGAACGCCACCACCGACATTCCTTGGGACCGCCTCGAGGGAGTCGAGCTGCCCGAGGTGACGGGCAAGGCGCTCTCGCAGTTGATGACCTTCCTCACCGAAGTGGAAATGATCGCGACCGATACGCCTGCGATGTGGTTGCCGCGGCTCAACCCCGACTTTATCGAGGTCCGTTCGTTCATCGCGGCGCAGGCGATGGACGAGGCGCGCCATGCGGAGGTCTTCCGCAAGCGCGCGCTTACGACGGGTTGGGGCTTGATGCAGGCCAGTCCGATCAACGAGATGGCGCTGAAGCATCTGCGCGACGCCGATTCGTTCAGCGAGATGTCGGTTGCGCTGCACCTGGTAGCCGAGGGCAACGTTCTTACCATGTTCCGATTCAGCGAATATCTGTCGCCCACCGACGTGGACAAGAAGATTTTCCGCCTGGTGATGCAGGATGAAGCGCGTCACGTCGGCTACGGCATGCAGCATTTCAAATACGTACTCGAGCACTTTCCCGAGAAACGCGAAGTTCTGCACGCGCACCTGGACGAAGCCGAGAACATTTCATTCGCCGGCGCGGCGGCAACCGAGCTGACCGAGTCGTTCATCATCCTGGCCGGCGGCGGGCTCAAGAAGGAAAACATCGAACAGGGCGTTCGAGTGACTACTCAGTTCAATCTCAAGCAGATGGAGGAGCATTTCGAGCGTCTGGACAAATGCGGGATGCCGGAGCGCAAGGAACGTTCGAAGCTCTATAAGATGTATGAGATGGGCCGGGCCGCAGCCGAAAACGCGGGAATCAAGCTCTAAGGACATCAAGCTCCAAGGATAGGACAGGCAGCACCAAGTGGCATTTTACGCTGACAAGGATTACACGGTCGATGAAACGGTCCTGGAAGCCGCGCAAAAGGTGATGCAGGGACACTTAGGCCTGCATTGGTACGAGGCCAAGACCGAACGCATAGCAGGCCGGCCGTCGGATCCGCGGCGCGGACTTACCTACCAGGACCTCGACGTGGGCAGCTACGGCTACACCAATATACCCGAGGATGTCCGCAAGAGTCAGTCGATGGTGTCGCGCGGAAGCGAGAAGGTCGGCAAGCTGCCCGACATGGGCTACGTCGTGAATCGCAAGTCCGACGTATGGTCGGACAACGTCGCCGATCTTTACGAAGAAGACAAGGCGCGGCGATGGGTGCCGGCGGCCGACATCCCATGGAACGAACTGCACGCTCGTCCGCTCGCGCCCGAACTCGAGATGGCGTGTGCGCAGCTCTACACCTTCCTGCAGGAATGCCAGATGGTGTCGATGGACTTTCCCTCGAAGTGGGTTGCGTTGATCAACCAGGACTTCCTCGAACAGAAGAGCTGGCTGTGCGCGCAGATGCTCGACGCGTCACGCCTGTTCGAAGCGTTTCGCAAGCGCGCGCTCTACGGCGGGGCGGGACTGGGGCGCGCCAGCGTGACGGCGGAGCAGGGGCTCAAGGAATGGCTGTGGGCGGATCAGTTTCCGCAAGGCTCGGTTTCGATCAACCTCTCGCTTGCCGGATTCCTGCTCGTGTTATATCGGCAAGTGGCGGCCTTCGCACCGACCAACGTCGATCGCGCGATCATGCGCTACGCGATGCAGGACGCCGGCCGTCAGACCGCCTACGGACTCGGCCAGCTCCGCTACCATCTGAAGCATCGCCCGCTCGAAGTGAGCGCGATGGAGGGTTACCTCGACCACACTGAGCACGTTCTGCTCGGATTGATTGGGAGTCCCGAGCTGCTGGAGCCGATGATCATCATCTGTGGAGGCGGACTCGAAAAGGCCAATGTGGACAAGGGGCGCATTGCGACGGCGAAGTTCATCAGGCTGGTGGTGCGCGAGTACATGGAGCGAATCGCGGCGGCAGGGCTGGCGGGCCATGCCGGGCGCAGCCGCATCCCGGCCATGATCGATCGCATTTCAGCTGCCGGCTAAGACACCCGGACAGAGTATCGCGCGCGCATATTTTCTGCGTCGGGCGGCGCTGCTAAAGTAGCGGGATGCCAAATCGTGGTTCCGAAGTGATAGCCGGCGCGCCGGAGACGCCCGACTGTTCCTCGCGGGCGTCGAAAGACGCACCTGACGAACCCGACCAAGGTAGCCGCGGCGCGCTCGGGCGACTCTTCGACCGTATCGTTCCGCGTACCGCGCTGGTGCGCTTTCTCGCTTACGTCCGGCCGCATCTACGGCTGGTGGCGGGCGGCTCCGTCATGGGCATTTTGAAATTCACGCTGCCGCTCGCGTTTCCGCTCGCCTTCAAATATGTGTTCGACGTTTTACTGGTTCCGCAGCCGCATCCTGAGCGTTTGAACCAGATGATTGACCGATGGTGCAGCTCGCTTGCTTTGACGCTTCATCTCGGCGCGGGATCGGCGGCCAAGCTCGAAGCTCTGACGGCGGCGCTGTTCGCGCTCTTCGCCGTTCAGGCGATTGCGACTTACTACCGCAACTACTGGGCGAGCATGGCGGGCCATCGGCTGATCTTCGATTTGCGCTACGCGCTGTATCTGCATGTGCAGCGCCTGTCGCATTCGTTTTTCGATCGCACGGCGTCGGGTGCGGTGGTCTCGCGCTTCATTTCCGACATCTCGATGGCGCAGAATTTCGTCGGCTCGGCGATGATAAACATCTGGATGGACGGCGTGTCGCTGGGCTTCGTGATTTGGCTGCTGTTCTACCTCAACGTGCGGCTGGCGTGGATCTCGCTGATAGTCATTCCGTTCTACGTCGCGGTGATCAGAATTCTCTCGCCGAGAATCAAGGAGACCAGTCACG
>NZ_JBEKFG010000018.1:0-47702 GCF_050013435.1 Binatus sp. (SeqCode) | reverse complement strand
CCTTTAATACTGGCACGACGGGCCAATGTGAATCGGAAAATATGCGCGACGCATCTTTCCCTCTCGACCCTGAGAGCGAAAGACCGTCCTCGGGATTTCGCGATGGACACTGGGTGCAGGGGTCAACCCCTGCCGCCCGCCGCGCAGGTGATTCTTCCTTCATGCCGCGCCTGCCACGAGGTAGGGCGGCGCCTAATCCCAGTTCTTCAACTTCGGCCATAGTTGTTCGAGTGTTTCACCACCCTTCGGCTCGCGGCAGAGATAGATAGTGAAATGCTCCGAGGCCATCGCGTACGGATTGTCGACGGCGCCCACCGCTTCGACTCGCGCGAAGTAATGCTCAAGGCGCTCGCGTGGTGTGTCGCCGAGCACGATCATGCTCTCACCCGTATAAGCGCGCGGACCCCAATACCAGTAGTTCACATGGCCGCTGATCGCTTTGGGCAGTCCGAGCTTTGGCCCGTAGAAGTCGATCGCTCCTGCCTCGCCGTAGTCCTGCCCAAAAATTGCCGTCCGCGCTCGTTCGTCGGCCGGAATGCTCTTGTAGACCTTGGCGACTGCCGCCGCCATCTCGGGCCAGCCAAAACGGTCCGCCAACATCTGGGGCAACTCGCTTGCCTGGCGATGCTCGAACTTAGGCTGGGATACGTGAAGGAAGTGCGTGTAGCGGAGGTAGGTTTCAGGCGGCAGAATGGGCAGCACGACCAGCGCAATTAACCCACCCGTCACTGCCAGCAAGCCAAGATACGTCGGGCGCACCCAGCGCCATCGCGGCGCCGTTAGCCAGCGCTCAATCGCGACGGCCCCACCCGCAATCAGCATCGGATAGGCGGCCGCCAGGTAGTAGAACCTCCCCTGTGTAAGCAGCAGCGCCACGAGTGCTACCAGGTAGGCGAACCCAAGCGCCTTGAAAGGTCGGCCTTGCTCGCTGAATAGGAAGACCCACAAACCGCACATCCAGATTGGAAACGCCACCGGCTGCATGCCCAGGACTTGCTGGCCGAAGAACCCGATCGGGCTTAGAGCAACGTTGCGCCCGTTGCGCTTGATATTGGCGAGCATCTCTAGGTGGGGAAAGTGATGCTGAGTCATCCAGATCAGATTGGGCAGGAAGATTAGGAAAGCCACTATCCCGCCGATGAAGAACCAGCGGCTGCTCATCAACCGGCGCTCAGGCGTCATCAGCAGACCGGCTATCAACGCAAAGCCGAACAGTAGCATGGTGTCCTTGTTCTCCAGACCTACACCGGCTATCACTCCGAACCACAGCCAAAGTCTGGTGTCGCCGGTCTTGATCATGCGGATCAGCATCAGCACACAGCCCATCCACAACAGCGGCTCGACCGAGTTCATTGAGAGATAGCTGTCGAAAGACAGGTAGAACGGCGCAACCAGGACGGCGACGGCGGCGAGCGCCTGCGCAAATCGTCCGCCCCCAAGATGCCTGACCAATGCGCCAGTAAGCAGAACCAGTCCCACACCGGCGAGCGCCGGGATAAGCCGAATCGCCAGAAGTGAATCGCCGAGGAAGCTGCGCACAATCCACGCCTGCAATGCAGTCAAGGGCGGCATATCGACGTATCCCCAACTCAGATGCTCACCGCAGGCCAGGAAGTAGAGTTCGTCGATGAACAAACCGTAACCGCCGGGATTCGGCAGATGGATTAGCAGTTCGAGCGCGCTGACATAGGCGACAACGGCGGGACCGGAGACCAAGCGGCTTTTACTCGGGGTTTCCGTTTTGAGTCTCCGATTGCAGCTTCACCATATACGCGGGAATGCGCCCATATGCCAAGCTTCCGGCTCCGTTGATACAACCGCGCCGTCGCGCGCCGAATGTGAAACCCACCCTGGGTTTGCAGGGGTGACCCCTGCACTCAGTGTTAAGGCCGCCCGCCGTTGGCGGGCGCGGCCCCTGCCAACGGCTTAATACTGCGCTGCCGTCGCCACGGCCAGGGTCACCCCTGCCATGGTGGCGTGCACATCCAATCAAGTGATTTATCTATCGAAAGCGGTATAGCCCGGCTACGTGCCCATGCCCGCGAGGCTCGCGGTGTGCGGACTCGCGGGATCTTGCGAGATGCGGCCGGCCGGCGCCGCGCTGCTTGTACCAATCGTGAAGCCTGGCTTTGAGGTGATGCTCTTCCTTAAGACGATGCTCTTGCTCGTCGAAGTGGATCTCCACGGCCGCGCATCCGAACACCAATCCGACCATCATCATCACGGTCTCGACCAAGGCAGTCGCTATCATAGCCAATGCTCCGAATCGCGTCGCTCCGATCCCTGCTTTTCGTACTTGTCCATTTGCGTCGCTTCATGCCTGACGAGGAAACCATCCAGTGCGACTTACGATACGCTAATACCTCCACTATTCGCGATTAAGCGCATCTTATATTCACGTTAACAGCTCGCGCAAGTTCCATTACGTCTCTCAAAGAACGCATTTTTCAATTTGTGCGGGCAGCGGATTGAACGTTCAGCGGGTCGAGGCGCCCGGAGCTGAACCGGCGATCGCGCCCGCCGCGCCGGAGCGCGGCCTGAACGGTGGGTGCAGGGGTCACCCTGCCGCGCGACAACGGAGCGCCGTCTTAACACTGAGTGCAGGGGTCACCCCTGCCGGCGTCAGGGCTTGATTATCACTATCGTGCCGGTGGGGAGCAGCCGCTTGAGCTCTTCGACATCTTCGTCGTCCACCGAGATGCATCCGGTGGTCCAGTTGATATTGCCCCGGTTCAGTTCCGGTTCGTCGCTGCCGTGGATTCCGATTCTGCCGCCCACGCCAACCGGATGGCCGTCCTGGTTCGGCACTGCGCCGCCGTCGCGCAATTCCTCGTAGCGGCGCCGGTCGATCAGGTTTGGATAGTTCAGCGTCAGGAACCAATCCCAGCGGCGGCTCGGATGCTTCTCGACGATCGTGTAAACGCCCTCGGGCGTGCGCCGGTCTCCCTCCCACAGTTTCGTGCCGGGCTCGAAGCTGCGCCCGAACACGGCGCGGTAGTTCTTGAACATCCGGCCCTTGTAGTAGACGACGAGCTGATGGCGCTTTTTGAAGATATTCACCGACCAACTGAGTGGATCCATGAAAGTGATGTCGCGGGTCGCTTTGAAGAGAAGTTGACCCGGAGTCGGCACGCGATCGGTCCGGACCCCGTCGATTTTCACCTGCGCGGGAGGAGTTGGGGTCGCGGTCGGCGTCGGGGTGAGAGTGGCCCACGGATCGGGCGGCGTGGCCGTCGGCATCCCCGGGTCGACATATTTCACCACGGTCGGATCGTACGGCGGAGGCGGCGGCTGCGTGCCGGCTTTCTCCGCGTCAGAAGCGGTGATCGGCGTGTCCTGCAACGCGATTGCCGCGGCGGGCGATTCGGCGCGCACGGGCTCGGCGGCACAGATCGCTGCCAAGGTCGCGGCAACCAGGGCGGCGGCGATCGATCCAACAATCCGGCCCATCAACTCCGGCAAAGCTCCAGCATCGCGGTCACATTGTCTATTTTGGGAACCCTTGGTGTCCAGGTCAATTGTACAGTAGCGTCAATCTGCGATTTGTCGGCAAGCAATCCCGGGAGAGGGCAGGGTGAGGGACATTTGTGCGGCGCGAATGTCTGACGCGCCGCACGTTGCGCACGTAGAGCAGGCGGGCGGGCAGGGGTAACCCCTGCACCGCAGGGCTGAGCCCTGCACCCAATGTTAAGGCCGCGCTCCGTTGTCGCGCGCAGTCTCTTAATACTGGCCAGCCGTGCCAACGGCCGGACTTCGTCCCTGTTAGAATTCCTTTCGTGTCATTCTAGAGCGGAGAATCCCGAATCCTGACGTTTGCTTGCCGGGTAGTTTTTGGGGGAAAAGTGCAATTTCTACCATCCGTTGTGGTTGTGTCACGGGTATACCACCAAGGGTAGTTTCGTTCCGTCAAATTGTATTCGGAACGGGGCGTGGTGCGATGCGGAGTCATTTATCCGACGATGGGGGTGCGCCGGGAAGGGGAAAGTACCGTGACTGGTGTCCATAGCGGATCGCATAGCACGGAAGGGTCGGCGCGGGCAGGCTGAAGAGTTCATCCCTGAACTCGGGCCTGGATTTTGATGGTGGATCTTCAACTCGAGGGTGAGGGACATTTGTGCGGCGCGAATGTCCGATGCGCCGCACATTGCGCGATTCACGATTCTGCGTCGATATTCTTTACCCGCCCGCCTCTTCTCTTTGTGTCATTCTAGAGCGAAGCGAAGAATCCCGGATCTTTCCTAGCCTCGACCCGTCAGGGAGAGGCCGCGCCTCCGGCGCGGGTGAGGGACATCTGTGCGGTGCGGGCGGAGCCAAGGACACCGGGCTCAAAGAAGGCTCAGCCGTTCTTGGACAGCAAACCCTGCTGCCGCCTCGGTTTCTGGGACGATAGGCGAGTTGGTGATGATCGGCTCCCGACTGAGCGCTTCAGCAAAGGGTCGAAGGCTAGGCACGCCGAGTATCTGTGCAAAGGCAGAATCGATCATCGCACGTGTGTCATCAGAAGCAATGTTTGCAAATGGCTTGAGTTCAGTACTGCCGACTTGAGCATAGGTCTCGTCGAGGCAGGCAAGGTCCTTCTTGGATAGAGCAAGAATATCGAGAACTGGCATCTGCTCGAGTGTGGGCTTTTTGAAACTCACCCACGAGCCTTCAGTTGGCACTCTGTGTGCTGCCATGAGTAGCAAGCCCAGACTTGAATTCAGCCACAGGGCCAGGGCTTTGCCGTGCCTCGGATCCGGGGACTTTATTGATGCCGGCCACCAAACGTTCGATAGGGCTGCCTTTTCAAGCATGACTGCGGTTGCTCGCTGGGTGTTAAGCCTCAGACGCTCGGCAATCATCACGTTCCCAGCTTGCTCCATGAGGGACTCAGCATATCCGGATGTCTGGGTCTCCTTGGGCTTTGCCAACTTTATCAGGTAGGCGTTCGCCGAGGCTTTCACGGTCAGGATTTCGGACGCATTGTGCCCCCAGAAAACAGGAAATCCGGGCGGATGATCAACGCGCTTGAATGTCGCCCAAAGGCGACGACGGTCCGGCCCGAGCGTGGCGATATCGATCAAGCGAACAATCTTAAGAGGCGTGATCTGTTTCGAACCAGGAATCCAAAGGCCGCCTGCTCTCAGATACCACGCGGCTCGAACAAGGTCCGTTTGTGCAAACGCGCCCCCAATCCACGGCACTTCTCGCAACTGCAGTGTGGGAATTGACAGCGCCTCACCGATCCTGCGTTCTCCGACGAAGAGTGGCGTCACAGCAAGATTAGGCTTGCTGGCGTCGCCTATCTCGGCCGGCTCGCTGCGCAAAATCGCGTCGGCGACAGCCAGGGCATCGGCGCTGGTCTTCGGATTGAGCCAAAGGTTTACAAAAGCTGTCGCGTTTTTACCATCGCCGTCTCCGGCCGCCCTTTTTCGTGCTACCACGAGGACTTCACTGAGATCCGTGTTTTCGGAAAAATTCCAATGATCGGCCTCGTGGCTAGAAATGACGAACTCGAGGTCGTATTTTTGCTCGATTAGTGCACGTGTATTTCCCCACGCCACGCCGGTGGTAAGAGCGGCCGGCAGGACCAGCGCCAATCGACCCCCGGACTTGATGTGTCGATCGGCGACAGCCGTGAAGACGCTACCCAATCCAGCGGCCGAACTGGCTAATACAGGACCATCTTTGTGAGACCTGAGAAGCTCCCGAAGGGTTTTCTGCATTGCACTACGATCGAGCGGCAGCGATCCAAAGAGCAGGTTTCCGCCGACGCTTCGCACGAATGGCGGATTCATGACACAAAGGTCAAGGTCAGGTAACGGCGCCTGCGAGGCGACCATGCCCTTCCCGGTGACGGCGGCCGCGGCGCCGGCAACAGGAGCGTTTCCCATCAAGTCGAACTGAGTCTGTACGACGTTGCTATTCAAGAACTCTATGCTGCCCAGGTAGACGGTTGGCATCTTCCCCAAGGGTAGGCAGTAGAGTTGCATTTTCCGGAAAGCTATCTCGGGCGCGAGCAGTGCGAGCGTCGATGCGGTCAGATGAACGGCAGACGGGAGCACGTCGTACCCGTGCAGGATATTTTCCATCAGGGCACAATGAAGCTCCCTGAGCGCTGAGTCCGTAACTTCTTTTCCGGCTCGCGCGGCAGAGCGAATGAAGTTATCGGTGATTGCCTGGCTTGCCGCCATCAGCAGGGTGCCGGTGCCGCATGCCAGATCGGCGATCTTGAAATTCCGGAATCCCTCGACGTTATCCCATTTGACGGGCCATCTGTCCGCCGCCAACGCGAGCTTCAGCAGCAGCGTCGCAGCCGGAACCGAAGTGTAGTACGTGCCCAAATACTTGGCGTGGTGGAGCAACCAATGGTAGATGCGGCCCATAAGGTCATGCCTGAGAGCCGCCTTCTCCGCACAGATTTCCAAGGCCAGCCGCGCGAGCCGCTTAACCGCTTCTTCCGAATCCGTCCCGCTTGGCAGAACAAGCAGGATTTCGCGCGCAATCCGAAAAATGGGGACGTAATTGATCTTCTCGCAGATGAAATCCCAATGCTGCTCGAATGCCCCGATAACGTCCTTCTCTGCTAGTACCCTCCGCAGCGGCTTGACGCGCTTCTCAACTGCGGCGAGTTGCTCTTGAAACACGAAGGCGTTGGCAAGAGTGAGAGCGCCAACCTTTGCCGCTGTCTCGCGGCGCCTGCCGTCACTCTGTTTCTTCATTCTCGGGCTCGCCGATGCCCAGCAACGGGATTAGGCGGTCGCAGACGGTAGCGTCCTCGAAGAGGATTTGGGCGACCTCTTGAAGCCCGGCATCGAGCTTTTTGGCCACTTCCTGCACCACGTCGTCGCGGCTGAGAACCTCGTGGGCGCGGCGCAGTTCGTCGAGAATATCGTCGATGCCTCCCGACCGCCACTCGCTGGCGCCGCGTTCCGAGCAGACAGCGAAATCCAGTTGGCTTTGGCTGCATGCTTCGAGCAGACGATCGAAAGGCGTGCTCCGTAGAACCTTCGGATAAACCGCTGCAATCGCGAGATGGGCAACGCCCTTTTCGACCCGTGCCGTGGCGTCCTGCAGCACGACTACTCTGGCATTGGCGACATCTGCGATCTTGCCTTCGATGACGCACCGGAGGCCTCGAAAGGCGATCATTACGTCCGGGCGCGTCTTGCCGTGATCACGAATTGACTCCGGAGTGGCGTTCAACCCGCGCGCGACAATCACCTCCGCAAGGACGGTGTTCAAAACTTCTTCGCGATGACGGACTGGCATCTTACTTTCAGTTTAAGGCGGCGTTTTGCCGGGTCGCATTGAATCTGTCTGTTTCGGTCCCGGTTTTCAATTGGGCGGGGTCCATATATGACACGGAAGAAGTATTGGAGCCTTTCTGTACACCGCCCGCCAAAGGAAAAGTCCGCAGCGGACTTAACCATGTGCGGGAACGTCTCGCTCGAATCTGCTAAATCCCGACTGTGCCGCTTTTTACTTCAGAAACGGGCCTTCGCGCACAACAGCGCAAGGCCGGGCTCGCGGCAAGGAAGAATCCGGGATTCTTCGCTTCGCTCAAGAATGACACGGAAGAAAGGAAGGATCCGGGATTCTTCGCTGCGCTCTGAATGACACGAAAGAGGGAAGGATCCGGGATTCTTCCCCGTTCGGCTGCGCTCAGGGCTTCGGCGGGTGGAAGCGGAGTTATCCAGAAGCGCTCAAGAATGACACGGAACATGTGCGGGAACGTCTCGCTCGAATCTGCTAAATTCCGACTGTGCCGCTTTTTTCTTCAGAAACGGGGCTTCGCGCACAACAGCGCAAGGCCGGGCTCGCGGCAAGGAAGAATCCGGGATTCTTCGCTGCGCTCTGAATGACACAAAAAAGTGGGCGACCACTCGTACCATGGTTAACTCTCGCGACGCGCGCGACAACGGAGCGCGGCCTTAACACTGGGTGCAGGGGTCACCCCTGCCGCGCGCGACAACGGAGCGCGGCGTTATCACTGGGCGCAAGCGTCAGCCCTGCTCACCCCTGCCATGGCATAGTCGCGAAAAGATGCGCTGCGCAGATTTTCGCGTCTTCTCACTGCGGGTGCAGGGGCTGCAGCCCCTGCCGCCCACCGCGCAGGTGATTCTTCCCTGGGGTGCAGGGGGCACCCCTGCCTTTGACGGTCGGCAAAATCGTCTGATAGCATCCGCGCGCGGAGAGATTTCGATGGCGATCGAAAAGAACGAACTGCGGCGCGTGATGGGTCATTTCGCGACCGGGGTTACCGTGGTCACGTCGCGTCGCAGCTCGGGCGAGCTGCACGGCCTGACTGCCAACGCGTTTACCTCGGTCTCGCTGGTTCCTCCGCTGGCGCTGGTTTGCGTGGACAAGAAGGCCGAGAGCTATCCCTGCTTCGAGGAGAGCAAAATCTTCACCGTCAATGTGCTGGCCCACGACCAGGAAGCGTTGTCGCGCAAGTTCGCAGTCAGCGGCGGCAACAAATTCGAGGGCGTCAGTCACAAAATCGGCGCGAACGGCGCCCCGATCCTCGACGGTGCGATCGCTTATCTCGAGTGCAAAGTGACCATCGCGATCGATGGCGGCGACCATACGATTTACATCGCCGAGATCGAGCAGGCTGAAACGCCCCGCGAGGGCAAGCCGCTGCTGTTTTTCCGCGGCGGATACCGTGAGCTCGGCGACTAGGCCGCCCATGCCAACGTGAGTTCCCCAGTCCGCATCCCCGCAATCAGCGTTTTCCTGCCGTCGCACAACGAGGAAGGCAACGTCGAGCGCGTCGTGCGCTCATACCTGGCCGAATTGCCGCGGGTCGCCGACGACTTCGAGATAATCGTGGTTGACGACGGCAGCCGCGATCGCACCGGCGAAATCGCCGAGCGCCTCGCCGCGGAGGATTCGCACGTCAAGGTCGTGCGTCATCACGTCAATCAAGGCTACGGCGGTGCGGTGATCTCCGGAATCCGGGCCGCGACCAAGCAGTATGTGCTGCTATGCGACGGCGACGGGCAATTCGATCCTGCGGATCTCGAGCGATTGACCCCGTTTGTCCCCGAGTACGACGTGGTTGCCGGGCGGCGAGTGCGTCGTGCCGATCATCTGATTCGCAGGATCAACGGCAAGGCGTGGACGACGCTGGTCCGCGTCCTGCTCGGCATCACGATCAGCGATATCGATTGCGGATTCAAATTGTTCAAGCGCGAGAAGCTCGAGGGGATGGATTTGCGGGCGCATGGCGCGATGATCTCGACCGAGCTGATGGCGCGGCTGGCGGGCCGCGGCGCAAAGGTAAAAGAGGTGGACGTGAAGCATCTGCCCCGGCTGACCGGCGAGCAGTCGGGCGCCAATCTCAAAGTGGTCGCGCGGGCATTCAAGGAGCTGATGGCGCTATATCGAGAGCTCAGGGATGAGCGCCGGGCCCGCGGCCAGGGGGGGCGGCCGGGACGATGAAGGGAGACAAACGCCGACGCAAAGCGGATAGACGATAGACCGATTGCGTCATCGGGAAGCGTCGGCCCGGCGAAATTACCTTGTCGATCCATGGAAATCTTGCCGTCGCCCGATGGCACGGGTATAGCAATAGCCCTAATAGTCACATTGCGGCCCATTAAGGGCCGCCCAGATCAAGGAGATCCAAGAGTATGAAGCGCACCCTTTCAGTCCTTTCCGCAGCTTTCTTCGCCGCCGCGTTGGCGACGGCGGCTTTTGCCCAGGATGCCCCACCCGCAGCTCCCGCGGCTGAGGCGGCAGCACCGGCCGCGGCACCGTCGGCGGCGACGGCGAAGGCCAAGAAGAAACATCATCGCCACGTTAAGGCGACCGAAGCAGGCGCGGCGGCTGGTGCCTCGGCAGGCGAAGCGGCAGGCGCAAAGGCCGGCGCAGCGGCTGGTGGCGCGGCGGCTCCGGCGCCAGCTACTCCGTAATTTCGCTCAGGCTTGATGACCACGAGGGCGGCTGCATTGGCAGCCGCCCTCGTTCGAATCGCTTAAGAGACATCGATCCACCCAGGATCGGGGGGCAAAGATGGCTTTGCCTCCGGCGTCCGGCCGGCCGCGCGACCCCGGATTTATCCGGCCCACGGCCGGCACGACGCCTTTTTTCCTCATATCGACTTTTTCGTTTTTTCGCGGGCTCGCGGCGTTAAAAGCACGCTGCGCGTTTTTTTGTAGCGAAAATACCTGCTAACATCAGAATTCTTCCTGCGAGGCTGCGGGAGATAATGAGTTGTTGAGCTGTTACCGTTCGAGCATTGGTCTTCTGGTTCTGATCGCGCTGGTACTCCAGTCGCCGATCAGCGCGCGGGCCAGCGCGAAAAGCAGTTCTTACGACGAGCAAGTTTGCGATCCGCTGGCTGATTACTTTCTGGGGATGGAAGATTATCCCGAGGCAATCCGCCGCCATCGCATCGTTATCAACGACGATCCCACTAACGCGCTTGCGCACTACCATCTGGGTTTCGCGTACGGCGTCG
Source organism: Binatus sp. (SeqCode) (assembly GCF_050013435.1). Classification (GTDB taxonomy): domain Bacteria; phylum Desulfobacterota; class Binatia; order Binatales; family Binataceae; genus Binatus. The sequence goes on along the minus strand of NZ_JBEKFG010000018.1, from coordinate 37,255 downwards.
TCGGACAGCATCGCCAGGAACTCGCCGAGTATCAGAAGGCGATCGGTCTGGGCCTCGACGACTGGCAGTTGTTCCTGAACCTCGGCCTGCTCTATCTCGAAAACGGGCAGACTCGCGATGCGACCCAGGTGCTGCGGCTGGCGGCGCTGCTCGGACCGGAACGGCCCGAGACGCATTTCAACCTCGCACTCGCGTACGAGCGGCGCGGAGCGCTCGCACAAGCCGAGCAGGAAGCGCTACTGTCGCTGCGAATAGATCCTAGCCAACCGGACGCGCGCAACACGCTCGGCGCAATCTACGCCGAGGAAGGCAACTACGTCCGAGCGAGCCAGGAATGGAACGAACTGGTTGGTGAGATTCCCGATTACGCGCCGGCGCGGACCAACCTCGCGATTCTGCAACACGTCAAAAGCAGCGGCTCGAAGGGCGCGCCGGAATCAAGCGGTTTCATACGCATTCCTTGAACGGGGCGAATCGGATTACGACAGGGGACAAACCGGTGGTGGAATTGGGCAGGTGGAGGCGGGCAATCGTTAATTTAAAATCCGCAGTCTTGTTCGGCTCGGCGGTGATGTTGAGCGTGGCCGTCGTGTTTGCGGCGTCGCCCGCGGGCGCGACCGCGCAATGGCGCCGGGTGCATAAGGCAGTTCATTCGAAGCGAACGGCAAGCGCGACGGGCGGCCCACTCTACAAGGGTGCGCTGCTCGAGGATGCCGACAGCGGCCGCGTGCTGATGGCGTACAACGCCGACATGGTGTGGCCGCCGGCCTCGATGGCCAAGATGATGCTCCTGCTGGTCGCGCAGGAGCAGATCAACGCCGGCCGTTTCAAGCCCGATGAGCCGGTCAGAATTTCCGAACGCTCCGCGCATACCGGCGGCTCGCGCGTCGGCCTCAAGGAGGGCGACGTCTATCCGCTGCGCGAGTTGATGAAGGCGGCGCTGGTCAAATCGGCAAATGACGCCGCGGTCGCAGTCGCCGAAAAGATCGGCGGATCGGTCGAGGCAATGGTCCGCATGATGAACGAGCGGGCGCGCGAACTCGGGATGACGCATACGGAATATCAGACCGTCGATGGACTGCCGCCGCGCCCGACCCATGACGCCGATCGCACCGACGCGTACGATCTCGCCATGGTGGGCCGCGCGATAATCCGCGAGACCAACCTGCTGAGCTGGTCGGGTCAGCAGGAGATGGATTTCGACAACGGCGTCTGCATGCTGCGCAATACCAACCATCTGATCGGCCATTTCGAAGGATGCGACGGGCTCAAGACCGGGTTTACGTTTCAGGCGGGGTTCAACGTCACGACCACGGCCAAGCGCGGCGGCATGCGGTTGATCGCGGTGATCCTTGGGGCGCCGTCGAATACGCAGCGCTTTGCGCAGGCGGCGAAAGTGATGGAGTGGGGCTTCGAGCAATTCACTTCGGTGCCGTTGCTCAAGTCGGGCCAGCCGCTCCCGGTCCAGGTGCAGGTCAGTTCGGGCCCGCTGATTCAACCGGTCGCGGCGAGCGATCTCAAAGTTGTGGTGCCGAAGGCCGATGCCTCGGCGGTCACGCTGGTGTACGATGTACCGCCGGCAATCAACGGACCGGTTACGTCGGGAGAAACGCTCGGACGAGTGCTCGCGCAGGACCAGGGGCAGGCGATGACGGAAGTGATGGCGATAAGCCCGGTGGCGTTCGCCGCCCCACAGACAGGACAGGGCGATGGGTACAACGCATCGGCGCCGCCGTCGGATAATCCGAACCAGGAGAACCAATGAAGGTAGCTTCGAAGCAGCGAAATCGGCGCAATCGCAAACTTGCGCGCAAGAAGAAGAGCGATCCGCATCAGGCGAAGTCACGGCTGCGCAAGATGCGCCGCACGCGGATTCGCGGCAAGTAGTTCGCACGCGCATCGCGATGTCTTTACGATGGGCGGCCCTTGACGGGCCGCCCGTTTATTTGTGACGGCGGAAAACCCGTGACGATCAGCGGAGTGTTGGTTAAAACGAAAAGCGCTCGCCGACCATCTCCTCGCTTTTGCGCCACAAGTCGTTCGCGTGGGCCAGGTCGAGCGCATATGAGCGCACTCCCGCGCGCGACGTCGCGTCGTCATTCACCTCGCATACGTGACAGTCTTCGCAATAGTGCCCGCCAACCGCATCGGCCGGCGCGACAAAACCGGCCCATACCGAGGTCGCCGAGCCTTGCGGCACCGTCTTGAATCGAAACGCCGCCGCCTGACCGCTCGCGCCTCTGCTGATTCGTGTCCTCATCTGCTCGATTAGTTCAGGCGTGAGATGCCGGGCGAGCTCGGTCACGATTCCGCCCGGATGTATTGAGGTCGCGCGCACGCCGCGCCCCTTGAGCCTGCTGTCGAGAGCGACCGCGTGCAGAATATTTGCCGTCTTCGAGCGGCCGTAGGCGGTGAACGGCTGATAAGGAGTGTGCTCGAAATTCGGATCTTCAATGTCGACGTCGCTGAGCTGATGACCCGCCGAGGATAGCGTGACGATTCGAGCGCCGCGATTCAGGAGCGGCACGAGCCGATTGACAAACACGAAATGCCCCAGGTGATTGGTTCCGAATTGCGTTTCGAAGCCGTCCTGCGTCTTGCCCTGCGGACACGCCATAACGCCGGCGTTGGCGATAATCACATCGAAGGGCTTGGCGCGCGTGAGCAAATCGCTGGCCGCCTTGCGCACGCTGCCTAGCGAAGCGAGATCCGCTTCCACAAGATCAACCGGCGAGCTGCCGTGGAATGCTTCCGCGAGCGCGCGCCGCGCTTTCGCCAGATCGCGCGCGGTCCCGACGACGGTGGCGCCGTGCGCGACGAGCGAGCGGGCGGTCTCAACGCCCAAGCCGGCCGAGACGCCTGTCACAAGTACCCGCTTGCCCGAAAGATCGATGCCCTCGAGAACCTCATCGGCCGTCGATTCCGCTCCAAAAGCCTTTGCCATTTTGCCTCTCCCAATCTCCAAACTTTTCCTGCATGAGCAGCTTGCAGTCGAACGTTAGCCACAATACCTGCCGAGAAGCCACAAAAGGCAGCGGCCGAGTCACGCTCACAGCCCAACAGCGCGAAGAATTCGATCGGGCCGGTATAGTACGGAATAGTGACGGCGGAAAACCCGTGACGATCGGGGAAGTGTGGGCAATCGAACCGGTGCTGGTCCAGTTTGTCGGCCTGAAGGCTGTGACGGGCCCGATTCTGACTGATCGAAAAGAGCTGGAAAGGGCAAATTCTACCATCCGTAGTGGTTTTGGGACGGCGGCGCTCTATGGGTAGTTTCGTTCCGTCAAAAATAATTTCGGCCAAGAGCAGGTGTCGCCCGATTTCGGGCGAAGCGAGTGAGTACGGGACATCCTGGCGGTTGACCATAGTGTACGCATAGCACGCTGCATCAGCCGGGGTCAGGCTGAACTAGTTCATCCCCTTCCTCGAAGGCGATTTTGTTGCAATCAACACTCAACGGAAATTGTGCAACAATTCTCGCATGATTTCTCGAAGAGTGACGATAGCAGCAATGAGCCTGCAAGTAGTAGCGCGCCTACTAGAGGTGCGCGATGATCCCCCGCGAACGGTCGCTAACTTGGCAACTTTGTCGAGCGGCTGCCGCACGCAAGCCGCCACACTGGACAGTCGGGTTTGAAACCTTGACGTTTGAAGCCTACTTCGACGAAACCGGACCGAAGGAAGATGCGCCGGTCACGGGAGCGGCCTTCTATGTGGCGAACGCAGAGCAATGGTTCGAGTTCGAGCAAGGATGGTCAGGCGTCTTAGGTAAGCCGGAGTTTGATGTCAAAATTTTTCACGCAACCGATTATGCGAATTCTTGGGGCGAGTTCAAGGGATGGGACAATGACAAGAAGTTGGCGCTCGCCAAATGTCTGTTTCCCATTCTGCTTCCACCGAATACCTGGATCGGATTCGGCTACGGTGTAGTCAATCAAGATTGGGCCGAAGCCATCAAAGGTCATGATCGGCTGAAGTCCCGGATGGGAAAGCCCTACATGTTATGCGTTCAGCGTCTGATGGAAATCCTGATCCAATACTTTTCGCCGCTTCCGGTAGATCATCGTGTGGCGGTTTTTTTTGAAGATAACGACTACAAGAGCGAGATTACCGCATTGTGGGACAATTGGTTGAAGAAGCACGATCCGCAGGGCCGGCTTATCAGTCTGAATTTCGCAGGAAAAAAAGACATGGTGCCCTTGCAAGCGGCAGACTTTCTCGCCTATGAATCCTACAAAGAGATTGACCGCGTGCGCTTCGCCCGTCCGCGACCAAAACGCAAATCGCTGGAGTTAGTCGAAGCAGCAGGAAACGTGCGCGCCTTAATGTGGGATCGCGAGAATCTCCCCAAAGCCTTTGACCGCCTTGAGCGGACGCTTGATCCTTGATGAAGGTTAGGATTGGCGCGGTTTCAATCGACAGTCGCAAATGCAGTCGCTCGCATCGCCTTCGCAGTTCCGGTGATCTCCATGCTGGCAGGCAGGGCATGGCGGCGGGGGATCTTCGTCGATGGTCTTCGGTTCCTCGGGCTTTCCGGAAGCGTCGCCGTTGCCCTCGCTTGTTGTGCGAGACTTGGTAGGTCCGTCGGACGCTGCCTCGAAAGAAAACTTGAAGGAATATTTCTTTAGCTGGACGGTCGGCACGGCGCGGGCCGCAGAGAGCGCACGCGCCGTGAAGTCTCCCGCGACTAAGATGCCTCGCACTGGTTTGCCGTCCGTCATTAGGTCGCCCATATAGGACAAAAGCTGGCCGATAGCTTTGTGATCGGCGGTTCCGGCCTTGAGTTCGATTACGACGGTGTTGCCCTGCTTATCCTCTGCCATGATGTCGATTCGACCCGATGCGACCGTCTTTTCCTTGCCGCCATCGACCACCTTCATTTGGCCTTCAAGCTGTCCGATATTCGCGCGCAAGGCTTCCTGCAAATCGCTCTCAAGGCCAAACTTCCCCGCTATGGCATCGTCTACTAGGGCTTCGTCTTCTGCCGAAGCCTCGTTTTTATCCTTAGTCATGCGAGACCTGACGCCCGCGACGCTCCAGAACGGCACTCCGAGCTTGTCGGCGATCTGGCGCGAGTCCAAGCCCTCGCCGATGAGCTTTTCTACTTCGGTCATTTGGCTTTGTGTGAGAGGCATCGTCTAGCCGCGCGGCTCTTTCGCACCGCTCAACTCTTCGAGCGGGAAGGCGGATTGATCGCCTTTCCCAACACCCTGTCGAATTCCTTCAAATCAGCCGTCGTCAGGTGATCGAGCCTGTCTTTTATGCGCTCGTCTTCGGCGCGCTGCTTTGCACTTGGAACGTATTTTTTGCGGGCCGGTCGCGCTGTGCGCTTTGTGGTAGCCACTCCGATACTTTAGCGCTTCCAAATCCGACGGGCTAGTTATCGCACGTCGTGATCAGATCGGCGAACGCATTCGGGTTGTTCCGATTGTTGAAACGCCATGAAAACTCGTTCAGGTAGAAGGGCAGATATTTCTTGCTCACGTTGTGATACCTGCCGATCACGCGGCGCTTGAGCAGCGGCCAGAAACTCTCCATGTTGTTCGTGTGAATGAGGCCGCGCTCGTACTCCCCGCCATGACGATAGTCAAGGAGTGCGTACTCGCCTTTATTTATGGGTGTTGGTAATCGAGCCGCGCGAAATTGACAAACGCCGCGGCGGGCGGCTACCAATGTATGTGCCCCTCGGATCGACAACCTCGAACAGCGGAGAAAGTTTCTGGCCGACGTCTCGGTGATCGCCGTTGTACCGGCGCGGTACGCGTCTTCCCGCCTGCCCGCAAAGGCGCTGGCGGAGATCTCGGGAGTGCCGATGATCGTCCGGGTGTGGCGGCAGGCGTCGAAGGCAAAGTCGGTGGCGCGCGTGATCGTTGCGACCGACGATGAGCGAATCGCGGCGGCCGTGCGCGCGGCGGGCGGTGAGGCAATCATGACCTCGCCGGCGCATCAGAGCGGCACCGACCGAATCGCCGAGGTGGCATCGAAGATTATCGCCGACGTGTATCTCAGCGTGCAGGGCGATCAACCGTTCATTGCCCCGGCGGATCTCGAGCGGCTGGCAGCGGCGATGCGCTCCGACGCGTCGATTCAAATGGCGACGCTGGCGACGCCGATCGAAGACCCGGCCGAATGGACGAATCCGAACAAGGTGAAGGTCGTGTGCGGCGCGGACGGGAACGCGCTATACTTTTCACGAAGCCCGATTCCACATGCGCGTGACGGTGGGATGCCCAAAGAAGCGCTCCGCCATATCGGTGTTTATGCTTACCGACGCGAGTTCCTCATGAAATTTGCCGCCCTTCCGATGGGTGTGCTGGAGAGCCTGGAAAAGCTCGAGCAGCTGCGCGCGCTCGAGCATGGCTACACGATCAGAGTGGTTAAATCGGTGGCGCCTTCGATTGAAGTGGACACCGCGGACGATCTTGCGCGCGCGCGCGCGGCGGCGGCGGAATCAACTCGTTGAGGATGGGGAGGGGTTCAACGTGGAGCGGGGAAAGACAAAATTTATTTTCGTAACCGGCGGCGTGGTCTCGTCGCTCGGCAAGGGTTTGGCCGCGGCGTCGCTGGGCGCGCTGCTCGAGGCGCGCGGGCTCAAGGTCACGCTGCTGAAGATGGATCCCTATATCAACGTGGATCCCGGCACGATGAGTCCCACCCAGCACGGCGAAGTGTTCGTAACCGACGACGGCACCGAGAGCGATCTCGACCTGGGGCATTACGAGCGTTTCGTGCAGACGCCGATGGGCCGGCGCAACAACTGCACCACCGGCCAGATCTACGACACGGTTATTCAGAAGGAACGGCGCGGCGACTACCTGGGCGCGACCGTGCAGGTGATTCCGCATATCACCGACGAGATCAAACGGCGCATCCTGAGCGCGGCCGAGGGCGCGGACCTGATCATCGTGGAAATCGGCGGGACGGTCGGCGATATCGAAAGCCTGCCGTTCCTGGAAGCGGTGCGCGAGTTCCGCTGGGACCTCGGCCGCGAAAATGTCCTGTACGTGCACCTGACGCTGGTCCCGTTTATCCCCACCGCGGGCGAGCTCAAGACCAAGCCCACGCAGCACAGCGTCAAAGAGTTGACCGGCCTGGGGATTCAGCCCGACATCCTGCTGTGCCGATGCGATCGCCAGCTCGAACAAAAGCTCAAAGCGAAGATCGCCCACTTCTGCAACGTCGAGGAGAACTGCGTGATCTCGGCGCCGGACGTGCCGACGATCTACGAGGTGCCGCTGCGTTTTCACGACGAGGGCTTCGATCAGCGCGTGTGCGAGAAGCTCAACATCTGGACCGGCGCGCCGAACCTCTCCAAGTGGCGGCGAATCGTCAAGACCGCGCAAAATCCCAAAGTTACCGTCAACGTCGCGGTGGTCGGCAAGTACGTCAACTTGCAGGATTCGTACAAGAGCCTGCACGAAGCGATCGCGCACGGCGCGATCAGCAATGAGGCCCGCGTCACCATCGACTATGTCGATTCCGAACAGCTCGAAAAGCAAAACGTCGAGGAGCGGCTGGCCTCGGCCCACGCGATAATCGTTCCCGGCGGCTTCGGCGAGCGCGGCACCGAGGGCATGATTCGCGCCGTCCGCTATGCCCGCGAAAACGGTGTGCCGATTCTCGGCATCTGCTACGGCCTGCACATGATGGTGATCGAGGCGGCGCGCGACCTGCTCGGCCTCAAGCGCGCCAACACCTCCGAGAACGCGCCCGACTCGCCCGATCCCGTCATCGCGATCATGGAGTCGCAGCGCGACGTCTCGAAAAAGGGCGGCACGATGCGCCTGGGCGCGTACCCGTGCATGCTGAAGTCGGGCTCGCTGGCGGCGTCGCTGTACCGCAAGGCGCGCATCTCCGAGCGCCATCGCCATCGCTTCGAAGTTAACAACTCATATCGCGAGCGGCTCGAGAAAGTCGGGCTCATTGCCACCGGCACCTCGCCCGACGACAGCCTGGTCGAGATAATGGAGCTGAAGGGGCATCCGTGGTTTCTCGGCTGCCAGTTCCATCCCGAGCTGAAGTCGCGTCCGCTCGATTGTCATCCGCTGTTTCGCGGCTTGATTCGCGCGGCCGTACAACGCCGCTCGGAGCTTGGAGTGAAGCGCCCGAAGGTGCGGGAGCTGAGATCGGTTTCGTGAGCGTGGCCCAGGTCAAAGCCGGCGACGCCGTTTTTGGCGGGCCGGAACTTGTGCTCATCGCGGGTCCGTGCGTGATCGAGAGCTACGAATCATGCATCCGCCACGCGACGCGGCTGGCTGATATCGCGCGTCGCGCCAAGCTGCCGTTGGTATTCAAATCCTCATTCGACAAGGCCAATCGCACCAGTCACAGCTCGTTTCGCGGCCCCGGCTTGATCGGCGGGCTCGAGATTCTGGCGCGCGTGAAACGCGAGTCGGGCGTCGCCGTGCTGACCGACATCCACGAGCCGTCGCAAGCGGCGGCCGCGGCCGAAGTCGTCGACGTGATTCAGATTCCCGCGCTGCTCTCCCGCCAGACGGATCTTATCGCCGCCGCCGCGAAGACCGGATGCGCCGTTAACATCAAGAAGGGCCAGTTCCTCGCCCCGTGGGACATGAAGGCAGTGGTCGCGAAAGCCGAGGCGGCGGGGACGCGGCGAATCATTCTGACCGAGCGCGGATTTTCGTTTGGCTACAATAATCTCGTCTCCGACATGCGATCGCTGGTGATAATGCGCGGCTTGGGCTACCCCGTGGTCTTCGATGCGACCCATTCGGCGCAGCTTCCGGGCGCGGGCGCTGGCGGCGAACGCTCGGGTGGCCAGCGCGAGTTCGTAGCGCCGCTGGCGCGCGCGGCGGCTGCGGCCGGAATCGATGGAATTTTCATGGAAGTGCATGAGGACCCTGACCGCGCACTGAGCGATGGTCCCAATTCATATCGGCTCGACGAGCTGCCGGCGTTGCTCGACACGCTCAAGCGAATCCATCACCTGTCCCGCGAGGCCGTCTGATTTGCGCAAACCGTGTTTGTGTGAGGTTACGCGCGGTGATTGCAGGGTAATGAGCGCAGGTTCGCGGCGTTTTGCAAGTATGGTGCCGAAGCGCCGCTCGGTTTACTTGGAAAAAAGCACTTGATACCGTGAAAGCTCGGAGAGATTGAAGTTGAGTCCCAAGAAAATCGCCAGGGCGCTGGCGGGTTTCGGCGCGGCCGCGCTGATTATCCTGCTGATTGCGACCGTTTGGATCGTGCGCCATCGCTCCGCCGCTCAAGTCCTGGAGACAGCGGCCGGGCTGGTCCCCGGAACTCTCCTTCGTGCGCATAATTTTCACTGGACGCAGATGAAAGCCGGCGAGCGGCAGTGGGTGCTGACCGCCGGCGAGGCAGACTACACGGCTGACAAGACCACGCTGAAGCTGACCGACGCTGTCGTGACGATGGTCTCGTCGGACGGCAAGCCGGTGGTCGTCAACGCACCGCATGCGGATTTGACCTTGAACGGGAATCATGTGACGCGCGCGTATTTAAGCGGAGGCACGGTTATCCACTTCGGCGATTATGTGCTCAGCACCGACTCCGCGACCTTCATGCCCGATGATGACAAGGTCGAAGCGGCGGGTCTCGTGACGGTCGTCGGCGACGGACTGAAAGTGACCGGGGTGGGGTTGATCGGTCATCCCAAGACGCGTGTCTTCCAGCTTAGTACGCAGGTAGAGACCGTAGTCACACCGAAGAAAGATAGTGAAAAATCCAAGCAAAGTTAGTCGGGCGTCGCGCATCGTCGCGACTGCGGTAGTCGCAATTGCGCTCGCATCGCCGGCATGGGCTCAGAATGGCGCCGGCGCGCCGGATTCAGGGCCTGCGATGGGTTCGGGGACGGTCGGTGATTCGATTCGCAACGAACCCGCGAATTCGGCGCCGCCAGCCGCGTCCGTTCCCCAGCCCGCCAGTATCGACGATTCAAGCGGCGATTCGATCAGCGTGACCGGCGGAGTGCCGGGCACGCCGCCATCTGCGCCTGCTGTCGCGACTGCTCCGGCCCAAGCGCCGCCCGCAGCACCGGCCGTTGCAATCGCACCTGCTCCGGCAGAAGCGCCGGCTTCGGCACCGGCCGTCGCGACTGCTCCGGCCCAAGCGCCGGCTTCGGCGCCTGCCGTTGCGACTGCGCCGGCAGAAGCGCCGGCTTCAGTACCGGCCGTGCCGGTGACCGCAGCATACGTTGCACCTGCCGCGGCGCCGTCAATTGCGACGACTACGACGACCGCTCCCGCAGCGGTTGCCCCGGAATCAACGCCAGTGACGACCGCCGCGACAGCTCCACCGGCTGGCGCGATCGCGCCGCCGATGACGCTTGCGCCGGTGCCGGCCGATGTGCCCGCATCCGAACCTCCCGCTTCTGCGCCGAGCGCTCCCGCATCCGCGACTCCCCCAGCGAGCGCCACCGCTCCGGTCGAGGCTGCCGCGCCGCACAAGGCGCCCAAGGCGGCCGCCGGCGGCGAGACCAAGCTCGCTTCAAATCAGCCGCAACAAGGCGGTGCGTTTGGGGGGATGCAATTCGGCAACAACAAGGCCCCGATCGATATAAAGTCCGAGTCGATGTCGCTCGATTACCAGAATCATTCGGTCCTGTGGATCGGAAATGTGCACGCTACCCAGGCGGACGCGCAACTCACCAGCGATCAGCTGCGGGTAAACTATTTAGACAAAGACTTCAAACAGATGAAGGACATGGTCGCGGACGGGAACGTTCGGCTCAGTCAGGGCACGCGATGGGCTACTGGCAAGCACGGCGTGATGGACCAGACCAAGCGCACCGTAGTTCTGACCGGCAGTCCGGTCGCGCATGACGGCAACGATCAGATCACCGGCTGTAAGATCACGGTATATCTCAACACCAGCCAGAGCGTGGTCGATTGCGCTCACGCCGTGCTGTTTCCGCATTCGGACGCGTCTCCGGGCGCGGGCGCGACGCCGGCCGCTGCGACGGATTAGCAAGCAGTTCTTCGATGGCGCTGGAAGTAAAACTCGGACAGGATCTGCGGCTTCGCCAGCAACTGGTGATGACGCCGCAGCTCCAGCAGGCGATCAAAATCCTGCAGCTCTCGCTCCCTGAACTCGAAGCGATCGTGCAGTCGGAACTCGAACAGAATCCGATGCTCGAGCCGCTCGATCAGAGTCCCGCCGAAGCTGCTTCCGAATCCGAGGCGTCCGATCCCGAAGCCGCCGCCCAAGCCGACGGCGAACCGCTGCCGCCCGAGGGCGAGGACGCCGCCAGCGCAAATTCCGATGACGACTGGGAAACCGGTTCGCGCGAGGAAAAACCCGCGCCCAGCGTCGAGACCGAAGCGCGGGACGCCGCGCTCGAACTCAAGGAACTGAACAATCTCGAAAAGCTCGACTGGCGCGAATATCTCGAGACCTATTCGAACAACTGGCAGGAAAGCACGCCCCCTGATTCCGACGACGACCATCGAAGTGCACTCGAAAACACGCCCCTGCGCCGAAGTTCGCTCGAAGACCACATGATGTGGCAGCTGAGGCTGTCGAACCTGACCGAATCCGACCAGCAGATCGGCGCGACCATCATCTACAACCTCAACGAAGACGGATATCTGGAGACTCCCCTCGATGAGCTGGCGGCGCAACTCGAAGTTGCGCCCGCCGAAGTCGAGCGGGTGCTGGCGCGCGTGCAGCGTTTCGATCCGCCCGGCGTCGCCGCGCGCGATCTTCGCGAGTGTCTGCTCACGCAGCTGCAGAACCTGGGGATGGAAGAATCGCTGGCGGCGCGAATCGTCAGCAATCACCTGGACTTGCTCGAAAAGCATCGCTACGCCGAAATCGGCAAGGTTCTCGGCGTGCCGGTGGAAACAGTCGGGCAGTCGGCCAAAATAATCTCGGTGCTCGAGCCCAAACCGGGACGCGACTACGGCGGCGACGAGCCAACTTACGTGGTGCCCGACGTTTATATCCACAAGGTCGGCGAGGATTACGTCGTCACGCTCAATCGCGACGCGGTGCCGCGCCTGCGCCTGGCAGGTTACTACCAGCGCGTGCTCAATGACGTGGACGTTGCGCCGGAGACGCGGGAGTATCTGCAGGAACGGCTGCGCTCGGCTCGCTGGCTGGTCAAATCGATCTACCAGCGCCAGCAGACGATCTTCAAGGTCGCAACCTCGATCGTGAAATTTCAGCGCGCATTCTTCGATCACGGCATCAGCCTGCTCAAACCGCTGGTGCTCAAGGATGTCGCCGAAGATATCGGGATGCATGAATCCACGATCAGCCGCGCAACCGCCAACAAGTACGCGCATACTCCGCAGGGAATCTATGAGTTGAAGTTTTTCTTCACCTCGGGGGTGAAGGGCGCCAGCGGCGAGGACGTCAGCGCCGAGACCGTAAAGGAGCAGATCCGCGGGATGGTGACGGCGGAGACTCCGCAAAATCCGCTGTCGGATCAGGCGATCGCGGAGATGCTGCGGGCCAGGCAGATCAATATCGCGCGGCGCACGGTGGCCAAGTATCGACAGGCGCTGGGAATCCCTCCGTCGGCAAACCGCAAACAGATCGGATGACCGGTCCGCGCGCGGGCAATAAAAAACGAAAAACGAAAAACCAAAAGACGAAACAAGCAAGATGAGTAAAATCGACAAACAAGGAAAGCGCGGCCGGGCGGCATCGCGAAAGGTGCGGCGAGCGGCGCGGATCGCGGACGCTCCGGCGACTCAAGTGACAGTGACGTTTCGTCACGTCGAGCCAACCGATGCGCTCCGGCTGTATGCGGAACGAAAATTCGCGCACGTCGGCAAGTTGCTCAAACGGGCCTGTCAGGCTCACTTGATTCTCACGGTTGACAAATACCGTCAGCACGGCGAAGTTACTGTCCAATCAGGGCGCCTGTCAGTGAGCGCGCAGGAAGAAACCAAGGATCTTTACTCGGTGATCGATCTGCTCGCGGACAAGGTCGGACGCCAACTGAAGAAGCATCTGGAAAAATTCAAGGCGAAGAAAGTCAGATCGCCCTCGACCGGCGAGGTCCTTAGCGCCGGCGAGGAAACTTGATTCGCGGCAGTCTCGCGCTTCGCCAATGCGCTGCGGCGACTGCATTTGCAATCGGGAGCGGCAACGGCAACGAATTCAAAGCCGTCAACCGCCAAAGCCATTAGAACGTAACGGCATGTTTCGATTTTGAGTTTTCACTTTTTCACCGGACCTGGACGACTAGATGAAAATTACCGATATCCTCAGCCCTGACATGGTCATTGCCGACTTGAAGGGCGCCACCAAGCCCGACGTCTTGAATGAACTGGCCAAAGCGCTGGCCGCAAATTACAAGGAGATCAAGCTCGCTGACCTGACCGCGGTGCTCGCGGAGCGCGAGCGGCTGGGCTCGACGGCGATCGGCGACGGAATCGCGATCCCGCACGGCAAGCTGCGCGGGGTGACCAAGATAATCGGAGTGTTCGGCCGCCATGCTCAGGGAGTCGATTTCGATTCGCTCGACGGCGGCCCGTCGCAACTATTCTTCGTGCTAGTCGCGCCGGAGGATTCCGCCAGCCTGCATCTGAAAGCCCTCGCGCGGGTGTCGCGATTGCTCAAGGACGGGGCTTTTCGAAGCCGCCTGCTCGCGGCCAAGGACAGCGCCGAGCTGTATTCCCTGATCAAGGAAGAAGACAACAAGTACTGAGACGACGAATCGCGTCCGCCTTATGCCGCGGCACAAAGCCAGAGCCCGATGAGCTCGCCTCAGCCACCTCGCCTGATAATAGTTACCGGTGTCTCAGGATCGGGACGCGCCTCCGCGATGCGCGTGCTCGAGGATCTCGGCTTCTACTGCGTCGATAATCTCCCGGTCGCGCTGGCGCCCAATGTCGCGATGCTTGCCGCGGGACGCGATCCCGCTCTACGCGGCGTCGCGCTCGGGGTGGACTCGCGCGAACGGCTGTTCTTCCCGCAATGGCCGCGGGTATTCGCGGAACTCGATGCCGCCGGAATCTATCCCGAAGTGATTTTTCTCGACGCGTCCGACGACGTGCTCGCGCGCCGCTACTCTGAGAGCCGCCGGCCGCATCCGATGGCTGCCAGCGGAGCGACTGTCGCCGAGAGCATTCGCCGCGAACGTCTCGCGCTGGCCGAGATGCGCGAGCGGGCCGACCGGGTGATCGATACGACCGCGCTCACGGTCCACGAACTGCGCGAGGTGGTTACCGCGGCCGTGCTGGGCGCGGGCGCGGGATCCAGAATGTCGATAGCGATAGTTTCTTTTGGCTACAAGTACGGATTGCCGGTCGGGATGGACGTCGTGCTCGACGTGCGGTTTATTCCCAATCCGTTCTTTGTCCCCGAGCTGCGGCCGCTCACCGGATCGGACCCGCGCGTGCGCGAGTACGTGATGGCGCAGCCGGAGTCGCAGCGCTTTATCGACGAGGTCGGCCGTCTTTTTGATTTTCTGATTCCGCTGTATCAGCGCGAAGGCAAGAGTTACCTGACGGTCGGTCTCGGATGCACCGGCGGACGGCATCGCTCTCCCGTGCTCGCGCGCGAGCTGATGAAGCGGCTCGAGAGCGGTGGCTTCGAGAGCAGCGTGCGCGACAATGACATCGCGCGTTAGCTGCCGGCGGCGCGCCTAGTTCATGATGCTGCCGCAATCTACGTTCATCGTCTGCCCGGTGACTCCCGCCGACAAATCGAGCGCGAGGAATAGCGCGACGCGCGCGACTTCCTCCTCGGTCGCCATTCTGTTCATCGCGGCCTGCGACACGAACTGACCGCGGATTTGCTCGTACGGCCGCTTGAGGGCCTCGGCCCGCGCGCGCATCACGCGTTCGATTCGTTCGCCCTCGATTGCGCCTGGGCAAATGCAGTTGCATCGGATTCCACGCTGACCCCATTCGCCGGCCACCGTCTGCGTCAGTCCGATCATTGCCCACTTCGCCGCCGCGTACGGCGAGCGCATCGGAAAACCGCGCCGTCCCGCGCCCGACGAGATGTTGATGATGTTGCCGCAGCCCTGCTGGTCCATCACCGGCAGCACGGCGCGAGTCGCCAGCCACGTTCCGGTCAAGTCGATATCGAGTGTCTCCTGCCATTCGGCGAGCGACATTTCGGTGATCCGCTTGGTCGGGCCCGAGATACCGGCGTTGTTGACGAGAATGTCGATGCGGCCGAATGCCTTCATCGTCTCGTCCGCCATCTTTGCGCAGTCGGCTTCCCTGGAAACGTCGGTGCACACGTAAATCGCGCGGGCGCCGCTGCGCTCGAGTTCGGCGCAGGTCTGCTTCATCGGTTCGATCGAACGCGCCGCGATTACAATTTTCGCGCCGGCTGCCCCGTACTTCAGCGCGATCTGTTTGCCGACTCCGTAGCCGCCGCCGGTGATGATTGCGACTTTATCCGAGAGTTCGTTCATGGGAATGATCTATTCCTTGGCGATTTATGGAGCCGATCGCTGCGCCGACTTTAATAGCATCGTGACGCGCCTACAACGCGCGCGCAAAGCCTTGTCTTAATCCGTTGCCGCCCAATATCATTGAAGGCTCATGGCCGCCGTCAATCCAATCGGGACTCAAGCACCCAAGCCGAGCGCAAACGGCTCGATGCTGACGAACGTTCTCAAGATCGCGATAATCGCGATCCTGCTTGGCGGCTCAGTCTGGCTTCTGATTGCGCACTCCGAATGGTTCACCCAACCCGCATTGGTCAAAGCCCAGGTGATTCAGTGGGGCGCGTGGGGGCCGGTCGTTTATATGCTGCTGTACGCGGTGGGGCCGTCGTTCCTGGTGCCCGGCGCGGTGATGACTATCGCGGGCGGACTGGCGTTTGGCACCAAGTGGGGATCGGTGTACTCGCTGATCGGCGGCGATGTAGGCGCGCTGGTAGCGTTTGCGGCGGGAAGGTTCCTCGGCAGGTCGTTCGTCGAGCGGGTCGTCGGCCAGCGATTCGAGTCGATGCTGCGCAGAATCGCCAAGCACGGTTTCCAGATAATCCTGTACCTGCGGATGGTCCCGGTGATTCCGTACAACGCGCTGAACCTGCTGGCGGGCGCGTCTCCGATCACGTTTCACGATTACTTCTGGGCGACGATGATCGGCATGATTCCCGGGACGATCCTGTTCGCCTTTTTGGGCGATGCGCTATGGCATCCGCTTTCGCTGCGGTTCTTCCTTGCGCTGTTGCTGATCGGCGCGTCGGTCGGATGCGGTGAGATCTACCGGCGCTGGTCGCGCGTTAAAATCGACGACTAGCGCGCCTGATCAGCTTCCGTGCCATCGGGCGCGCCTCGAATTGTATCAATGGCACCTAAGCATCCACATGACGCCCGTCCGGTAACGCTCGCAAACGCAAGCGCGGCGGAAATGTCCACCGTCGAGCGCCTCAAGCATGCGAGCGAGGGGCTCTTTTACGTCCAGTCGACGCATGAGAGTCGTCATACGATGCGCTCGGAGATCGACGCGCTGAGCGCGCGCGAGGCGGAGACGATCAGCGAGCATGCCAAGGAAATCGCGAAGCATTTCGGCATCTACAAACAGCGCGAACGCAACGAAAGCGGCAAGAAGGACGGTGACTTCATCTTCATGGTGCGGGTCAAGATTCCCGCGGGCGGCGAGCTTGCGCCGGCGCAGTGGCTCGCGCTCGATGCGGCGGCCGATCGCTACGCCGACGGCAGCATCCGGCTTACTTCGCGCCAGGGCGTTCAATTCCATCACGTGCGCGGGCACAATCTGCATCCGCTGATTCGCCACATCAACACGAGCTACAGTGACAACGGCTTCCAGCTCACCACGCTTGGCGCGTGCGGCGACGTTAATCGTAATACGGTCGCCAGCCCGATCGACGATCTGGACGCCGAACTTCCGCTCGATTCGCGCGAACTGGCGCACGCGGTGGCGCGCGAGCTGGCGCCCCGGAGTTCGGCCTACTACCAGGTGTTCCTCGCCGACCGCAGCGGACAACAGATCGCGCCGCTGAACTCGGAAGAGCCGATCTACGGCGCACAGTACCTGCCGCGCAAGTTCAAAGTCGGCTTTGCGCATCCGCACGACAACAGCGTCGATCTGCTGACGCAGGACGTCGGTTTTCTCCCGCGCGTCGATGGCCGCGGGGTCACGGGCTATGACCTATACAGCGGCGGCGGCTTGGGCGCGACGCACAACCAGCCCGACACGATGCCGTTGCTGGCTCTTTACCTGGGAGTTGTCCAACGCGAGCAGGTGTTGGATACAGTGCGCGCAATTGCGGCGATACAACGCGAGCATGGCGAACGCCGAAGCCGTCGCGCCGCGCGATGGAAATACACGATTCGCCGCATCGGAGTAACTCAACTCAAAGAGACTCTGCGCGAACGCTTTGGAATCGCGCTCGCCGACGCCGAACCGCTCCGGCTGCCGCCGGTGCTTGATCACCTGGGATGGCATCGGGAAGCCGGCGCCGGGGATTTTCTTTACACGGGAATCCTGATTCCCAACGGACGAGTGCGTGACGAGGTTGCGATTCGATATCGGAGCGCTATCCGCCGGATCGTCGCGCAACTCGAAGGAATCGGGGTGCGCGTCACGCCCAACCAGCATCTGATATTGGCGCACGTTCCCGCCGAGCGTCGCGAGTGGATTGAGCGGACGCTCGCCGAGCATGGCGTGCCCTTCGACGGCGAAGTGCCGCAGATTCGCCGGCTCGCGATGGCCTGTCCCGCCAAGCCGACCTGCGGCCTCGCGATGACGCATGCGGAGCGCGCGCTACCCGGTTATCTTGCGGAGCTGGAGCGCGAGGGGCTCGGCAACGTCGACGTTATGATCCGGATGGCCGGATGCCCCAATAGTTGCTCGCGTCCGCCGACGGCCGAGATCGGGATAATCGGATACGGCAAGAATGACTACGTCCTGATGGTGGGCGGCGCGCGTGACGGCAGCCGGCTCGCGAGGGTGCTCTATCCGCGGCTTGGCGAGCGCGAGTTGATCGAAGCGCTAATGAATCTGGTAAGGGCGATCCGCGATCGCAACCCGCATCGACTTTCGGCGGGCGACTACCTGGATCAGACGCCGGACGCCGCGCTCACGGCGCGTAACTAGCGTGCGCTACCGGCTGATTCCAACTCGGCACTAAGAAAGATCTACCGGCAGCTCGAGGTAGTTCTTGAAGATGAAATCGCGATGCTCGATCAGGATCGGATGCGTCGCGGCGACGATGCTCGGCTCGGTCGCTGTGAACATCTCGCGAATCATCCGCGGCATCGGGCATAGCTCGGGCGCGAGCGGCTTGATCATATTCGAAAAAGCGGCCCAATAAATGTCCATCGCCGACATAGTGTCGCCGATGAAGAATCGGCTCCCTCGAGACTTCTGCTGTTCGAGCCGTGCTGCGAGCGCGGTCAGACCCGAGACGACTCGTTCGGTGGCGCGTTTGCCGATTTCCGGAGTGTAGCCGTACTTCTTTCCCAGGTATGCCGAGGTGCCTGCCGGATCGCCACCGGGTTTCGCGAGTGCCTCATGCACCCACCGCAGCCGTTCGG
Organism: Binatus sp. (SeqCode); assembly: GCF_050013435.1. Classification (GTDB taxonomy): domain Bacteria; phylum Desulfobacterota; class Binatia; order Binatales; family Binataceae; genus Binatus. The sequence goes on along the minus strand of NZ_JBEKFG010000018.1, from coordinate 18,798 downwards.
TCCATCCAAGACCGTTCTCGCCGCATAGCTCGTTGCAGTAGCCGAACATCAGGATTCGGTCCTCGAGGCGCTCCGGGATAAGGCGCGGCGTCGGCGCCAGCCGCTCGGCGAGATAGAGCTGGTCGATCCACGTGGTACGCGGGCGTTCGTCATTCCATGCCATGACCGGAAAGCTGTCTTGCGCGGTCCATTCCAGAAGTATCTGAGTCGGCGAACCAAAGACATGGCCGACTCGCGCGTGCGGGAGTTGCTTGATATGCAGGATGCCCTTGAGCGCTTCACCCCATGGGCTGGGCACGTGCGCAAGCGTGACGATCCGGAGTCCGCTGGCGCGCCGCGCCTGCTCGATATCGATTCGTTCCGCTTTCACCGTCGCACCCGGCTAGGTGCCGGATTCCCAGCTTGCCAGGTATTTGCGCTGCTCGGCGGTCAGCGTATCGATCTTGAGGCTCATCGCGGCTAGCTTCACGCCGGCGATTTCCTCCTCGATCTCGACGGGCACCTCGTGAACCTTGACCGAGAGCTGCGCGCCCTTCGCCACCCATTCCGACGCCATCGCCTGCGTCGCGAAACTCATGTCCATGACCTGCGCGGGATGGCCTTCGGCGCACGCGAGGTTGACCAGCCGGCCCTCGCCGAGGAGATAGACGATGCGCCCGTTGGACAAATGATACGCGTCGATGTTGCGGGTGACGTCGCGATCGACCTTTTTCGCGGCGTCGTTGAGGTAAGCGACATCGATCTCGATGTCGAAATGGCCCGAGTTGCTCAGGAACGCACCATCCCTCATCAGGCCGAAATGCGCGGAAGTGAGCACGTGCTTGTCGCCGGTCGCGGTGATGAAAATATCGCCGACTTTCGCCGCCTCGACCATCTTCATCACGCGGAACCCGTCCATCGCGGCTTCCAGCGCGCGTATCGCGTTGACTTCCGTGACGATTACGTCGGCGCCAAGCCCGCGCGCGCGTGACGCGATGCCGCGGCCGCAATAACCGTAGCCCGCCACCACTACCACCGAGCCCGCGATTAGAACCCCGGTAGCGCGGATGATGCCGTCGAGCGTGGACTGTCCGGTGCCATAACGATTGTCGAACAGATGCTTGGTCTGTGCGTCGTTGACCGCGACCACCGGAATCTTGAGCGCGCCATCCTTGGCCATCGCGCGCAGCCGGATTACTCCCGTGGTCGTTTCCTCCATGCTTGCCTTGACGCCGGCGGCATGGCTGGCGAACTCGGTGTGAAGCAGGCTGACCAGGTCGGCGCCGTCGTCCATCGTGATCGTCGGACGGCGTTCGAGCACGGCCCGCAGATGGCCGTAGTAGGTGTCGCGATCTTCGCCGTGGATGGCGAAGGTGGGGATGCCGTACTGATCGACGAGCGCCGCCGCCACGTCATCCTGCGTCGAGAGCGGGTTGGACGCGCAGGCGAGCACTTCGGCGCCGCCCGCCTTCAGGGTGCGCAGCAGGTTGGCGGTCTCGCAGGTGATATGCAGGCAGGCGCCCAGCCGCTGGCCCTTGAGCGGCAGTTCTTTGGCGAATCGCTCGCGCAGCCGGCGCAGCACGGGCATCTGCTTGTCGGCCCATTCGATCCGCTTGCGTCCGGCCTCGGCCAGTCCGAGGTCATGCACGTCGAAGTCGCGTCCGTTTCCGTTGGCGCGGGATTTGGGAATTGCTTTGAGCTTTCTTGCCGTCGTGGCCATCGTATTCATACTCCGAAAGTTTCTGTCTGGTTTGATGGAGAGCGCGCGGTGCGCTATCAGCTGCGGCCGTCGAGCCCGAACGCGCTGCGCAGAGTCTCGGCCATATCGACCCGCTCCCACGGGAACAGCCCGTCATGCGGGGTGCGGCCGAAGTGTCCGTAGGCGGCGGTCGGCTGATAGATCGGGCGCTTCAAGTTCAGCGTCTTGATGATTCCGGCGGGCCGGAAATCGAACAGCTCGCGCAGGGTGGCCGAGAGCTTGTTCTGCGGCACGACGCCGGTGTCGAAGGTATCGACGAGTATCGAGACCGGCTCGGCGACGCCGATCGCGTAGGCGACCTGGATTTCGCATTTCGTGGCGAGTCCCGCCGCGACAACATTCTTGGCCACGTGACGCGCCATGTAGCAGGCCGAGCGATCGACCTTGCTCGGGTCCTTGCCCGAGAACGCGCCGCCGCCGTGACGGCCGTAGCCGCCGTAGGTATCGACGATGATTTTGCGCCCGGTGAGTCCGCAATCGCCATGCGGTCCGCCGATGATGAAGCTGCCGGTGGGATTGACGTGGTAGACCGTGGCGCGAGTCAGGTACTGTTCGGGAATGGTCTTCTTGATCAATTGCTCAATCACCGACTCGCGGATTTTTTCGTATTTCACGTCCGGCGAATGCTGCGTCGAGATGACCACCGCCGTCACTTCGACCGGCCGGCCGTCGGCGTAGCGCACCGTGACCTGGCTCTTGGAGTCGGGGCGCAGAAAATCGAGCTGACGGGTTTTGCGCAGCTTGGTCAGATTTTCCATCAGCCGATGCGCCATCGCGATCGGCAGCGGCATCGATTCCGGCGTCTCGTCGCACGCGAAACCGAACATCAGGCCCTGATCGCCGGCGCCCTGTTCCTTGTGCAGCCCCTGCCCCTCGGTCACACCCTGCGAGATATCGGCCGACTGCGGCTCGATCGCGGTCAGCACCGCGCAGCGGTTGCCGTCGAAACCGACCTCGGTGCTGTCGTACCCGATTTCGACCGCGGTCTGCCGCGCGAGTTTCACATAGTCGGGGCGTGCGCGGCTGGTGATCTCGCCGGCCAGCACGATCAGCCCGGTCTTGGCCAGCGACTCAAGGGCGACGCGCGAGTCGGGGTCCTCGGCGATGAGCGCATCGAGCACGGCGTCTGAAATCTGATCGCACATTTTGTCCGGATGGCCTTCGGAGACTGACTCGGACGTGAACAGGAAATCCTTAAGCGGCATTAGCAATTGCTCCTTGAAAAGCGTGTTTTCGGGTGCGCCGTCGCAGACCGGAATTCAACTTACGCGGGCGGCGCGCGGGACTGAGAAGTTCAATTGAGTTCTATTCCAGAGGGGTCAGCATAGCGCCTGCCGGAAAGTGAAAAAACGGCAACGCGCCTCAAGATTTTCAGGTAGTGATGGGTATAACTGACCAATCGGACAGAATCAAGATGGCGCGCAGCGTGAACTGCTCGGTTCGCCGCGACAGCTCGACTCTGCCCGCTCATTCCTCGCCGAAGCGCTCGTCGAACAGCGTCTGCACGGCCTTGAGAGCCTCGCGCGCGTCGGCGCCTTCGGCACGGACCTTGAGCTTGGAGCCCTGCGCCGCCCCCAGCATCATCAGGCTGGTCATGCTCTTGGCGCTGACCAGGTTCTTGCCGCGGCCAATCATCACCTGCGAGGTGAACTTCGCGGCCGTCTGCGCCAGCGCGGATGCGGCCCGCAGATGAAGTCCGAGCCGGTTCTTGACCTCCACGGTCGCCTCCGCCGCATTCACGAGCATTAAGATAAAGGTATCGCCGGCTTCGGTAAACGACCGCGCGCGATCAATCCGCTTGCGGAACTGTCTGCGCCGTGCGAGCAAGCTCGACGCCGGTCCGCCGCCCGCTCACTTCATCGCCGGCATGATACTCCAGCGGGATGAAAAGCACGGACGACATCAGCGCGAGAACTCCCATGATCACAAAGGCCGGGGTGAAATCATGCACCGACAGATGCCCGGTGCCGCGCGCGCCCATGCTCATGTGCAGCACCATCGCACCCAGCGCCACGCCGAGGCTCAAAAACAATTGCTGCGCCATGCTCGACAGACTGCTCGCGCCGCTCATCATCGCGTTGGATACGTCGGCATAGGCCAGGCTGCCCAGCGCGGTGAATTGAAGCGAGCGAAAGAATCCTCCGGTCAGCAGCGCCAATATGATGACGTAGTGTGGCGTCGTCGAGCGGAACAGCGAGTAGCTCACCATGATGAAAGCGCTGAGCACGCCGTTGCCGATCAGCACCGAGCGGAAACCCAGGCGCCGGATGATTGGCGTCGCCGTCATCTTCATGAACAAGGCACCCGCGGCGCTGGCGAACGTCAGCATTCCCGAGGCGAACGCGCTAAGTCCGAACACCACCTGCAGCAGCATCGCCAATAAAAACGGCAACGCGCCGATGCCCATCCGAAAAAATCCGCCGCCGATCGTAGCCGCGTTGAAGGTCGGGATTTTCATCAACCCCAGGTCGATGATCGGATAGTCGATGCGCTTGGCGTGCATGATGTAGAGCGCCATGCACATGCCGCCGCCGGCCATCACGCACATGACGATGCCGGCGGGAAGCACGCCGCGGCCAATCGACTCGAAGCCGAAGACCATGCCCGCCAGCCCCAGGCCGGTAAGCAGAAAGCCCCGCCAGTCGAGCGGGACGATCAAATCCTCGCGGATGTTGGGGATGTACCAGGTGATCAGCGTGATGCCGATCGCGCCGATCGGCACGTTGATGAAGAAAATCCAGCGCCAGGAATAATAGGTCACGATGAACCCGCCGATCGGCGGCCCGACCACCGGTCCCAGCACCGCGGGCACGGTCAAATAGGACATCGCGGTTACCAGCTCGGACTTGGCCACCGTTTTCAGCACGATCAAACGTCCGACCGGGACCATCATCGCCCCGCCGAAGCCCTGCGCGATACGCGCGGCGACCAGCTGCGGCAGCGATTGCGACACTCCGCAGAGCACCGAACCGATTGTGAAGATCACGATCGCGGCGCGAAAGACCGTGCGCGCGCCGAATCGATCCGCCATCCAGCCGCTGATCGGTATGAAAACCGCCAGGCTCAGCAGGTAGGAGGTGATCGCGAGGTTGAGCTTGATCGGATCCTCGCCCAACGATTTGGCCATCACCGGCAGCGCGGTCGAGATGACTGTCGAGTCGAGCATCTCCATGAACAGCGCGCAGCCGACAATCATCGGCGCCAGAAATTCGAGCGGAGAAATTTTGAACAGCCTCGGACTCATCGGACCAGATCACACATCGCCGGCAACCACGATATGTAAATCGCGCCAACCGGTAAACGGCCGTGCGGCGGCGCGCGCGTCAGTTGCCGTTGCGGCCGGGCGCGCTGCGCGCTCCGCCGGCTTCGGCGTCGCCCTTGATCGCCGCGGCGAACAATTCGCGCAGCCGCGATTCGATTTGCGCGTCGCGGGTAGTGCCCTCGCGCCGACGCCATGCGCGCAACGGGATCACCGCCTTGGCCATGTTGCGATGGCCGCCGGCGCTGCCGATATCGGCGAACAGATTCTTCACCGCCTCGCCCGCGTTGTCTCCGCTCATCCCGTGGTTGCGCACGCTTATCACCAGCTTGCCGCTGAGCTTGCCCGCCACCGCCACCCACGCCACGCCCTCGAACTGCAGGCAGAAGTCCGCCATCTGCACGATCAGGTCGTCGCGCTCGACGTGGCCGAGATTGAGCACGACCAGCCGGTCCTTGACCACCATCCGTTTCATCGCGCGCGCCAAGATTCGTGCGAAACTGAGCGGCAGCTCGGGACGATCGATCTGCCGGAGCATACTGTAGTTGGCCAGCGGAACCAGAAGCGTGAACGCTTGCAGGTCGTCGTCGGTCACGCGGCGCGACAACGCCAAAGTGTCGCTGCGAATTCCGTAGAGCAACGCGGTCGCCAGGCGCTCGCTGATTTTTTCGTCCGCCGTGACCAGGTACTCGGTCATGATCGTCGCAGTCGCGCCGTATTTCGTCCGCACGTCCTCGAACTCAGCGGCGCCGCCGGGGTAGCCGGTATGATGATCGATCACGATATCGGCGCGCGGAATTTTCTCGCCGAAGTACGGCGGCTGCACATCGACCATCGCAATCTTGTCGAAGGCGCGCAGTTCCTCCGTATCGGCCGGCTGGATTTCGATCTCCAGCAGATGCTCCATGGTGCGATTTTCCGGCCGCGTCACCGGCTTGAACGCGAACAGCGGCGTGGTCTGCTTGTTGCGCCCGAGCAGCGTCCGCAGCGCCATCGCGCTCGCCATCCCGTCGGGATCGGGATCGTCCTGCAGCACGATCGCCACGCGATCGCCTTCGCCGACCATCGCGCGCAATTCCTTGATTTTCTGCCTGGTGAACGTCTGATCCATAATTAAGATGAAACAATCCCGCGCCGCCTCGAGCGACGACGGGCGAAGTCGTCGGTTTAGCCGCGGACAGCTCGGGTGCGGGCGTTTGGGGCGCGATCAGCTCGAATAACGGGACCGGCGGTCCGAAAATGCAGGCAGTCGTCACAATCCTGGCGAGCCGTGGAAGAATTCATGGGTGGTCCCGAAATACCACAGCGCAAAGCGTTGAAGCAATGATATAGAATAAGAGCCGTTTATGGATTCCACCGATTCCCATTCCAATAAATTTCACTGTGCGATCTGCCGCCGGACATTCGCCGAGTGGTTGTTGCGCATTTCCGTCGAAGATACCGCGGGCTTTCGCCAAGAGGCCTTTATCTGCGGCAACTGCGCGGTTAAACTCCGGCTCGCCTCGGAAAAAAATCGCGACCTGCAGATCGATCCGTGGATACACGAGGCGGTCGCCAGCGTGCTGCGCGGCAAGAATCCCGACAAGCCGGAAAGCTAGCCGGGCTGGTCCAAGGAAGAAAACTGATCGATGGCGGACGTATCGAGACCCGGCCGTTCGGATAAGTCAGATTCGCAGCCCGGCAACGCGGCCGGTGCGGAACTATGGCCGCGTGAAGAAGCCCGACGGCTTGCAGAGCGCGTCGCGGCGTACGAGCCAGCGCGTCCGGTAATTTTCCAGAGCGGCTTCGGCCCGTCGGGTTTGCCGCATCTGGGCACGATGGCGGAAATCCTGCGTCCGTCGTTCGTGCGCAAGGCGTTTGCTCTGATCGAGCCGTCACGGCCGTCGCGGCTGATCGTTTTCATCGACGACCTCGATGGACTCCGCAAGGTGCCGGAGAACGTGCCCAACCGCGAGGACGTCGAGCAATATCTCGGCATCCCGGTCTCGAAGATCCCCGACCCGTTTGGATGCTGCGCGAGCTTTGCCGATCACATGATCGGGCTGCTCGGCGGATTTCTGGCGCCGGTCGAGGTCGAGTACGAACTGATGCGCGCGGCCGAGATGTATTCGTCGGGGCGCTTCGACGAGGGACTGAAGCTGATCCTCGACAAGCACGCGGAGATTACCGCGATCATCGCGCCGACGCTGCGCGAGGAAAATCGCGCGGGATGGTCGCCGTTCATGCCGATTTGTCCCAACTGCGGGCAAGTCGTCGAGCGAACGGTGTCGGCTTACCACCCCGAGCGCGCATCGATCGAGTTCGCGTGCGAAAAGAGCGCGGGCGGCAGGCCGGGATGCGGTTTTCGCGGCGAGCAGTCGGTGCTTGGCGGCAAGGCGAAGGTGCAATGGAAGGTCGACTGGGCGCTGCGATGGTACGTGCTCAAGGTCGATTACGAATTGTACGGAAAGGATCTCACCGACTCGGCGCGGCTCTCGGGACAAATTATGCGCGTGCTTGGTGCGCAGCCGCCGCTGGGATTTCCGTTCGAGATGTTCCTCGACGAGGAAGGGCGCAAGGTCTCGAAGTCAGTCGGACGCGGCGTGACGGTCGAACAGTGGACGCGTTACGCGCCGATCGAGGTGCTCAAATTTTTTCTGCTGCTCAATCCGCGCCGCGCGCGCAAGCTGTTTCTCGAGGCGATTCCGCAATACGTCGACGAATACCTCGACGCGTTGCGCGCCTACGCGGCGGCGTCGGAGCAGCAGCGGCGCGAATCGGTGCTCGAATTTGTCATCCAGAGCACGACCCCGAGGCGATTCAACTCGGCGCTCAGCTTCGGGCTGATGATGAACGCCGTCGGCGCGCTGGGCACTTCGGATCGCGGCCACATCTGGGAATATCTGGTCCGCTACGACGCGTCGATCGCGGGCGATCCCGAAACGGAGGCGATGGGCCGGACGCTGATGGAATGCGCGCTCAATTTCTACTGCGATTTCATCGTGAGGGAACCCTACACGCCGTCGGATACGCAGCGCGCGCAGCTGAAAAGCCTCGCGGCGTATCTGGTTGAAAATCAGGGTGCGAGCGCCGAAGAGATCGAGAAGAAGATTTACGATCTCGGCCGCGAAAATTACGACAAGCCCGGCAAGATTTTTCCGCTTCTGTATCGATCGATTCTCGGCCAGGAGCGCGGACCGCGCCTGGGCGCGTTCATCCGGCTTGCCACGCCGGCCCGCATCGTCGAACTGCTCGACGCAACGATCGCGCGCACCGGCTAGACGAATTCGGCGAACACGGAGTCGGCCATTTCCAGGCCGCGATCGGTCAGCTTGATTCGGCCGCGCTCGAGCGTCAGCAACCCGTTTTCGAACAGCGTGGTGGCGACGCTCCCGAAGATGGATTCGAAGCTGCGGCCGAAGCGCTCGTGAAAATCGGCCAGCGCGAAGCCTTCGCGCAGCCGTAGATTGAGAAACACAAATTCGCTCTGCGCGCCGGCTTCGTCGATCGTTTCAGCGCCGGCCTCCGCGTTTCTGCGCTCTTCGATCGCGGAAATGTAACGCGCCGGGAGTTTCTCGTTCCACCATCGCTTGCGCTGGCCGCCGCGCCCGTCACCTGCGTAGCTGTGAGCGCCCGCGCCGATTCCGAGGTACGTCTGCGCGCGCCAGTAGGTCAGGTTGTGGCGCGCTTCGTGGCCGGGCGCTGCATAGTTCGAAATTTCATACATAGCGTAGCCGCGCCGCGGGATTTCTTCGCGCACGGTTTGATACATCGCGGCCTGCTCGTCAGTCGCGAGCTGTTTGATTCGTCCGTGCTTCAAGTCCGTGAAAAAAGCGGTGCCTTCTTCGAAGGTCAGGTTGTATGCCGAGATGTGATCGGGTTCGAGCGCGGCCACCGATTCGATGTCGAAGAGAACATCGGCAACCGTCTGTCCCGGAACCGCGAAGATCAAATCGAGATTGAGGCGATCGAAGCCGGCGCGATACGCCATTCTTACAGCTGTGCGGGTTTCGTCGGCGCAATGAATCCGGCCGAGAAACTTGAGCGTCGCGGCATTGAACGACTGCGCGCCGAAACTGATTCGATTTACCTCCGCCGCGCGCATCCCGCCGAGTTTCGCCAGGTCCACGGTGCCCGGATTCGCTTCGAGGGTTATCTCGGCGTCGGGTTCTATCCCGCAGGCGCGATTGGCGGCGTCGATAATCTCGCCGATGGATTTGGGATCGAACAGCGACGGCGTTCCACCCCCAAAAAAGATGGTCCGGATGCGCTGGCCTGAATACGGCGGAGTGCTCGCCCGGTACTTCAGCTCGGAAATCAGCGCGCGGGTATATTGCGCTTCCGGCCATGAGGATGCCGCGTGCGAATTGAAGTCGCAGTACGGACACTTCGAGTGGCACCACGGAATATGGACGTAGAGCGAAAAGCTCACAGGACGATTGTAGCGCGCCTCGAACGCCCGCTACTACGCGCCTTTGACGGTCGCTATACTGCCTGCGTCAGAGGGCACTTGTCCGAAATCGCACCCAATCGTCAGGATCGCAACGAACCGCGCGCCGAGGCACGCCCCGGCCCCGCGGGCGCGAGCGGATCGGGCGCGAGCCGGGCCGGCACGATCGCCGCGGGCGTGTTGCTCAGCCGGATTGCCGGTCTCGTCCGGGACAGCATCTTCGCGCATTTCCTCGGCGACTCGGCCACCGCGGACGCGTTCAAGGCGGGGTTTCGCATCCCGAACATTCTGCAGAACCTGTTCGGCGAGGGCGTGCTGTCGGCGTCGTTCATCCCGGTTTACGGAAAATTGCTGGGCGAGGGCGACAATGAAACCGCCGACATGCTGGCGTGGGGCGTCGGCGCGATTCTGACTCTCGGCGTATCGGTGATGGTGGCGATCGGCGTGATGGTGACGCCGTATCTGATCGACGTGATCGCGCCGGGCTTCGCGGGCGACAAACGCGAGCTGACGATACAGATCGTGCGCATCCTGTTTCCCGGCGCAGGATTGCTGGTGATGTCGGCGTGGTTTCTCGGCGTCCTGAACAGCCATCACAAATTTTTCGTCTCGTACACCGCGCCGGTGGCGTGGAATGTCGCAATGATCGCGGCACTGCTCTACTACGGGCCGCGCCGCTCGCAGGACGGGCTTGCGATCTTGATCTCGTGGGCGTCGGTGGTCGGCTCCGCTTTGCAAATCGCGGTACAGGTGCCGCAAACGCTTGCGCTGCTGAGAAAGAATCGCATCGACTTCGCACGCATCGCCGCGCCGCTCCGATCCGTGTTCCACAATCTGACGCCGGTGGTCCTCAGCCGCGGCGTAGTCAACCTGAGCGCTTACGTGGACAACGTGCTGGCGAGCCTCTTGCCGACCGGCGCCGTCGCCGCGCTCAACTACGGCCAGTTGCTCTACATGGTGCCGATCAGCCTGTTCGGATACTCGGTGGCCGCGTCGGAGTTGCCCGCGATGTCGCGCGCCGCCGGTGCGATGCCCGAGCAAATGAGCGCGATTCTGCGTATTCGATTGAACCGGGGACTGCGCCAAATCGCATTCCTGGTGGTCCCGTCGTCCGCGGCTTTTTTGATTCTCGGCGACGTGATCGTCGCGATGATTTATCAATCCGGCGCTTTCACCCGCGCCGATGCGGTTTACGTGTGGGCCGTGCTCGCGGGTTCGGGGGTGGGGCTGCTCGCGGCCACGATGGGCCGGTTGTACAATTCGGCGTTCTACGCGCTGTTCGACACCCGCACCCCGCTTCGATTCGCACTAATCCGCGTCGCGCTGACGCTGGTGCTCGGCTATCTGTGCGCGATTCCACTGCCGCCGATGCTCGGAATCGCGCAGAAGTGGGGCGTTGCCGGACTGACGGTGTCAGCGGGCGCGGCGGGATGGGTTGAGTTTGCGATGCTGCGATGGGCGCTCAACGGGCGTATCGGATGGACCGGGCTCGAGCGTTCGTATCTGGCGAAATTGTGGGCGCTGGCTCTTGGAGCCGCCGCGCTCGCATTCATCCTGAAACTTCGGATGGCGGGATTCGGGCCGCGCATCCAGGGGTTGGCGGTACTTTCGACTTACGGCGGGCTCTACCTGTTCGGCGCCTGGATGCTTGCGATGCCGGAACTCAAGCAATTCACCGATCAAATCACGCGCCGTCTTTCCCCGCGCGCGGCTTCGAACTCATCCGATCAATAGTCGCGCTGGTGGAGCGTCCGCCCAGCAACGGCGCCAGCGCCACGGTTCCTCCGCGCGATTCGACGAATGCCTGGCCGTCAACCCGCTTGCCGCGCCAATCCTCGCCCTTGATCAAGACGTCGGGTTTAACCGCGCGAATAATTTTCTCGGCCCGCGTTTCGTCGAACACAACTACGTAATCAACCGCTTCCAGCGCGGCGAGGATTCTCGCCCGCTCCGCCGCGGGATAGATGGGGCGCGCGTCGCCCTTGAGCCGCCGCACGCTGCGATCGCTGTTGAGTCCGACCACGAGCAGGTCGGCCTGCGCGCGCGCAAACGCGAGCATCTGGATATGCCCGGCGTGCAGCAGATCGAAGCATCCGTTGGTAAACGCGATTCGCCGGCCGGCGCGCCGCTCGCGCTCCAGCGCCGCCTTGAGTTCGTCGATCGAATGGATTTTGCGCTCGTAGCTCAAGTGAGCGGGACTCAGCGCGCGGGCGAGATCTTCGCGCGTGATCACTTCCGTGCCGATCCGGGTCACCTCGATGCTCGCGGCCAGGTTCGCGATCGTCGCCGCCGACGAGAAGCCCAGTCCCGCGATCGAAAACATCCCGAACACGCTCAGCACCACGTCGCCCGCTCCCGTCACGTCGTAAACCTCGCGCGGCACCGTCGATACGTAGGTGTCTTTGCCGCCGCGCTCCGCCAGGTACATCCCGTCGCGATCGAGCGTTATCAGGCACGCCTCCAGGCCGAGCTTGCGCACCAGAGTTTCGGCCGCCTTGCGCCACGCGCCGCGATCGGTAAGCTGCATCCCGGTGGCGACTTCGGTTTCGTGACGATTGGGCGTAAGCGCGGTGGCGCCGCGATAAATCGAAAAGTCCTCGGTCCGGCGCGGATCGACAATCACCGGGATGCCGCGCGCCCGGGCTCCATCGATCAGCGCCCGCAACACGGCCTGCGTCAGCATTCCCTTGTCGATATCCGATATCAGCACCCCGTCGCAGCTGCGAAGCTCGGACTTGACGCGGGCAATCAGCTCGCGTTCGCGCGCGGGCTTGAGCGCGCTCGGGTCTTCCTCATCGACGCGCAGCAGTTGCTGGGTCGCGCGATGGGCCGCCTGCACGGAACCGAGCATTCGATCCTTGACGATGGTGGGGCGGTCGGGATCGATCAGAATCGAGCGCGTATCGATTCCCAGATCGGCGAAAATCTCGCGCAGCAGAGCGCCGTTGCGATCCGCGCCCACCACGCTGAGCGCGCTCACCTCGGCGCCGAGCGCGCGCAAGTTCGCCATCACGAAGCCGGCGTTGCCGGGCTTTTCCTCGCGGCGTTGCACGCGCAGGATCGGAATCGGCGCTTCGGGCGAGATTCGCGCGACGTCGCCCCACAGGTAGCGATCGAGAATTACCTCGCCGGCCACCAACACGCGCAATGGTTTGAGCGCCGGCAGGCCGTGCTCGTGACGCGCCGATTCAGGACGAGCGGAAGAGGGCGTTTTGCGTCGAGTCATGATGCGGCATCTTACGCCGGCGCGCCGCCCGCGTTAAACAGCAGGGGTGACCCCTGCACCCAATGTTAAGGCCGCGCTCCGTTGTCGCGCGCGGGCAGGGGCTGCTGGCGGGCGTTGCACCTCTCCCGGCGCTCACCCCGTTTGAGTTTTTCACCAACTCGCGCCGCCCGTGCGCCAGTGGCACGTGCTTGGACAAGGAGAGGTTATTGGAACAGAAGAAGGAAGGGGGATCCGGGATTCTTCCCCTTCGAGGACTCAGGGCTTCGGCTCATTCTCATCTGATCGCGTAGCCGCCATCCACGACGACGGTCGATCCGGTTATGAAGTCCGACGCTTGCGAAGCCAGAAACACCGCCGCACCGGCGGTCTCCTCGGGCTTGCCGAAGCGGCCGGCCGGAGTGCGCGCGATTATTTCCTGGAACCACGGGCCGCGCTGCGCGATCACCGTCATGTCGGTCTCGATCCATCCCGGCAAGATCGCGTTGACCTGGATGTTGTGCGGCGCCAGCTCGATCGCCATCGTCTTGGTCACCTGCACCAGCGCGCCCTTCGCCGCTGCGTACGGAATTATGCTTTGCGCGCCGAACAGGGAATATTCGCTCACGATATTGATTATCTTGCCTTGCTTGCGAGCCGCCATCGATTGCGCCGCGATCTGCGAAAGGAAAAAGCATGAGTTCAGGTTCGTTTCGATCACGCGGTCCCAGTCCTCGGCCCTGAAATTCAACGCGCTGCCCACCAGCGCGATACCGGCGTTGTTGACGAGGATCGAGATGGGTCCCAGCTTGCGCTCGACCTCCTCCATCGCCGGGCGCAGGTCGTCGCGCCGCGTCACGTCGAGCTTGATCGCTATAGCAGGCACGCCCGCCCTGGCGAGTTCGTCCACGACGGCGCGATTCTTCTCTTCGTTGCGCGCCAGGATCGCGACCGCCGCGCCGGCCTCGGCAAATCCGAGCGCGATCCCGCGTCCGATACCCCCGTTGCCGCCCGTGACCACGGCGACCTTGCCGCTCAAATCGAACATTTTTGGACTCGCCATAACGCTTCTCCCACGCGGCAGGGGTGACCCCTGCACCCAAGGTTAAGGCCGCGCTCTGTTGTCGCGCGCGGGCAGTTGGACAGCGCACGCTCTGCGCTTCTATATTGGCGTTTCGCCCGCGCCGCAACCGAGACGCGATGAGCAGCGCGTTTGCGGATGGCGATTAAAGAAAAGACGGAGATGGCGCGCTGTAACAGCACCCTCACCCCCGGCGCGGACGCCGTTCCCTCTCCCGCAAGCGGGCGAGGGTTAATAGGTACTCAAGAGGCATAGAGGACGATGGGACTACGGACGGCTGAACAGTACAAAAGCTCGCTGCGCGACGGCCGCGCGGTGTTTTTCAGGGGCGAACGGGTGGCCGACGTGACCGCGCATCCGGTAATCGGAATAGCAGTCGAGCATGCGGCGCTCGACTACCGGATGGCGCACGATCCGAAGTATCGCGACCTCGCGGTGGTGAAAGAGGGCGCCGACGAGTACAGCCGCTACTACCATGTTCCGCAAAATGGCGACGACCTGCTAAAGCGCAGCCGGCTGATCGCGGCGGCGACGCGCGAGGGCGCCACGCTGGTGGTGTTGATCAAGGAAATCGGCACCGACGCGATCCTCGCGCTGCATATCATCGGCGAACAGCTCGCGGCTGCCGGCAAGCCCGAGTACCGCGAGCGCATCCGCAACTACTACCGAAATTGCCGCGACAACGATCTCGCCGTCGCCGTCGCGCAAACCGACGCCAAGGGCGATCGCGCGCTCGGTCCCACCCAGCAGGATCATCCGGACTACTACGTGCGAATCGTCGAGGAGCGCCCCGACGGCATCGTCGTGCGCGGCGCCAAGGTTCACACCAGCGTCGCGACCAACACCAATGAGGTGATCGTCCTGCCGACGCGTGCGATGCGCGCCGAGGACCAGGCCTACGCCGTCGCGTTCGCGTTGCCGATCAACACGCCCGGCCTGAAGCTGCTCGCGTCGCCCCACGGCAGCTCGCATAAAAACGATTTCGAGCATCCGATCAGCGCGCGCCACAAGATGATGGAGACGCTGACGGTCTTCGACGACGTGTTCGTGCCCAAAGAGCGCGTCTTCCTGCAAGGCGAGATCGAATTTGCCGGTTTGCTCGCGCTGACCTTCGTACGGTTCCATCGCTTCACCGCCGTGTCGTACAAACTGCCGCTGCTCGAACTGATGGCGGGCGCCGGCCATGCGATCGCGGAGGCCAACGGAATCTCGCGCGCGGGTCACGTGCGCGACAAGCTCACCCATCTGGCGGCGTATCACACCACCGTGCGCGGACTTATCGAGCATGCCGCGCGCAGCTGCACGCTCGAGGACGGCGTCGCGGTGCCAAATACGCTGCTCACCAACGTCGCGAAGTATCACTTCGCTCACAACTACCATCAGGCGGTGCAAATCGTGCAGGACCTCGCCGGCGGCCTGCTGGTGACGGGGCCCGCCGCTGAAGATCTCACCAGCGAGGCGACCGGCGCCTACGTGCTCAAGTACATGGGCGGCGCGAAGGGTTTCGATGCGGAGAAGCGCCTGAGGCTGCTGAACCTGATCGGCGATCTCACGTCATCGGATTTCGGCGGCTACCAGGAAGTGCTTGCGGTGCACGCCGAAGGCGGATTCGAAGCCGAGAAGTTGCAGGCTTATCGCGAGTACGACTTCAAGACGGTGGCCGCATACGCGCGCAAGCTGGCGGGAATAGATTGAATGTGAAACCCACCGTGGCAGGGGTGACCTCTGCACCCAGTATTAAGGCCGCGCTCCGTTGTCGCGCGCGGTAGGAAGAATCACCTGCGCGGTGTGCGGCAGGGGTGACCCCTGCACCGCAGTGAGAAGACGCGAAAATCTGCGCAGCGCATCTTTTCGCGACTACGCGATGGCAGGGCTGACCGCAGGGGTGAACGCTGCACCCCAAGGAAGAATCACCTGCGCGGTGGGCGTCCGTTGCGGCGGAGGCGCATTTTGTCGCAGTTGAAGCGATCGCAACTTAAGGACCTTGTGCGGCTACAATTGCTATCAGCGACAGTTTGACAACCCCATGGAAACACACAGAGACATTCCTACCAACACGCTTGACAATGTCTTGCTCGCCGCTGCGGCGCTGTCCTCGTCAAATCTGTTCGTGGTTTCAGGCGCAGGCTTGGCGATTCCAGTGATTCCACCCATGGATGTGATCGTGCGGCTCGGAATCTCGGCGTATCATCAAATTGGTTCCTACCCTGCCCGGCAGGCGCCTCAAACCGAGATCAGAGAGCGGCTGTTACCCCCTCGCTCTCTTTTCGATCATGCGGAGCGCTGGAAGGGCTTTTTACTTTGCGGTGTTTATGACGAGGCTCTTGCCGCGTTCTTTCAGCGACACATTTATCGGCCCATTGAAGAAAGTGCGCCTGCGAACTATCGGATTTTCAACTTCGTGCCGCCGCCTGCCGTACTCTTTGACTTCAACACCGACGCACTGTTGGCCAATTACTGCGAACCACCTCATATCGTGCTCAATCCGCACGGCGCAATTGAGCGCCGCATTATCGAGCACCCGGAGTTCGAACAATTCCTTCGCGCTGCCGCAGAGTTTGGTTTGGCACTGCCAAATTCGTCCGGGTTGTGGCTTCCCGGTCCAGAACTGAAAACCATCACTCGACGCAATGAATATAAGTTCGCCACCGAGCGCTTGAGCAGGCCGGCCGAATTTCTTCTGCTGATCGGCTATTCATTCGGACGCCAGCCGAACGGTAACATCGATGACGATGAATCGTTCGAGTTTCTTGGCGAACTTCTCAAAAGGTTTCATCGACAAATCGTAGTTGTTGATCCATGTCCGGAACACGTATCTGGGCTTTTCGAAGACCGGCTTCGTCAACGGATCTGCGCATGCAAGCTGTACTGGAACCACTTCGCGGAGGCTGGCTGCCTTGCGATGGCCGAGACTCCCGACGCCCCAAACCTTTTTTGCCTGAGTCGGCGCATCGCGCAGGTCTATGATGAGAGAACACGGTAGGGACCTGGTGTGCGGCGCATCAGGCAATCGCGCCGCGCAGCAGCGCCGCGAAGGCATTTAGGTTGCGAGTATGCATATCTCCGGACCCGAACGATATAAGTTGAACTTTGATTCAACTAATTTCCAAGTCACGTGCGAAAGAGGCACGCCTAGGTTCTCCGGCATCGCGACTTCCAAGAAGCCGAAGCTTTATATCGTGAGCGCCGATGATAAACCCCCCTTCTATGTCGGGGTTACCAAACAATCGCTTCGAAACCGATTACGTCTCGGATGGAAAGCCAAGGGCGAGAGCGGCTATTACGGTTATGCTTGGCGCCACTGCAAGGCTGACGCATTCCTCGATGTCTGGTGCCAGGATGACGCCCCGGCTCACCGGCAGATGTTGGATATTGAGACACTTGAGGCCGAGGTCGTATTTCTAATTCGCTGCGCGGGACAATGGCCACTGGACCAGACAGAAATTCATTTCCACCCGTCATCCTCGACGCATAGAGAGACTGCGGTGGCAGTCTTGGCTCGGTACGCACTGAACCTCAGCTCAGTACCAGTTCGCGCGGGACGCGGCACCCTAACTGGGGCGAGGTGAATTCCCCCTTAACCCCTTCTAACAGGGCGAAGCCCGCATCCCTTTCCCCGTTTTAATACTGCAGGAAGTCCGAAACCCAGTTTGGGTTTCGGGAGGGTGCAGGGGCTCGCCCCTGCTCTACGCGCGCGCTACTAATGCAGTTCGCCACCGCCGGCGACGTTGATCGATTCGCCGGTAATGTTTTCCGCGCGGCACAAATAGACCACCGCCTCGCCGATATCGGCAGGCGTCTGCTCGCGCTTGAGGAAGGTAGTGCGCGCGATGAATTCGTCGAAGGCCGCCTCGCGATTTATCCCATATTGAACGGCGATCATCGGTCCGAGCACGTCGGTAAACATCGCAGTGCGCAGATACCCGGGGCATACCGCGTTGACGCGAATGTTCACCGGGCCGAGCTCTTCCGCCAGCGACTGGGTGAAGCCCACCGACGCGAACTTGCTCGCGCAGTACGCCGACATGCCGCCGTGGCCGGTCTTGCCCGCCACCGACGCGATATTCACGATCGCGCCCTCGCGCTGCTTCATCATGTGCGGGATACACGCCTTGGCGCACAGGAACTGGCCCTTCACATTCACCGCCATCACGCGGTCCCACGCTTCTTCGGCAAAGCTGCTCACCGGCCCGAACCCGATGATCCCCGCGTTGTTCACCAGGATATCGATCGAGCCGAGTTTCGCGGCCACCTCCGACGCCATCCGCTCCAGGTCGGCGAACCGCGTCACGTCGGCGAGGATCGGGATAGCCTTCACGCCGAGTCCCTTGACTTCCTCGACGCTGCTGTTCAGTTCAGTTTGCGCGCTCAAATTGTAGGTAAGCGCGCGGTCCGCCGGACTCCCTATATCGACGAGCGCGACGTTTGCGCCTGCCGCCCCGAGCTTGAGCGCGATTCCGCGGCCGATTCCACGCGCGGCGCCGGTGACGATTGCATTCTTGCCCTTGAGTTCCATCCGATTTTCTCCCTGCTCTGCGTGCTATCCGGCACGACGGCTGTGGACGGCGGTATGCGCGCCCGCGAGCTTTTACTCGAACGCGTTCTCGCCCGTGATGTCGCGGCCGAGGATCAACGTATGCACGTCGAAGGTGCCTTCGTAGGTGTTCACCGTCTCCAGGTTCAGCATGTGACGGATCACCGGGTACTCGTTGACGATTCCGTTGGCGCCGAGCATGTCGCGCGCATCGCGGGCGATCTTCAGCGCCTCGTTGACGTTATTTCTTTTTGCGAACGATACGTGCTCCGGGCGCATCTTGCCCTGGTCCTTCAGATGAGCCAGCCGCAGGCAAATCATCTGCGCCTTGGTGATCTCGGTCAGCATCCTCACCAGCTTTGCCTGCACCAGTTGATAGCCGGCCAGCGGACGCGAAAATTGCTTGCGCGATTTGGTGTAATCCAGCGCGCAATGGAAACACGACCGCGCCGCGCCGATCGCGCCCCACGCGATTCCGTAGCGCGCCTGCGTCAGGCATCCGAGCGGACCCTTCAGCCCGCGCGCTTTCTGCAGATGAGCGGTAGCGGGAATTCG
>NZ_JBEKFG010000017.1:0-48993 GCF_050013435.1 Binatus sp. (SeqCode) | reverse complement strand
CTTGAGCGCGGCTCGAAGAATCGCTTGACGCTCACGATGCGCGGCACACGCGCGGATGCAGAGCGCGCGTTCGACGTGCGGATCGCGGACTATCGCATCGGTGGCCGGACTTTTCGCGCTAATGACGGCGATCCTGCGTTGCCGCTGCAATTGGCGTCGCGAGTGCAATCGATTACTGGTTTGTCAAATCTCGCGATCCCGTCCCGATCGGCGCCGGACTCCGGGCTGGCCGCCTTGCCTGCAGGGTCCGCACCGGACTGGCAGGTCACCCAGGAGATCTGTTTCCCGTTCACTCCGACCACCACCCCGGCCTATGTTGGAATTCTGGAAGCGCTATACCTTACGGTACGCGTGGATGCGGCTCCGCTTTTCACGGCCGCATGTGTCGGGTTTCTGGCCGCCTCGGGCGCCTCTTATGCGACCTGTGCCGCGATGGCCCAGAATAACCCTTCTATTTGGCAGAACGTGCCGCAGTGCAACGAGTTCTTCAACGCCACTTCTGGTTCGAGCCGCGTAGGTGCGGCGAATAACTCATCCACGGGGCCCGACACGACTCTGGGCAAGAACCCGCAGAAAATCGGCCTGCTGGAGTTCGACACCTTGAATCCCAGCGACGTGCAAGACTGGCTCGAGGTGATCGGAAGCGGCGCCAACTTCGGACAGCTAAGCGTAGTGCCGGTGGAAGGCGGGGTGGCGACGCCGGGAGCAGGCGAGCCGGAGGTCCTGCTCGACGTCGATACGGTGATGCTGCTGGCGCCAACGCCCGATACCAGTTACGTCGTTTACGACGCACCCAATGGAACCTCGTTTGGGACGATGTTCAGCGCCATGATCGACGATGGCGATACGGTAATCAGCAACTCGTGGTCCGAGTGCGAAGACCAGATGTCACTGGCCGACGCGCAAAGCATCGATACGGTTCTGCAATCGGCCGCGGCGGGCGGGATCAGCGTCTTTAACGGCAGCGGCGATTCCGGGACCACCTGCCTTGACGGCAGCGCGAACACCGTCGGAGTGCCTGCCGATTCGCCCCATGCGACCGCGGTGGGTGGCAGCAGTCCCGTCGCTGGCCCAGGGCTCACGTACGAAAGCGAGACGTGGTGGAATGGTGTTGATTCTACGCCGCCCACGGGACAGGGTGGTTTCGGCGTAAGTACATTCTTTGCCGCGCCGTCTTATCAGAGCGGATTGAGCGGCTCCACAATGCGTTCGATCCCGGATGTGGTGGTTGATGCCGACCCGGCCATAGGTCTGCAGATTTGCCAAGCGGATACCGGCGGTTGTCTGAGTGGGCGGCGCTTTGGCGGCACCAGTATGGCGGCGCCAGAATGGGCGGCTTACGCAGCCGCGCTGAACGCGATGCTGGGCTCGAACCTTGGGAACGCCAACGTGGCGTTATATCCGCTGGCCGGGACGAACGCGTTCCACTCCGCAGCATCGATGGGATCCGACTTCGCGCACGTCGGCTTGGGATCGCCCGATTTACCACAGTTGCGGCTGGGGCTTACCGGCTTATCGCCGGGGGCGGCCAGCCCGAGCCTCTCGACTGCAGCGGCGGCAGGAGCCAACGCGGACGCCTCCGCCCCCGCCGACGGCGCCACCATCGCGGTGGCGCAAACGGTCCTGACGGACGCCAACGGTTTTCCACTCGGTGGCAAGAGCGTATCGCTTAGCGCGAGCGCGGGCAGCGCCACGATTACTCCGCCGAGCGCCGTGACGGATCATGACGGAGCCGCGGTCTTTTCGATCACCGATCTCAACACTGAAAATCTCACTCTTACTGCTACGGACACGACCGATAGCGTAACCTTGGCGCAGAAAGCTTCACTGTCGTTCGTACCGCCGCCCGCCACCTCGGCCGGTATCGTTGCAAGTCTCAGCACTGAGCCTGCCGATGGCAGCACAGCCGATACGATTACCGTCACGCTCACGGATTCTCTCGGCCGGCCCACACCCGGCAAGGTGGTCGCCCTTGACCAAGGCAGCGCAAGTTCCGTGATCACCGTGCCCTCACCCGCGGTTACCGGTAGCAACGGCGAGATTCAATTCGCGGTCACGGATATACACACCGAGACCGTCGCTTACACCGCAACCGACGTCACCGACGGCAACCTGCCGGTGCCCGGCTCGGCACCGGTGGATTTCACCGACGGGGCTGGCGGATGCGCCTCCGCATCGTATGTGACTGGAACCGCGAATCCGGCGCCCGGATACCAGGTCAGCGGGTTCGCGACCGGGTTTTTCGTTTCGGCCGGCAATCAGGGCTTCTCCTACAACTGCTTTGGGGCGTACGGGATGGCGTGGGACGCGGCCGGCAACATGTACGTCACCGACTGGCCCACCGGCAATATCTACAAGTTTGGCACTTCAGGCGGCGTCGCCGACGCGAGCCATCTGTTCACGACCGTGCAGGCGCCCGCCACCGGCCTCGCAATTGACCCCGCCGGCAATATGTTCGCCAGCGAAGGCTCGGTAAGCGGCGCCAACGGCGATATCGTCCCGGTCGCGCTTTCCACCGGCACGGTCGGCAGCGCGATCGCCTCCGGCATTCCCTGCTTGGGGAACATGGCGATTGACCCCGCGATACCCGCCTTGTACGTGGACGATTTCTGCTCGAGCGGCCCGGTCAATCCGAACATCTGGCAGGTCACGGGCATTGACGGCACAAGTCCTAGCACCACAGTCTATGCCCAGACCCCGGATAACTTCGAGAACTTTAACCTTGCGGTTGCTCCGGATGGGACGGTGTACGATGCTTACGCCGCGGCCACCGGCGCGCCGATTGCGCGGATTACTGCCGGCTCGCCGCCTACGGTGACCACCCTGACTGCAGGCGACGGCTCGCTCATCAGCCTTACCGGCGGGCTGGGAATGACAGCCGGGGGGATGCAGGCCGACGGCGACTCGCAATTCCTGATCGCGCCCTTCAACCCGCAGGCCAATGCGCTGTCCAGCCCTGATGAAGCCGTGTGGAGTCTTGACCTGACCGGATCGGCGCCCACGCCCGGTCTGCAGCTCACCACGAACGATTTTTCAGGCTTGTCCAACTTCGCGATCGGACCCGACGGCTGTCTCTACGTGGCGGGCGGTCCGACGGTGTCGAGAGTCACCCGCTCCGACGGCAGCTGCGGCTTCGGACCAACCACGCAGCCGCCGACGGTCAGCCTGACCCCGGCTACGGTCTCGCCGAATCCCGCGCAGGGCAGTCCGGTCACGCTCACGGCCTCGGTCCATTTCGCAACCGTGCCGACGGGAACGCCGGTCAATTTCCAAATCACCGGAGCGAACCCACAGAGTCAGTTGGCGAATACCAATTCAAACGGCAACGCCATCCTCACTTACACCGGAGCGCATCAAGGCACAGACGCGGTGATTGCATCCACGACAGTATCAAGCTCGCCAGTCACCTCGAATCAGTCGGTAATCACGTGGGGCGCGGGCTCGGACGTGACCTTCCTGACTCTCAACGCGAGCCCAACCAGCGGGCCGCCGGCCCAGGCCGTCACCGTGAGCGCGAACCTGACGGATGTATCGGCGAATCCTCTAGCCGCACTTGCAGGCAAAACGGTCAACTTCACGCTCGGCACGGGAGGATGCGGCGCCACAACCGATAGCAGCGGCAACGCCACCTGTGAGATCACGCCGTCGGGGATCGGACCCATGACGCTTGCTGCCAGCTTCCCGGGAACCTCGCAATATAACCCCTCGAGCGACTCGAAGGTGTTCACGGTGGTCGTGGCTCCGGTCGCCGGCAAGCTTAAGGTATCGCCCAAGGCCCTCAACTTCGGCGACGTCGAAGTTAATGACAGCAAGGTCAAGACGGTGACGATCACCAACGAGGGCAAGGTCACCACGAAGAAGAAGAAGGGAAAGACGACCACGACGACTCCACCCAATATTTTTATCGAGATGGAATCCGGCGTGACGAGTCCGTTCAGCATCAGTCAGGCCTGCAACGACGACTCCCTCGGCCCGAAATCCAAGGGTGTGAAGGCGGGAACTTGCAAGGTCTCGGTGACCTTCACGCCGACCGCCGCCATCAAGTACCTCGGCACGATGCAGATACAAGATAACCTCGAGCCGAGCTTCGGTCAGGCCGTCAAGCTCGAAGGCAGCGGCAAGGCAGCGAAGAAATGATCTGAACGCGCGTGACTAGCGGCGCGAGCGGGGGTTTGAAAGGCGCCGACGGAGCGGCTAAATAGAGAATCGATGGCTGACCCCGTCGAACATGCTGAACATGTGATGAGTGCGCTGATGCGCTTCGTCGTCTCGCTTATCATCCCGCTGTGGGCGCTCGCGATGCTCGTGCTCGGCGTCGAGTACCGCTCGCTTTGGTGGCTCGGATGCGGGCTGGTGGTCGGCGCGATTGGACTTGTCCTGCTGGTCGGCAATCCGTTGGCGGGACGGGCGCTGGATGTGCGCGAAAGTTGGCGGCCCTTGTCGCCGCCCAAGCCCGGCGCCGGCGAAGACAAAAGTTCCACCTGACAGACGGCGAAAGCCGCGCCACCGGCTGATTTGCGGGCCGTCGGCGGGCAGGATATTCTTTAGTTCCGATGCCTATTTTCGAGTACGAATGCTCGCGATGCGGGCTCGTCAGCTCGCACGTGATAATGGGTTCATCGCGCCGCCGCGAGCGTCGCACCTGTCCCGAGTGCGGGTCGGCGCGGCTGCGGCGGGTGATGTCGTCATTCGCGGTGGTCGAGAGCGAGTCGTCACGGATTGCGAGTTTCGACGCGTCGAAGCCGCGCGACGATTCGTTCTATCGCGACTCACGCAACGTTGGGCTGTGGGCGAAGAAGCGGGCCAAGGAGATGGGCGTCGATCTCGGATCGAAATTCGAGGCCACGGTCGAGAAAGCGCGCAGTGGCAAGCTGATCAAAGAGATGATCTGAGGGCGCCCGAGGAAGAGGCGGGACTATGGCGGGTGATAGCAAGGACCGGCTGGGCAGCAAGCTGCACGATGTCGAGGCGGCGCGCGAAGATCAGTGGGCGCGGCAGCGTGATACCGACCTGCTCGAGAAGATGCGCGAGCGCATGAGCCACACGGCTTGTCCGCATTGCAAGCAGTTTTTGGTGGCGAAGACCGAGGCCGGAGTATCAATGCACGTGTGCCCGGCAGGGCACGGCGCGTGGCTCGACGCGGCGGCATTGAAGGCGTTGCACAAGGAGCATAAATAGCGGCCGCCTGGCAGCGCGATCGACCGGACTGCTGTCAGATGATCAATCAACGCCGGTAGAACTCCCGCGGGAGGCAGAAACATGAGCGACGAAAAAGATCGTCTCGGCGACACACTCCATCAATCCGAGATGGCTCGCGAGAATCAATGGGCCCGCCAGCACGACGCGGAAATAATCGAAAGGCTGCGCCTGAAGTACGCCAAGGCGATCAAATGCCCGCAATGCGGCGACAGACTCGAGGCCCGGATGGCAATCGGCGTGGGCGAAATGGTTTGTCCAAAGCATCACGGCGCGTGGGCTGATCGGGAGGCGCTAGATCAGCTTGGCGCGCGTCTGGAGAACGCGGGGGCGATTCACCACGATTCCCTGGGCGAAAAGGTTTTCGTCGGGATCGGAGAGATCGTCGAAGACATGCGTCACAGGCATCTCACAGAGATCGATTGTCCCGATTGCGGCGCGAGGCTTGGCGCCAGAGCGGCGATCAAGGAGGGCGAATTGGGGCTGGCTGCGATGGCCTGTCCGAACCGCCACGGCTCATGGATCGATCAGGACATGCTTCGCGAAATCCGTAAACGCCTGGATGCGGCCACAGGAACGCATGGCGACGGCGAGACTCGGAAGTAACGCGCAATCGATGCGGTTGCGTCGGCGAAATAGTCAGACTCAGCACGGCAACGATGGGAAGATATTGGAAAACCCGGACAAACAGGCAACTGCCGAGGAAGAGGGACGCAACGATTCGAATCAATTAAGAATTTCTTAAGCGAAATTGGGCACTGGTGAAGCGATCCTTCTTGACAGGTTAGTCCGGGCCGATTAATGAGGACTCGGTAACTTAAAATGTATATCAATTTCGGCGTGCCACTGGCGCTAACGATCATCGCGATCGGCTTCGTGGCGGTGATGTTCGGCGTACAGCGTCTGCTGGCGCCGCAAAATCCGTACGATCGAAAGCTGACGCCCTACGAATGCGGCGAGCCGCCGACCGGGCACGCGTGGATCAATTTCAACGTTCGCTTCTACCTGATCGCGCTGATTTTCGTGGTGTTCGAGGTCGAAATCGCGTTTGTATATCCGATTGCCGCGGTTTACCTGGACTGGGTGCGCTCGGGGCGGCGCCTTTATGCGCTCAGCGAAATTTTAATTTTCCTGCTGATCCTGTTCGTCGGCCTGGTTTACGTGTGGGTCAAGCACGACCTGGAATGGATCAAGAAGGTACCGGTCGAAGACTGAGGTTTATTTTATGCCTTTGCTGAATACGCTCCCGGATTACGTTCTGACCACCAAGACGGATGAACTGCTGAACTGGATGCGCAAATCGAGCATCTGGTACATGCTGTTCGGCCTGGCCTGCTGCGCGATCGAGCTGATGCATACGGGCGGCCCGCGCGCGGATCTCGATCGTTTCGGCGCGGTGCCGCGTGCTTCGGCGCGCCAGTCGGATCTGATGATCGTGGCGGGAACGCTGACGCTGAAAATGGCGCTCAGGACGCGGCTGCTTTACGATCAGATGCCCGACCCGAAATACGCCATCGCGATGGGTTCGTGCGCGAGCTGCGGAGGACTGTTCCAACTGGCCTACTCGGTTTGCGACGGGGTGGACAAAATCCTGCCGGTCGATGTGTACGTTCCCGGCTGCCCGCCGCGCCCGGAGGCGCTGACCGAAGGCCTGCTCAAGCTGCAAGAGAAGATTATGACGGAGCGCTGGCTGGTGCGTTCGCCCAACGCAAAGCAGGTCGCAGCAGCCTGAGCAGATGGAGGCGCTCCAAATAATCGAGCGGGTCAAGAGCCGGTTCGGCGATTCTGTGCTGGAAATATCCGACAAGAAGCCCGATCCTTTCGCGGTGATTGACCCTAAAGCGATCGTCGAAGTCGGGCGTTTCATGAATGAGGATCCCGAGCTGGCGATGGACTGCCTGTCCAACGAGAGCGGCGTCGATTACAAGGACCGGATCGAGGTGGTCTATCACCTGTTCTCGTACCAGCATCGCCACGGCGCGGTGCTGAAGGTGAAACTGCCGCGCGACAACCCGAGCGTGGCGACGCTGGAGGGCGTGTGGAAGTCGGCCAACTGGATGGAGCGCGAAATATTCGACCTGCTCGGGGTCAACTTCGAAGGGCATAGCGACCTGCGGCGAATCCTGATGCCGGAGGACTGGATCGGCCATCCGCTGCGCAAGGATTTCGTCGAGCCGGCGGAATACCACGGAATCTCAACGGTGAGGGAGAGCCCGATAGTGCGGCTCGACACGAAAAAGAAATGAGCACGCTGCGCACCGAAGAAATGACGCTCAACATGGGCCCGCAGCATCCGTCGACGCACGGGGTGCTGCGCTTCGTGGTGCGGGCCGACGGCGAGGTGATGCGCGAGGCGATTCCGGACGTCGGCTACCTGCACCGGTCGATCGAAAAGATTGCGGAAAAAGTCGGCTACCGCGGCTTCATGCCATACACCGATCGCGTCGATTACGTGTGCGCGATGTTCACCAACCAGGGCTGGGGCATGGCGTGCGAGAAGCTGGCGGGAATCGAAGTGCCCAGGCGCGGCGAGTACTGCCGGGTGATCGCGACCGAGTTCAACCGAATCGCGTCGCATCTGCTGTCGGTGGGCGCGATGGCGATGGATATCGGCGCGATGACGCCGTTCGCGCACGTGATTCGCGAGCGCGAGATGATCAACGATCTGATCGAGGAACTGTGCGGCGCGCGGCTGACGTTCAACTACATGCGAATCGGCGGCGTGGCGTGGGACCTGCCGCCCGGATGGCGCGAGAAGGCGCTGGCGTATCTGGATCATTTCAACCCGATCCTCGAGGAATACAACGCGCTCATCTCGTGGAACAAAATCTACGTCGAGCGGCTGGCGAACGTCGGAGTGATCACGGCGGCCGACGCGATCAACTACAACCTGGTCGGGCCGAATCTGCGCGCGTCGGGAATCAAGTGGGACATCCGCAAGGACATCCCGTATTCAGTGTATCCCGAGTTCGAGTTCGAGGTGCCGGTCGGCAACGGCCAGTGGGGCAAGCTCGGCGACTCGATGGATCGATACGTGGTGCGGATTCGCGAGATGGCGGAGTCGTCGAAAATCCTGCGCCAGGCGCTGGAGAAGATTCCGCCGGGCGCGGTGCTGGCGAAAGTGGTGCGCAATTTCAAGCCGCCCGCCGGCGAATGCCAGATTCGCGTCGAGAGCGCACGCGGCGACATGGGCTGGTACCTGGTCAGCGACGGCAGCGGGTATCCGTGGCGGGTTCACGTGCGCACGGGATCGTTCGCGGCGATGGGAATCATCCAGAAGCTGAGCGCGGGATTGATGATCGCGGACCTGGTCACGCTGATCGCGAGCCTGGACGTGATTGCGCCGGAGATCGATCGATAGGCATCGATGCATACGCTGATTGAAAATCTGATTGCGTCGGGCGTGTTCGGCAAGAACCCGCCGCGGGATCTGGTCGCCGCGATCGTGGTGTTCGTGATGAGCCTGGTCGTGTTCCTGGGCGTCGCGCTTCCGTTCGGGGGAATCGTGACCTGGGTCGAGCGGCGGGTGTGGGCGCGAATCCAGTCGCGGGTGGGTCCAAACCGCGTCGGCCCGCAGGGCTTTTTGCAGTGGCTGGCGGACGGAATAAAAATCGTCTGCAAGGAAGACATCATCCCCGACGAAGCCGACTCGCGCCTGTTCAAGATGGCGCCGTACCTGGTGATGCTGGCGTTCGTCCTGCCGTGGGCGGTGATGCCGTTCTCGTCGTCGCTGATACTGGCCAACATGAACGTGGGCATCCTGTACATGACGGCGGTGACGGCGCTCACGGTGGTGGGCGTGCTGATGGCGGGATGGGCGTCGAACAACAAGTGGTCGCTGATCGGCGGAGTCCGTTCGGCGGCGCAAATAGTCAGTTACGAAATACCGGCGGGGCTTTCGATCTTCCCGGTGGTGCTGATGACGGGCACGCTTTCGATGCAGGGAATCATCCGCGGGCAGGGCTGGGCGCCGCAGCATTGGTTCCTGTTCGCCAATCCATTCACGTTCGTGGCGGCCAACATCCTCTATATGTCGTCGCTGGCAGAGGCTAACCGGACGCCGTTCGATTTGCCCGAAGCCGAATCCGAGCTGGTGGCAGGCTTTGCGACTGAGTATAGCGGCTGGCGCTACGCGTGTTTCTCGATGGCGGAATGGGGAAACCTGTATATCGTCGGCGCGATAATCACGACGTTGTTCCTCGGCGGATGGCAATTTCCGCACGTGACGAGCAATGTAGTCGCGATGAACGTGCTGGAAGTGATCACGTTCAACGTCAAAGTACTATTCCTGGTGTTCGTCTCGATGTGGATACGCGCGACGCTGCCACGGGTCCGAATCGATCAGCTGATGACAGCATGCTGGAAATACTTCGTGCCGATCGCGTTTGTGAATATGATCGGCACCGCGGTGTGGGTAGCTATATGGCCCGACGGCAACGTGGCGATGGGCTATATCATGTTCGCCGGGGCGATCGTGCTCGGGGCACTATTCATTCAGCGGGTTATCTACTATCTCAGGCGTTCACGGATGGAAGTTTACTTCAATCCGACTATATAGAGGCTATTGATAATCGTGGTTTTGGAATACGTACATAATATAAAGGACACGGTCTCGACGATCTTCGAGGGCATGGCCGTGACGGCGTCGCATTTCATGCGCAAGCCGTACACGGTGCAATATCCGGATCGGATGCCGGTGCGGGTGCAGGACACGCTGCCGTTCCGTTATCGCGGGATACTGGATGTCGATCTCGAAATCTGCACGGGCTGCCTGGCGTGCGAGCGCGCCTGTCCGATCGATTGCATAGTCATCGTGGCCGAAAAGGATCAGCAAACGCGCCAATTGCTGCTGTCGCAGTTCGATATAGACATCGCCAAGTGCATGTACTGCGGGCTGTGCAGCGAGGCGTGTCCAACCGGATCGATACATCATACGACGGAGTTCGAGGGTGCCGACTATTCGCTGGAGAGCCTGATTCGCCGCTTCGTCCGGGATCCGGTGATGGCGTACAAGGCCAAGAAAGGGCCGGAGACGGATCCGAAAATCGCGCCAATCCTGAGTCGCGGCATGGCCTACCTCGATCAATGGGCGCAACCTGGCGGCGAGAAGCCGGCCGGAGACGAGCCGGCGTAGCGCGCGCGCGGGTCTGCAACGCGGGGAAGGGCGAATCGATGCTCGCACAGGTAATATTCTATGCGCTAGCCGCGTTGACGGTGGGCTCGGCCGCGCTGGTGGCGTTCTCGCGCAACATAGTTTATTCGACCTTCGCGCTGCTGGGCGCATTCATGGGCATAGTGGGTATCTACATTCTGCTCGCGGCGGACTTTGTCGCGATGGTGCAGCTACTGGTTTACGTCGGCGGAATATTGGTACTGACTATCTTCGCGGTGATGCTGACGGCGGGAATCGGCGACGTGAAGGTATCGAATCGCGCGGTGGGAAGCGGACCGGCGATTGTAGTGGCAGGAGTCGCGGCGATCGTGATGCTGTATGCGGTGATGCGAACGCAGTGGCATCAGGCGACGGCATACACGCCCGCGCCGACGACCTACGCGATCGGAAACGCGTTCCTGGGCGATTACGTGCTGCCGTTCGAGGTCGCGTCGCTGGTGCTGTTGGCGGCGTTAATCGGCGCGATTGTCATTTCGCGCCATGAAGTCAGGGAATAGGAGAGCGGGAGAGTCGGGATGGGCGGGGGAATAACGCTGAACCACTTCCTGGTACTGAGCCTGATAATATTTTCGCTCGGGCTGTTCACGGTTCTGACGCGCCGAAACGCGATTGGAATCCTGATGGGCGTCGAGCTGATACTCAACTCCGCCAACATCAATTACCTTGCATTCGCGTTTTACGGCGGCGGCAAATACGACGGCCAGATTTTTGCGATTTTCGTAATCATGCTGGCGGCGGCAGAGGCGGTGATCGGACTGGCGGTGGTGCTGGCGATCTATCAGAACTTCAAGACGATCGACGTCGATGCGGCCGAGACGCTGCGTGGATAGCTGAGCGATGGATCATCCGATTGCGGTTACCTTCATCCGATTGATCGTGGCGCTGCCGCTGGCCGGCGCGGCGATCAATTTCATTGCGGGCGCGTGGCTGCAGAAGACCTTCGGCAAGCGCGCGATCAGTTTCATCGGATGCGGCGTCGTCATCGCGGCGTTCATCCTTGCGCTGCGCGCGTTTTTCGTGATGATCGCGATCCCGCCGGAAAACCGCTTCATGCTCGACGACCTGTGGACGTGGTTCGACGTCGGCGGACTGAACCTGGACATCGCGTTCTGGCTCGATCCGTTGTCGATGGTGATGACGCTGATAGTCACCGGCGTGGGCGGCCTGATCCACATCTACTCGATCGGCTACATGCACGACGACGACGGCTACTGGCGTTTTTTCGGATGGCTCAACCTGTTCACGTTCGCGATGCTGGTGCTGGTGTTGGGCGACAATCTGTGGCTGATGTTCGTGGGCTGGGAGGGCGTGGGTCTGTGCTCGTTCGCGCTGATCGGGTTCTGGTACAAGGTGACGGCGAACACGACGGCGGGCAACAAGGCGTTCATCGTCAACCGGGTGGGAGACCTGGCGTTCGTGATCGCGCTGTACAGTTTGTTCGCGGGCTTGCAGTCGATCGGGCACGCGACGCTGGTGACGCGCGAGATCGCGAGGTACGCGCCGGGGCTTGCGGGCATGGCGATGAATTTCGCCGGCTATCAGTCGGCGTTTCCGCTGGTCGGCTTCGTGACGCTGTTGATGTTCATCGGGGCGACGGGAAAGTCGGCGCAGATTCCACTGTACGTGTGGCTGCCGGACGCGATGGCGGGACCGACACCGGTCAGCGCGCTGATCCACGCGGCGACGATGGTGACGGCGGGCGTGTACATGGTGGCGCGGCTGAACTTTTTGTTTTCGATGTCGCCGTTCACGATGGGCGTGATCGCGGTGGTGGGCGGACTGACGGCGCTGTTCGCGGCGACGATCGGCGTGGCGCAAAACGACATCAAGAAAGTGCTCGCGTACTCGACGGTGAGCCAGCTCGGATACATGTTCGCGGCGCTGGGCGTCGGCGCATACGCGGCGGGCGTGTTCCATCTGATGACGCATGCGTTCTTCAAGGCGTGCCTGTTCCTGGGATCGGGGTCGGTGATCCACGCGATGGGCGGAGAGCAGGACATGCGCAAGATGGGCGGGCTGCGGCACAAGATGCCAATCACGTTCGTGACGTTCATGGCGGCGACGCTGGCTATTTCGGGCGTGCCGCCATTCGCGGGATTCATGTCGAAGGACGAGATCATCTGGCAGGCAATCTCGCACGGGCATCCGGTGGTGTGGGCGATGCTGCTGACTGGCGCGGGAATCACGGTGTTCTACATGTTTCGCCAGGTGTACATGACGTTCTTCGGCGAATTTCGCGGCACGCACGAGCAGGAGCATCATGTGCATGAATCGCCAGCGTCGATGGCGTACGTGCTGATCGTGCTGGGCGCGCTGTCGGTAGTCGGCGGACTCGTAAAGATTCCGGAATTCATCGCGACATTCAAACCGTTCGAGGACTTTCTCGATCCCGTATTCAGCTCCGAGGTGACGCGCCGGATAACCGAAGCGGGAATACATAGTCGTGCGACGGAAGGTTTGTTCGGAGTTATCACATTCACGATAGTAGTAATCGGATGGCTAATTGCGGATCTGATGTATCGGCAGCAGAAGCTGGATCCCGCGCGCTTTAGTCAGATGTTCGGCGGAGTGCCATACGAATGGGTATACAACAAATACTACGTCGATGAATTCTACAATCGAGCGATTATACAGCCGTATATGTTCGCGACGCGGGCGCTGGCCTGGTTCGATACCAACATTATCGATGGAGTCGTGAACCTGGCAGCCCGCATCGTGGTGTTCCTGTCGTGGCTGTCCGGGCTATTCGACCACTACGTAGTCGACGGGCTGGTGAATTTCACCTCGAACCTGACGCTCGACGTGGGCGGCAGGCTGCGACGGCTGCAAACCGGCTCGATCAATGGATACTTATACGGAATTCTGGCCGCGGTGATGCTGATATTGCTGGTGCGCGCGGTGGTAAGGGCATGACAAATTCGGCGGCGGCGCCGATTTCAAGTCAAACGGGAAGAGCGAAACTGAAATGAGTCACGCGCTTACGCTGATAACCTTTGTTCCGATCGCCGGGATGGTGCTGATTCTCGCGCTGCCCGACTCGATGAAGAACGCAAGCAAGTGGATCGCAGTCGCGGCGACGATACCGCAACTCCTGATCGCGATTCACCTGTACGAGAACTTCGACACGACGACCAGTGCGGTTCAGTTCGCCGAGAAAGCGGCGTGGATGCCCTCGTACCACATTAGCTACTTCATGGGCGTGGACGGAATCAGCATCTCGATGGTGCTGCTGACGGCGCTCATCATGTTCATCGCGACGTTCGCTAGCTTCGGGATAAATCGCGCGGAGAAGGGTTACTACGCGATGCTGCTGATGCTCGACACGGGGATGATGGGCGTGTTCGTGTCGCTCGATTTCTTCCTGTTTTATATTTTTTGGGAAGTGATGCTGCTGCCGATGTATTTCCTAATCGGCATCTGGGGCGGTCCGCGGCGCGAGTACGCGGCGATCAAGTTCTTTCTCTACACTCTGCTGGGTTCGGTACTAATTCTGCTGGCGATGCTCGGACTATATTACTACAGCGCGACGCCGACCTTTGACCTGACCGAGCTGGCGGCGAATTCGAGTCATTACTCAATCGGGTTCCAGCGAATAGTATGGATCGCGCTGTTTATCGGTTTCGCAATCAAGATTCCGGCGTTCCCGTTCCATACCTGGTTGCCCGACGCGCACGTGGAAGCGCCCACGGCGATTTCGGTGATTCTTGCGGGCGTGCTGCTGAAAATGGGCACCTACGGCATTCTGCGGGTCAATTTCGCGGTGCTGCCTGCGGCCACTTACCAGCTTGCGTGGGTGTTCCTTGGCGTGATTGGCACTATCAACATCGTGTACGGCGCGATGTGCGCGATGGCGCAGACTGACTACAAGAAACTGATTGCCTATTCGTCGATTAGCCACATGGGTTACGTGATGCTGGGGATGGCGGCGTTCACGACGGCGGGAATCAACGGCGCCGTGCTGCAGATGTTCAATCACGGAACGATCACCGCGATGCTCTTTATCCTGGTCGGCGTGATCTACGATCGCGCGCATCATCGCGAGATAAACGGCTTCGGCGGCCTGGCGCAGCAGATGC
Organism: Binatus sp. (SeqCode); assembly: GCF_050013435.1. Lineage (GTDB taxonomy): Bacteria > Desulfobacterota > Binatia > Binatales > Binataceae > Binatus. The sequence continues at coordinate 34,548 of NZ_JBEKFG010000017.1, read as the reverse complement.
CGATATATACGGCGTTTACCGGGTTCGCGTTTTTCGCCGGCATGGGACTGCCGGGGATGTCGGCATTTATTTCGGAAGTGCTGGTGCTGCTCGGCGCGTGGCAGACGCATCCGTTCATGGTGGTATTCGGCTCGGCGACGGCGGTGCTGACGGCGGGCTATCTGCTGTGGACCTTCCAGCGAATCTACCTCGGGCCGCTGAACGAAAAATACAAGGGCTTTCCCGATTTGTCGTTTCGCGAGGCGTTCACGCTGGTGCCGCTCGGGGTTATCGTGCTCATACTCGGTGTCTATCCGCACGCGATTCTCAGCCTGCTCAACACCTCGCTGGTTCATCTCAACCAGGTTGTGCTGTCGACTTCGGGCGCAGCCGTCGCGATGGTTCGCTGAGACTCAAGGCAGGTCGGACGCAAGCAGATGGATCTCGGAAATCTCGCGAGCCTGAAACATTTCATCCCGGAAATGATCCTGGTGGCCGGCATCCTGGCGATCGTGATCATCGACCTTGCGGTACGCGACAAGTCGCGTCTCGGCGCATTGGCTCTGATAGTGGCCGCGGCGTCATTGCTGGCGATTGGCCTGGAGCCGGTGCTGTCGGGCGCGTGGCTGTTTCATCGGATGCTGGTATTCGATTCGTTCGCGATTTACTTTCGCACGCTGATCGCGCTGGCCGCGGTGGTGGCTATCTGGATGTCGATTGGCTCGCAGGAAGTGAAGAGCTGCGACCAGGGCGAGTACTACGCAATATTGCTCGCGAGCACGTTCGCGATGTTTCTGATGGCGGAGTCGGCGAACCTGCTGATGGCGTACCTGGCGCTGGAGTTCGTCAGCCTGACGTCGTACATCCTGACGGGTTTTTTGCGGCATAACCGGCGCTCGCTCGAAGCCGCGCTTAAGTACTTGATCTACGGGGGCGTCGCGTCGGGCACGATGATTTACGGCATGAGCTGGATTTTCGGCATCACCGGCTCGCTCGACTTCAACGTGATCAACAAGGCGCTCTCGACGCCCGGGCATCTGCCGGTGCTCGCCGTATTCATCGCGCTGGTGCTGATCCTGACCGGGATGGGCTACAAGGTGGCGTCGGTGCCGTTTCATATGTGGGCGCCGGATGTTTATACGGGTGCGCCGATTCCGATCACAACTTTTCTGGCGATCGGCTCGAAGGCGGCGGGCTTTGCGCTGCTGACGCGCTTTTTCTTCCCGGCGATTTCGCATCTGGCGGCGGGCGGAAGCTGGACGGCGCTGGCGGGCGTCGATTGGCCGCAACTGCTGCTCTTCGTTTGCATCATCACGATGACGCTGGGCAACCTTGCGGCGCTTCAACAGACCAACATGAAGCGGCTGCTGGCGTACTCGAGCATCGCGCAGGCGGGATACGCGCTGATGGGATTCGTCGTGCTGTCGAACGACGGGATTCGGGCGATGCTGTTCTACCTGTTTGCCTACTATGTAATGGATGCGGGCGCATTCGTGGTGGTGATGATCGTGGCGAACTCGACGGGGCGGGAGGATGTGGAGGCGTACCGCGGGCTGGCGTGGCGCGGCGGAATCGTCCCGGCGCTCGCACTGACTATCTTCCTGTTCTCATTGACAGGCATTCCGCTGACGGTTGGATTCATCGGAAAGTTCTACCTGTTCGCGGCGGTGATTCGCGGCCAATTCTACATACTGGCTATTGTTGGAATACTCAATTCAGTAGTGTCTCTGTATTACTACCTGAAGCCCATTCGGAAGATGTTCTTCGAACAGCCGCGAGGCGACGAAGGTACGGTGCGCTTCCAGCCGTGGGATTACGGGCTGATGGGAGTGCTGGCCTGCGCGACGATCGTGTTTGGGCTGTACTGGTCGCCGATCATCTCGTTTGCGAACCGCTCGCTGAGTTTCTTCACCGGCCCCACCTGAGCAGGGGCCGGGAATCACCCGTCATTCGAAAACGATCGTGCGGTTGTGGTGGAGCAGCACCTGCTTTTTTAGGTGAGCGCGCACGGCCTTCGCCAACACCATCACTTCGAGGTCTTTGCCCTTGCGCGCGAGGTCGGCGACGGTGTCGCGATGCGTCATCGGCGCGGTGGCCTGGGCGATTATCGGGCCGGCGTCCAGCTCTTCGGTCACGTAGTGCGCGGTCGCGCCGATCAGCTTGACGCCGCGGTCGTGCGCCTGCTTGTGCGGCCGCTGGCCGGCGAATGCGGGCAGGAAGCTGTGGTGAATGTTGACGATCGGCTTGTTCCAGGCGCGAAGAAATTCACCCGACAGCACCTGCATGTAGCGCGCGAGGACGACGGTGTCCGCGCGGAGCTCGCCAAGATGCTTCAGGAGTGCGGCTTCGGACTCCGATTTGCGATCCTTCGCGACCGCAATCACCGTAAAGGGCACTTCGAACGGGCGCGCGAGCGGTTCGAGGTCGGGATGATTGCTGACCACGCCGACGACGTCGCCGTCGAGTTCGCCGAAACGATGGCGGCTCAGGAGATCCATCATGCAGTGCGGCAGGCGCGAAACCATGATGACGATCCGGTCCCGCTTGGCGGCGTCGAAGAGCTGCCACTTGAGGCGCTCCCACGGCAGCAGCGATGGCATCGACGCGTCGAGGTCCTTCAGCAACTCAATGACGGGCCGTCGCAGGCTTTCGAAGTGGATGCGCCAGAAGAAGTGGCCATCCTCGTCATCGGAGTACTGGTCGGAGGTGATAATATTGCATCCGAGAGTAAACAGGTGGGTCGAGACGCGGGCTATGATGCCGGGGCGGTCGATGCATGAGATCAGGAGAGTAGCTTTGCCTTCGGCCACGCTGATTACTCCGGGGGCGAATAGTAATTTTGAATTCTAATGTCTGGGCGCGCAAATAAACAAACCGACGCTGGCGGAATTTTGTACGTCGTCGCGACGCCGATCGGCAATCCCGGCGACATTTCCGCGCGCGCAATCCGCACCCTCGAGGAGGTCAGTCTGATCGCATGCGAGGACACGCGGCGAACCGGGCAGATGCTCGCGCGTCATCAGATTCACACGCCCACCGTCAGCCACTTCGAGCATAACGAGGAGCGGCGCGTGCCGGAGCTGATCGAGAGGCTGAAGGCGGGAGAAAAAATCGCGCTGGTCACCGACGCGGGCACGCCGGCGATTTCCGATCCGGGCTTTCGACTGGTGCGGGCGGCGTGGGAGGCAAACGTGCGGGTGATGGCGGTGCCCGGAGCGTCGGCGGCAATCGCAGCGCTGTCGATTGCCGGAATCCCGACCGACAGGTTCACCTTCGAGGGATTTATCCCGGCGCGCGCCGCGGCGCGGCGCAGCCGGCTGGAAGGACTCCGCCGCGAGCCGCGCACGATGGTTTTCTACGAGGCGGCGCGCCGGCTGGCCGATACGCTGGCCGAGATGGCGACCGCATTCGGACAGTCGCGGGATGCGGCGGTGGTGAGCGAAATCACCAAGACCTACGAGAAGACTGCGCGCGGGACGCTGGTCGAGCTGGAGCGACGTTTTCGTGCGACGCCCGCGCTCGGCGAGATCACGATCATCGTCGCAGGTGCGCCGGATACGTCGAGCATCGCCGGCGCGGAAGCGGGGTCGGTCACAGTTAACGTGGGTGAAGCGCTCGAAGTTCTGCGTGAGGCGGGACTCGGGCTCAAGCAGGCGAGCGCGGTGATCGCGCGGCTGACGGGGATAGGGCGTCGCGAAGTGTACCAGAATGCCGTCAAATCGCGCTCTGATGACTCCAGTGATGACTGACCGGTGGACAGCATTCGATGCCCGCGCGTGACAGTCGGTCTGCGATGTCGTAACCTCACGGGTTGCTACACCGCCGTTGGAGAGGTCGTTGGAAATGGATGAACCGCCCCACCTCAAAGCCGATGCCGTCTGCCGATGCTTGTTCCTGTTCGCGCAACGGATTTTTCGCGAGGCGCGACAGGCCACCAAGGATCGACTAATCGTATCGGCGGCGGAACCCGTCTTCACCCGGCTGGAGCGAGGCACGCCACTTAGCGCAGCGGAGGTCTTTGCGATGCCGCCGGAGCAGCGGCGCATCGTCCAAGAAATTCTCTCACAGTACATCATATTTTTTACGAGTTTCGCCGACCTGAAGTTTCCGCTTGGATTTTTGAGCGGCTCATCAGCCGACGAACTCGGACCCGCAGTGCTCGCGTATATTTGCGAGCATCGTTGGCCGTTTCCACAGCTACTGCCACAGTGATGAGGACGGTGACATTATGCTGACGAAGCAAGGGCCAGAAGGAGGAATCCCGCTCATTTTGCGCCGCGCGAAGCCATAGGATTGCTCTGGCTTTCTGCGTGTTCACCATTGAGCGATAGAAACCATCAGGCACGGCTCTTTTGCGCGCAATGCGGGAACCGGTTGTCGATTTCGGCGCGGCTTTTCAACTTGCTATTCCTTAAAATCACCCGGTGCTCGGACTGTTACGTCGAAGAACAGCGGAAGCGGCATGCGGAGCGCACCTGGGCCAACTTCAAGGCGTGTGAAGTAGAGTTTGCCCGTGAGCACGCCGGTGAAAAGATACGCGCACCAGCTACCGGCGCTGTAGAGGCCGTTCGCGCGACAGTGGTTGAGGCGATTGAATCGGAGTGGGATGCAGTGCGTTTACGAGATGAACTCATTGCGCGATTTGGATTTCCCGAGAAACGCGCTATGCTCATCGCTGGAACGGAACTAGGCAACGCATTCAAACCAGCCAGCCGTGACCTCGATTTCACAAGATTTGTTGAGCCGGAGCTAAGAAACGCGGTAAGAAAGCGCGCCTATGATCTTTATACGGCTAGACCTCCGACACTAGCACGCGGGGGTAAGCCGCGGCTTAGCTAGCTCGACGAGGAGATTATGGTGGCTTTTGACCTCTTCGATGAGACGCGGCACGCACTGTGCCGCGCTTGCGAGAACGGCACCGCTTTCGAGGATGTCGAGAAAAAACTCCGGCCCGGGCTGCGGCAGCTTGCTTGGTGGGCGGATGAGGTGACTGTTTGGAACGTCGAGACGCACCGGAAAAACAAGGTTCACTCCGGCGCTGAATTACTGGAGGTCATTTACGGTACATACCTAGCAGTGTGGACGGGCGCTAAGAATCTTGAGCAGAGCCGCCGCGTGCAGCGCCTGATGCCGCTGCTCCGCTACGCGGCATATGGATGTGATCGCCACGCGGCTTGGGATAATCTCGTGCTCCCTGTGGATGACGGCTGGTGGGAGATTCACTTTCCGCCGAACGGCTGGTTTTGCACCTGCGACGTGGATTCCTTAAGCCATGCTGATCTTGAGCGCTACAACTATCGGGTTGGTGTCGCGCCTCCGGTCAGGATGGTCAGTGCGACGAGCCCGATTAACAACGCGCCGATCGAGTTACCCGAAGACGTGGAGTTCGGATTCGTGGGTCCCCCAACCGTTGCCCGTGCCGACGCGTTGTTGCGTCTTTGGCTCCAAAACCCACACATTGCAATAAGCGAATCACGTTGAACCGCTAGGAGAAACTATTTCTCGGTTCAGGCATAATGCGCGTACCGTTGTCGGCCCCCGCGCTTGCAGTCGCATCGAGGGTGCGGTTCAATGAAAGCCAGGAGCGGTGCGGGGATGGCGACGAGGGTTAAAGGGCGGCAGAAGGCTGGCGAAGCCGCGGCGGGCGGCGCGAGCGGCCCAATTGCGGTGCTGGTGATCCATGGACCCAACCTGAATCTGCTCGGCGAACGCGAGCCGGAAATTTACGGCCGAACCCGCCTGGCTGATATCGACAAGGAACTCAAGCAACTGGGACGCGAACTCGAGATGAAGGTTGAGACGTTTCAGTCGAACAGCGAAGGTGGAATCGTCGATCGAATTCAGAAAGCGCGCGGCAAGTGCGACGTGCTGATCCTCAATCCCGGCGCATACACGCACACCAGCGTTGCGATTCGCGACGCGATACAAGCCGTGAACATCCCGGTAATCGAAGTGCATCTGTCCAACGTGTATCGGCGCGAGCCGTTTCGGCATCATTCCACGATTGCGGATATCGCGCACGGTCGAATCATGGGATTTGGCGCCGAGAGCTATAGCCTGGCTCTCAGAGCCGCGCGCACGATGGCCGAGGAGTCGCGCCGCCGGAGCGGATGAACGCGATGCCGGGCAACGATCAGGCGCGCAGGCGAGTCGCCGTTGCGGGAAGACACGGAGAGCAGATGGAAGTACGCGAACTGAAAACCTTGCTGGTCCTGATGCGGGATTACGGGCTGGTTGAACTCGAGATAGAGGACAAGAAGGGCAAGGTGCGGCTGGTCCGCGGCGGCGAGCGCGCGTCGCTGGACGCGGCCGAGGCGGGTTCGCCGCCGCATCTGGCGGTGCGCACGGCCTCGCCGCTCAAGATGGCGACGAGGCACGTGGAGGCGACCGAAGAGGAAGGCTCGAAGGCGGCGGGCCGAATCGAACTGGCGCCGAATCAGAAGCTGATCGAAAGCCCGATGGTGGGTACGTTTTACCGGTCCGGCTCGCCCGACGCGGCGCCATTCGTCGAGGAAGGGTCGTCGGTGCGCAAGGGGCAGCCGCTGTGCATAATCGAGGCGATGAAGATGATGAACGAGATCGAATCGCCGGCCGCGGGGCGGGTGGTAAGAATCATCGCCGAGAATGGGAATCCTATCGAGTACGGTCAACCGCTGATGATCATCGAAGTGATCTGAGAAGGCGGAGCGCGCGCCGATGTTCAAAAAACTGCTGGTCGCAAATCGCGGGACAATCGCCATCCGGATAATCCGCGCATGCCGCGAGCTGGGAATTTCGACGGTGGCGGTTTACTCGACGGCGGACAAGAACGCGCTGCACGTGCGGATGGCGGACGAGTCGGTATGCATCGGGCCGCCGGCGGCTGAAGACAGCTATTTGAACATCCCGGCGATTCTCAGCGCGGCCACGACCTTCGGCGCCGACGCGGTGCATCCAGGGTACGGCTTTCTTTCCGAGAACGGCGACTTCGCGGAGGCGTGCCAGCGCTCGGGGCTGAACTTCGTGGGTCCGCGGGCGCGTCATATCAGGTTGATGGGCGACAAGCCGCGTGCACGGCGAATCATGAAGCGCGCGGGCGTGCCGGTCCTGCCGGGCAGCGAGGGCGCGGGAGTTACCGAGTTGCGCGAGGCTCAAGCGGACGCGAAGCGGCTGGGCTACCCGGTGCTGATCAAGGCGGCAGCGGGCGGCGGCGGCAAGGGGATGCGAGTCGCTCGCGATGGAGCGGAGCTGACGCGCCTGTTTCCGCTGGCGCAGGGGGAATCCGAGGCGTCGTTCAATTCGCGCAAGATGTACCTGGAGAAATACCTCAAGGACGTGCGTCACGTCGAGTTTCAGATTCTTGCCGACTTGCACCACAACGCGATTCACCTTGGCGAGCGCGACTGCTCGATTCAGCGCCGTCATCAGAAGCTGATCGAGGAATCGCCGTGCCCGATTCTGACCGCGCGGCTGCGCGAAAAGATGGGCAAGGCGGCGCTGCGCGCGGCCGCGGTGGTCGGCTATTCGAACGTCGGCACGGTGGAATTTCTGCTGGCGGGCAGCGGCGTGTTTTATTTTATAGAGATGAACACCCGGATCCAGGTCGAGCACGGCGTGACCGAGATGGTCACGGGCGTTGACCTGGTGAAGGAGAGCATCCTGATGGCGATGGGCGAGAGGCTTGGGCTCAAGCAGCGGCAGGTGAAGTTCGATGGCGCGTCGATGGAGTTTCGCATCTATGCCGAAGATCCGGAGCGTCATATTCCCTCGCCGGGCGTCGTCACCAATCACCATCCGCCGGGCGGACTGGGGGTGCGCGTCGAGACGGCGCTGTACGACGGCTATCGCGTGCCGGTGCAGTACGATCCGCTGATCGCAAAGCTGATCGTGCATGCCGAGACGCGCCCCGAAGTGATCGCGCGGGCCAAGGCGGCGCTGCGTGAGTATGTAATCGACGGCATCAAGACCAACATCCCGCTGCATCTTAAGATTCTGCACGATCCGGATTTCAATCGCGGCGAATTCTCGACCGATTTTCTAAGCCGCTATGAACCGGCCGAGCCGCAAGCCGCGCACCACGCGCCGGTAAGCAAGGCCTCTTGACCGCAACGCTCCGCGCCATGCTTGATAGAGTCCAACGGAGAGGCGCCGTGCCTCGGCCCATGAGTCAAATGACGAACTTGAAAAAAATAAAACCAGTATTCCTTGCACTGATAATCGGGTTGATTGCGAGCGTGCCGGCTGCGGCGCAGGAGGGCATGAATCCGCTGATTCCCGGCGGCAACAGCGCACCTCCGGGCCGCGCGCCGAAGGCGGTGGTCGGCAATTCGCTGTACGATTTCGGCACCGCGCTCGAAGGCACGATGGTCAGCCACACCTTCACGATCAAAAACATCGGCCAGGGTTATCTGGACATTCGCGGCGTGAAGACTTCATGCGGATGCACGACGGGAAATCCCTCGAAGATGCATGTCGCGCCCGGCGACGACAGCGAAATCGCAGTCTCGTTCGACACCCACTTTCAGAAGGGTCACCAGGTGCGCACCATCACCGCGTCCACCAACGATCCCGACAATCCGCAGGTCACGATGACGATGCAGGGGATCGTCAAGAGGCAGGTCGAGGCGCAACCGGGCGAAATCTCATTTGGCAACGTGAAGAAGGGGACCGAAGACACCAGGGAGCTGGTGGTCAACGATCTCAATCCGGGGCGCGGGCCGTTCCAGGTTGGTCCGGTGAGCAACTCGAATTCTTCGATCAAGGTCGTGCAGGAAAAGCGTCCCGACGGCAAGCCGGGCGCGCTGCTCAAAGTCTCGCTGCTCAAGACGATGCCGATGGGGCCGTTCGACGACTCGATCAAGATCATGACCAATCGGGTGCCGTTGCAGGTTGACGTGTTCGGAGCCGTGACGGGAGACTTGAACGTCGATCCGGCGCAGGTTTCGTTCGGACTGGTTCCGCGCGGCCAGGACATCGTGAGAATTTTCAAGCTGAGCAATCAGGGTCCCCATCCGGTAAAGGTGCTCGAGGTGACCAGCAGCAGCCCTGCCGTTGCCGCGACTGCGGAGCCGGTCACGCCGGGCAAGGAATACAAGGTCACGGTCATGCTCAAGCGCGGCACACCCGACGGGCAACTGCGTGGGGATTTGACGATAAAGACGGACGACCCGGATCAGGCGACGCTGAAAGTACCATTTTACGCGATCGTGGGGCAGTTCAAGACCTGATCGAGGTTTCGCGAACAGGGGAACTGGGCTGAAATGGCTCGGCGCGAGAAATCGGGGATCATTGCCTGGTTGCTGGACCGGATGAGCGATTGGGCCGTCGGTCTGCTCACCAAGCCCATCAAGAGTTACGCCCTCCACATCCCCAACGACATTGCCGCGCTCAAGCGTCACATTCGCAAGGGCGACGTCGTATTGGTGGAAGGCAACGAGCGCATCAGCGAATGCATCAAGTACCTGACGCAAAGCTCGTGGTCGCACTCGGCGTTGTATGTCGGTGACGAGCCGATTCGACGCAATCCCGAGATGAAGGCGCCGCTGGTCGCGCAATTCGGCGAGGAAGCGAACTTCCTGGTGGTCGAGGCAATCGTGGACGCAGGTGTGGTGCTCGCGCCGCTGGCCAAGTATCGCGACTTCAACATCCGCGTGTGCCGGCCGTTCAACCTGTCGGCGGCGGATCTGGCCGACGTGATGGACGAGGCGATTCGCAGCGTGGGCGATACCTACGATCTGCGCAACGTAATCGATCTGGCGCGCTACTTTCTGCCGTTTACCCTGGTGCCCCCGCGCTTTCGCCGCCGGGCGCTGCAGTTCGGAAGCGGCGAGCCGACGCGCGCCATCTGCTCGAGCGTGATCGCGTCGTCGTTTAATCGCGTGAAGTTCCCGATTGTGCCGAACTATCAGCAGTTGCCGCCGCCGCCGCCAGCGTCGCCCAAGCGCAAGCTGTGGCCGATAGGCTCGAAGACGACCGGCGCGTTGCAATACGGCACGCTCAGGATGGTCTCGCCGACGCTGATCACACCGCGCGATTTCGATCTGTCGCCCTATTTCGAGATCATCAAATTCAATATCATCGAGAACATGCGTTTCGACTATCACAAGATTTTGTGGGCCGACGCCGCGCCACCCGCGCCGGTGAAAAAGGGCGCCTGAGACGGCGGATACATCGGGGCCATCGCAAGCAGGAGAGGATTCATTGAGCGAAGAACAAGGGCACGCAGGCGACCGGCGCGAACTTCTCGAGAAGACAATCGCGAAGATTCTGCATCGCCATTGCAATTTCGGATGGGCGAACTACTACGTCCCGAGCGAGAAGTTCCCGAGCCTCATCGAAGAGCTGGTCGAAGTGATGAGCCCGGGCGGGCAGGCCGGTCACGATGAATTGGTGCGATTTTTTCTTGGGCTTCAGGGCCTGCCGTCGATCCAGGAGCGGGTGGCGAAACTCGAGCAGGAATTTTCGGTGTACAAGCGCGGCTGAGGCCGCGTCCTCAAGGCGATTGGTGCAGTTGGGCTTTTAGCGCCGTCAGTTCGGCGGCGTCGGCGGCCGCCGCTTCGACTGGTATCCGCCCCGATTCGAAATTTCAGATGGAGGCGCCATCCATGGACGCTCTTGAAGCGATTCTCTCCCGCCGCGTGCAGCGCGCGTTCTCGGACAAGCCGGTGGAGCGCGAAAAACTCTCGAAGATCGTCGAGGCCGGCCGCCATGCGATGAGTGCGCGGAACCTGCAGCCGTGGAATTTTGTCGTGATTCAAAATCCCGATCGGCTTAAAGAGATTGGTGCGCTATGCTCGACCGGCCGCTTCGTTGCGCTGTCGCCATCGGCGATCGTGGTGCTCAAGGACGTCGCCAACGCGCGATGGGCCGACGTGGATTGCGCGCAGGCGGTGCAGAACATGGCGAATGCGGGATGGGCGCTCGGCCTGGGCACGTGCTGGGTCGGCAACTTCGACGGGGCGAAGATTGGCGCGATCCTCGGGGTCAAGGACGGATGGGCAATTTTCACGATTCTGCCGTTCGGCTACGCCGACCCGAAGAATCCGCCGCAGGCCAAGCCGCTCAAACCGCGCTGTGAGATAGTGCATTATGAGCGCGTGGGAAATTCTTAACACTGAAAAGAGGAAGGTTCGCGATGGCGATAAAACAGCAAGTTCCACCCGAAGCGTACGCAACGCTCCAGGCTAATCCCGACGCGCTGTATCTCGACGTTCGCACCGAAGGAGAATTTGCGGCCGGACACGCGGCCGGCGCGATCAATATCCCGGTCATGGTTGCCAAGGGTCCGGGGCAGATGCAGATGAATCTCGACTTTGTCGAGGTCGCCGAGAAGGTAATTCCCAGGGCCAAGAAACTCGTCGTCGGATGCATGGCGGGCGGACGTTCGCAGCGCGCGTGCGAGATGCTCGAAGAGGCGGGATTCACCGATCTGACCAACGTGGTCGGCGGCTTTGGCGGCCAGCGCGACGCGTCGGGCAAGGTCGTCGTCGCGGGATGGAAGGACGCGGGACTGCCAGTGACGACCGAGCTGGGCGACGCCGCCTACGCGGCGCAGCGGGCCAAGGCGGGCGTGTAATGGCGATACGTCTGGGCCGGATTTACACGCGCACGGGCGACAAGGGGACTACGGCGCTGGTGGGAGGCAAGCGCGTGCCCAAGGAGAGCGCGCGGCTGGAGGCCTACGGAACGACCGACGAGCTGAATTCGATCATCGGAATCGTCCGCAGCTACCTTCCGCAATATAGCGACGGGTTGGGCGCCGACTTCGAGCGGTATTCGGAGAGCCTGCGGCGGATACAAAACGAATTGTTCGACGTGGGCAGCGAACTCGCTACGCCGCCCGACGGCGAATATCCGCAGATGCACAAGATGGGCGCCGGCGAGATCAAGCTGCTCGAAGCAGAGATGGACGCGATGGAGAAGGAGCTCGAGCCGCTTAAATCTTTCACGCTTCCCGGCGGCGGCGTGCTCAACGCGTTCATCCATCAGGCGCGCACGGTGTGCAGGCGTGCGGAGCGCCAATGCTGGCGGCTGAAGCGCGAAGAGGACATCAACGACAACCTCATCATCTATGTGAACCGGCTGAGCGATCATCTGTTCGTGCAGTCGCGATGGGTTGCGAAGCGGCTCGGGGAGCGCGAATTTCTGTGGGACCGGGCGCTGCGGATCGAAGAGAATAAGAGGACGGCGCGCGCGGCGAAGAGCAAGCCGGGCCGCAGCCGCGGCAGCGCGAACTCCTGAGTGAGGGGAAATCTGGCGATGGCTGAATCCAGCGAAACGAAAATCTATCTTCGACAGGCGCAGATCGGCCCGATGGCGAATTTCGTGTACCTGATCGGCGATCCGGCCACGCGCAAGCTCGCGGTCGTCGATCCCGCGTGGGACGTCGAGGCGATACGCACATACGTGGAGCGGGAAGGTTACGAGATCGACAAACTCCTGCTGACGCACTATCACCCCGATCATCTGGGCGGGCACATGATGGGCCAGAATATCGAAGGCGCCGCCAAGCTGCTCGAACACGTGAAGGTCAAGGTCTATGTGAACAAGCACGAGGCCGACGGGGTGAAGCAGGTCGCCGGATTGTCGGACTCCGACCTGGTGAAGGTCGATGCGGGCGACACGGTCAAAGTGGGCGAGCTCGAGGTGAAGTTCCTGCATACTCCCGGGCATACGCCGGGCTCGCAGTGTTTCCTGGTCGAGGGCAACCTGATCTCCGGCGACACGCTGTTCGTGAATTCGTGTGGACGGGTGGACTTGCCGGGCTCGGATCCGGAGGCGATGTATCACAGCCTGAACGATACGCTGCGCAATCTCGACGACTCGACGGTGGTCTATCCGGGGCACGCGTACTCGCCGGAATCGAGCACGACGATCGGCGATCAGAAGCGCCACAACATGTACATGCGATTTCCGACGCTCGACGATTTTCTCGACGCGATGGGCTACCCGCGCCGCTAGCCGGGGAATTCGCGCGACGGTGGTGAGCTCCAGCCATGCGTGAGGATTCGCACAAGCTCGCCGCGCAAGCCGAAAAACTGCGCGACGAGATCGATCGCGCCAACTATTGCTACCACGTCCTCGACGAACCGGAAATTTCCGACGCCGAATACGACCGGCTGATGCGCCGGCTCGAGGCGCTCGAGCGGGAGCATCCCGAGCTTGCCACGGCCGATTCTCCCACCCAGCGGGTGGGTGCGGCGCCGAGCGAAAAATTCGGCGTCGTGGTGCATCGGCGGCCGATGATGTCGCTCGGCAACGCGATGGACGCCGAGGAGATGCGTGAGTTCGACAAGCGCGTCAAGCGGCTGCTGAAATCCGACGCCGACGTCGAGTACGTCGCCGAGATCAAGCTCGACGGACTGGGTATCGAGCTGGTTTACGAAGACGGGCGGTTGAGCGTCGGCTCGACCCGCGGCGACGGAATCAACGGCGAGGACGTCACCCGGAATATCCGCACGATCAAGAGCGTGCCGCTCAGATTGCACCATCCCGAGCAGGGCAAGATCCCGCGGCTGCTCGAAGTGCGCGGCGAAGTGATCATTCCGCGGACGGGGTTTGCAAGGTTGAACCAGGAGCGCGACGAGGCCGGCGAGCCGGTGTTCGCCAATCCGCGCAACGCAGCGGCGGGATCGCTTCGCCAGCTCGATCCGAAGATCACGGCGTCGCGGCCGCTCGACGTTTTCCTGTACGCGCCGGGCGTGATCGAGGGCGTCACGTTCAAATCGCAGTGGGAATTTCTGCAAGGGATCAAAGCGCTGGGGTTGCGCGTGAATCCGCTGTCGCGCGTATGCAAGGGTATCGACGCGATCCTCGAATACTGGAACGAAATCACCGAAAAACGCCGCGCGCTGGACTACGAGGCCGATGGCGTGGTGGCCAAGGTGAACTCGTACGCGCTCCAGGAGCAGCTCGGCGAGGTATCGCGTTCGCCGCGCTGGGCGATTGCCTACAAGTTCAAGGCGCAGCAGGCGGAGACGGTGCTCGAAAAGATCGACGTGCAGGTCGGCAGAATCGGTTCGCTCACCCCGGTCGGCAAGCTTCGTCCCGTGCAGCTGGCCGGCGTGACGATTTCGAATACTTCGCTGCACAACCTCGACGAGATCAGGCGCAAGGACATCCGCGAGCGCGACACCGTGCTGATCGAGCGCGCCGGCGACGTCATTCCGTACGTGATTCGGGTCACCAGGGAAGCGCATCCGCGCGCGAAGCGGTTTGAGATGCCCACCCATTGCCCGGAGTGCGGCGCCGCGATTGTCCACGAGGAGGGCGAGGTCGGTTACTTCTGCGTCAACGCGAATTGCCCGGCGCGGATGCGCGAATCGATTCGCCATTTCGCGTCGAAGGGCTGCCTGGATATCGAAGGGCTGGGCGACAAGCTGGTCGCGCAACTCGTCGAGAAGGGCTTGGTGAAGGAGCTCGACGATCTATTCGGGCTGTCCAGAGAGCAGCTCGCGGGGCTCGATCGAATGGCCGACAAGAGCGCGCACAACGTCCTGGAGGCGATCGCCGCGGCGCGCAAAACTTCGCTCGACAGGTTTATCAACGGGCTTGGGATACGACACGTCGGCGAGCATACTGCGCGTCAACTGGCGTTGAAGTTCAAGACGATGGACGCGCTGGCGGCCGCCTCGGAGGACGATTTGCTCGGCGTGCGCGATATCGGGAAAGAAGTAGCGCACAGCATCGGCGAGTACTTCGACGAGCCGCGAAATCTGAAGACCGTCAAGCGCTTGATCAAAATCCTGGAGGTCGAACCGCCAACCCAGATTGAGGGGCGCGGCGCAGTCCGCGACAAGACCTTCGTGCTGACCGGGGCGCTTGAATCGATGACGCGGGATGAGGCCGAGCGTAAAATCATGGCGGCAGGGGGGCGAGTCACGTCGTCGGTCAGCCGCAAGACGGACTTCGTGGTCGCGGGCGCGGAGCCGGGCTCGAAGCTGAAGAAGGCAAATGATTTGGGAGTCAGGGTGCTCGACGAGAAGGGGCTCGTGTCGATTCTTGCGGGCGATAGATGACGACTTGGAGCCTCGGCTTTCATGACGACGCAAAACCAGGCGGGGCGCGCGAGGCTGCATCTGATAGTCAGCGGGCGGGTACAGGGTGTCGGCTTTCGATTCTCGGCTTGCGACGAGGCGAAGGATCTCGCGCTTGCCGGATGGGTGCGCAATATCCCAAGCGGCGAGGTCGAAATCGTCGCGGAAGGCAGCAGGGAGAGTTTGCAGATGCTGGTGGCGTGGGCACACCTGGGCACGTCGTCAGCGCACGTAACTGAGGTACGCGAAGACTGGCTGGATTTTACCGGTGAGTTCACCGAGTTTCGGATCCGCTGAGCGGGCGAGCAAAAAATGAGGGCTTTTATCGATCGGTTAGATTAGCTATGCTTTAAATCCGCGTGTTCGAATATTTGCAATGCTTCGAGACATCGGAGTGATTTTCAATCAAGCTCTAACCACAAGGAGATTGGACTGAGATGGCTGTACCACCTGAGGCGGCTGAGCAAGCTGCCGAGTCGCATGAATCCGCCGCACCCAAGCCGCATCTGAAGCGCGACCAGATCGTTATCCGGTTTGCGGGCGACTCGGGCGATGGAATGCAGTTGACTGGGATGCAATTCACGTCCGAATCGGCGCTGGCCGGTAACGATATCGCCACGCTGCCCGACTATCCCGCTGAAATCCGCGCGCCGCAGGGAACGCTGGCCGGGGTCAGCGGCTTTCAGTTGAATTTTTCAAGCAACGAGGTCTTCACCCCCGGCGACGAACCCAACGTGCTGGTCGCGATGAATCCCGCGGCACTGAGGACCAACCTCGAGGATCTTCAGCCCAACGCCGTGATCATCGTGGACTCCGAGGCGTTCAACGAATCCAACATCAAGCGCGCCGGCTACACCAGCAATCCCCTGACGGATCATTCACTCGACAAATTTCAACTGATCCAAGTCGATGTGACCAAGCTCACGGCGCTGGCGGTGCACGGGCTGGGGCTCAATAATCGCGCGGCGTTCCGATGCCGCAACATGTTCGTGCTCGGGATGCTGTCGTGGCTGTTTCAGCGGCCGATCAACGCCACGATCGAGTCCCTCAAGAGCCGGTTCAAGAAGGTGCCCGAACTGCTCGAGGCCAATATTCGCGTGCTGACGGCCGGGTACAACTACGGCGAGACGACCGAGATGTTCGCGAGCTCCTACGAGGTGCCGGCCGCGCATATCGCCCCCGGCCTCTATCGCAATATCACGGGCAATAGCGCGACCGCGCTGGGTTTCGTGGCGGCTGCGGTAAAGGCAGGTCGTCCGCTGTTTTTGGGCTCGTATCCGATCACGCCCGCCAGCGATATCCTGCACGACCTCTCAGGCTACAAGAATTTCCCCGTCTATACTTTCCAGGCCGAGGACGAGATCGCCGGCGTGTGCTCGGCGATTGGCGCGGCATTCGGCGGCGCGATCGCAATCACCACGACTTCGGGCCCGGGCATGAACTTGAAGGGCGAGGCGATCGGGTTGGCAATGAAGGTTGAGCTGCCGATCGTGATTACCGACGTCCAGCGCGCGGGACCGTCCACCGGAATGCCGACCAAGCCCGAGCAGGCCGATTTGATGCAGGCGATGTATGGACGCCATGGCGAGTCGCCAGTTCCGATTATCGCGGCGTCGACGCCGGCTGACTGCTTCGATTGTGCGTACGAGGCGGTGCGAATCGCGGTCAAGTATATGACCCCGGTGATCCTGCTCACCGACGGCCAGTTGGCCAACGGCGCCGAGCCGTGGCTGCTGCCCGACCCGGACAAGCTGGCGCCGATCAAAGTTGAATTCGCGACCAACCCGGAGGGCTTCCTGCCCTACGCCCGCGACGCGGAAACGCTGTCGCGTCCGTGGGCGGTGCCGGGGACCAAGGGTCTCGAGCATCGCATCGGAGGACTGTCGGGCGAAAACCTGACCGGCAACGTGAGCCATTCGCCAGCCAACAACGAGCTGATGGTGCGGACGCGGGCGCGCAAGGTTGCGGGTATCGCACGCGAGATTCCGCCGATCGAAGTGTTCGGCGATGCCAGCGGCGGCGACCTGGTCGTGCTCGGATGGGGCTCGACCTTCGGTCCGATTCGCGAAGCCGTCAAGCGGGTGCGCGCCAAGGGCAAGAAAGTCTCGCACGTGCATCTGCGCTACCTCAATCCCATGCCCGGCGACTTGGGCGAGACGCTCAAGCGTTTCAAGCAGGTGATGGTCGCGGAAATGAACATGGGACAACTGCTCAAGCTGGTGCGCGCCGAGTACTTGATCGACGCCTTCGGGTTCAACAAAATCCAGGGCCGTCCGTTCAAAGTCAGCGAGATCGAAAACCGCATCAACCGGGTACTGGAGGGCTGATCGAAAATGGCAACCGTTCTTAACCGCAAGGATTTCGTCTCCAACCAGGAAGTGCGCTGGTGCCCCGGATGCGGCGATTACGCGATTCTGGCCGCGGTGCAAAAGACGATGCCCGAGTTCGGCATCGCTCCCGAGAACACGGTCTTCATCTCGGGGATCGGATGCTCGAGCCGGTTTCCGTACTACATGAACACCTACGGCTTCCACACCATTCACGGCCGCGCGCCGGCGATCGCCACGGGGCTTAAGCTTTCACGGCCCGATCTCGACGTGTGGGTGGTGACCGGCGACGGCGACGGGCTGTCGATCGGGGGCAATCATCTGATCCACGTGCTCAGGCGCAATGTCGATATAAAGATTTTGCTCTTCAACAATCGAATCTACGGACTCACCAAGGGCCAATACTCGCCGACCTCGGAAGTGGGCAAAATTACCAAGTCCACGCCGGCCGGTTCGCTTGATTTTCCGTTCAATCCGATCACGGTGGCGCTCGGCACGCACGGGACCTTCGTTGCGCGCTCGATCGACATCGAGCAGAAGCATCTCGGCGAGATGCTCAAGCGCGCACATGAGCATCGCGGCACGTCGTTCATAGAGATTCTGCAGAACTGCAGTATCTTCAACGACGGCGCTTTTAACGATGTCACCGACAAGGCGCTCAAGGCGGACCATCAGCTGGTTCTCGAGCACGGCAAACCGCTCATCTTCGGCAAGAATCGCGACAAGGGAATCAGGATGAACGGGATGCGCCCCGAGGCAGTGCAGCTCAGCGCAACCGTCACAGAGAAGGACCTCATCGTGCACGACGAGACCAATCTGTCGCTGGCGTTCATGCTTGGACATTTCGAGCCTCCTCTGCCGACGCCGGTGGGGGTGTTCTACGCGGTGTCGCAGCCGACTTACGACGGAGCTGTGAACCAGCAGCTCGCGGACGCCAAGGCCAAGCAGGGCGCGGGCGACTTGAGGGCGCTGCTGGGCAAGGGCGATACCTGGACGGTGAACTGATCCGCGAGCATTTCTAGCGAATGCACGAAGGCCCGCGAGCGCATCTCGCGGGCCTTTTTTTCAAGTCCCGGGCTTGCGCAGCCGCTAATCGAAGATTTTCAGAAGCTGAGGCGTTTGAACCGGCTTTCGGGGATGAGCCGGATCGCGCCCATGATGAAGCGCCAGAACCATGGGGTGTACACGACTTCGGCGCGCCTGCGATACGCCGCGTATATCAGATCGGCGGCTTTGGCGGGTGCAATCGTGAGCAGCGCGCCCTCGCGTCCCCAGGTCATTCGAGTATCCACGGTGCCGAGCTTCACCGTCATCACGTGCACTCCGCTGGCGGCCAGCCGCCCGCGCAGTCCTTGCGTAAAGAGGGCGAGCGCGCCCTTGGCCGAGCCGTACACATAATTGCGTGCGCGGCCGCGCTCGCCGGCGACCGATCCGATCACGATGATGAAGCCGGAGAGTTGCTGTTCGAGATGACGGGCCGCCAGCGTAATCAAAGACACGGCGCCGGTGAAGTTCTGATTAATCGTGGCAAGCGCCGCGCCGGGGTCGGTTTGGGCGGCGTCTTCGTCGCCGAGCGTGCCGAAGCATACGACGACGCCGTCGAGTCCGCCCAGCTGGCCTGCGGCGTGACGGATGAACTCATCGTGCGAGGCGAAATCCGACGCGTCGAAGGTCCCGGAAAGAGCGGTCGCTCCCGCGCGAACGCTTACATCTTCCGCAACGCGCCGAACCTCATCGCCGTCGCGGGCGGCGAGGTATAATCGCGCTCCGTCGGATGCGAAGCGCAGCGCGAGTGCGCGCGCGATCGGGCTGGTGGCGCCAAGAATCAGAACTTTTGTCATCGTGCGATAGAGCTTGCGCCGTTTTTCAGGCGGGACACATCCCAAGCCTGCGCGACAGGCTCGACGAGAAGCGGTTGTCGGGATCGGCGACGGCCTTCGCCGCCTGCCAATTGGCGAGATTCGGATACATCGCGCGAAACGTCTCCGCAGAAAGGCGCGCATCCTTGGCCAGGTACACGCGCCCGCCGCGCTTCAGCACCATCGCGTCGATCGAGTCAAGAAATTCCAGCAGTCCTTCCGTCATCGGGAAGTCGAGTGCGAGCGTGTAGCCGGGCATCGGGAAGGAAAGCAGGCCGTCTTGCGCGCCGAACTTCTTGAGTACGGCGAGAAACGATCCGCGCCGGCTGCGGCTGATGGCCTCGAGCACTTCGACCAGTCCCGCGCGGCTCTCGTCGGGCGGCCACACGCATTGATACTGGATGAAGCCCCGTTTTCCATAGATTCGATTCCAGTTCCGGATCGAGTCGAGCGGGTAGAAAAAACTCTCGTAGTCGAAGATGGTGTGGGCCGCGGTTTCGCGATGAAGGGCGTAATAGACCGCGTTGAACGCCTTGACGGTAAACCGATTCAGCGCAAATCCCGGCAGGTCGAACGGAACCATTGGGCTGAGCCGCGGTATCGTGCCCAGCGGATTTTGCGCCAGATTTCGCGGCAGCCGGTCGAGCGTCGCAAAGTTGCCGACGTTGAGCACCGAGCGCCCCAGCGCGCCCATCTGGCTGGCGCAATCGATCCACGCGACCGAATAGCCCCACTCGGCGTCGGCGCGCTCGAAAGCCTCGATCGCGGCGTCGATATTGCCCGCGCGGATCAACTCGCCATCGAGATAAGCGCTCTCGACGCGCCGCATCCTCAGTTCCAGTTCGAGGATGACGCCGGTCAGACCCATCCCGCCCACCGTCGCCCGGAACAGCTCGGCGTTTTCCTCGCGCGAGCATCGAAGCACCTCGCCCGACGCGATCATCAGGTCGAAGCTGATCACGTGCGAGGCCAATGAGGAGTCGCGATGGTGATTCTTGCCGTGCACGTCGGCCGCGATCGATCCGCCAAGCGTGACGAAGCGGGTGCCCGGCGTCACCGGCGGAAAGAAACCGCGCGGGAGAAAGACGTCGATCAACTCGTCGATCGTGACGCCGGCCTCGCATCGCAGGATTCCGGTGGCGGGATCGAAGGAGAGCATCCGATTGAGCCGCGTCAGATCGACGACGCGATTTTGATCGTTCAGCGCCGCGTCACCGTAGGCACGGCCGGCGCCGCGCGCGATTAGCGAGGTTGCGTCGGCGGTCACGACCGCTTGCAGTTCGGCGATTTTCTCGGGGCGGTAGATGTCGCTCTCTGAGAGCGGATAGCGGCCCCATCCGGTGAGTAATGCATGGCGCGGATTCGCCGTCGCGCTGGATTCGCTTCGTTCGGTCATTGTCGTGCGCGGCCGCCTTCGCAGACGGACTGCAAGTATGCATTGAAACTAACAGGAACAAGGGCGCCCGAGAAACAGCCGCGCCCCGCGCGCCTCGGCGTCTAGGTGCACGAGCTCCCGCTGCCCGCCCGCGCGTTCATTTTTCGTGTCATCCCGACCGAACCCCCTTTTGCGGGCCTCAGCCGCCGGAGGCCGCGTGATCGGTTGCTGGGGCGGTTCGAGCGTGCTCTTCAGCCGCCGCATGGCCGCGAGTGAACGCCATCGCGACGATGTAGAGTATCATTCCGCCCAGGGCGACCTTCACCCACTGACCCCATCCGTAATGAACCGCGACGTAGAGCGACAGTGGCGCTGAGATTGCGACCCATCCGCGCGCGACCAGCCCGAAGAAAGCCCACCCGGTCGCTTGCAGAGCGGGGGAGACGTCCTCGAGCGTCTCGGAGAACTGCGCAGCCCACGGCACGTAGCCGATTGCCAGGAAGCATCCCATCAGCGACGCGACCATCGCCATCGTGGCGTGTGGAAGCCCGTGACCGAAGGTTGGAATCCACCACGCCATCAGGATCGAGGCGAGCGTTGCGCCGAAGATTGCGATCGGTTTGCGCGTTTGCAGGCGATCGGAGACCAGCCCCGTCAGCACCAGGGCGCCGAGGTTCGCCAGCCAGAAGTATCCATTCATCTTCGCCGCTTCGGCAGGCGTGTAATGAAACGCCTCGGTGAACATCAACGGCCCGAAACCCTGGATCGCAAAATACAGCGTCAGGTTCGCGCTTATCCCGATGACGAGCAGCCAGACCTCGAAATGACCGAGCAGGCGCCTGAAAGCGTCGCTGGTGCTGGAAGGAAGTTCGGAGGCCGACGGCAGGCGTCCCTCGGCGGCGAGCGCCTGGATCTCAGTCTTCATAATCTTCATGCGCAGTTCCGGACTTAGATCGCACAGCCAGAGCACAATCGGGATGTACATCACGACCGCGAAGAATCCCATTATCCAAATCTGCGATTGCCACGTGTGATAAATCGGCAGCGTCGCTCCCGCTACGTAGTTGGCGAGGAAGGCCGCGCCGACCGGACCGATCGTCAGCAGTCCGAAGGCCAGCGCCCGGCTGAGCCGCGGCGACATATCGCGCACCAGCGCCGCCAGCGCGCCCGCCGTCAGACCCGCCACGATTCCCATCAAGGTGCGCAAAATCACGAACGAGACGATGCCGTTGATCAACACGTTCAGGAACAACAGGCCCGTGACACAGCCGAGACATATATCGATTATCAGGACGCGGCCGTAGCGGTCTGCCAGCGGACCGCCGAAAAACGCGGAGATTCCAGAAATCAGCACGGCAAAAGTTATGAATGCGCCGTACGCGACGTGGCTCAGGTGCAGGTACGGAAGCAGGATTGGCAACAGGGGAGCCAGCTGGAAGTCGTACGCGCCCAGAATCGAAGCGAGCACCGTCAGCAGCAGCAGAGACCATCGATGGGCGCCGCGCGGATATTCAGCGAGCGTTCGACTCGCCACAAAACTGTTCATGCCGTCTGTCCCCATGAGCCTGACGAACGTTGACTTAGTCTCTCTACAACCAGAAGCGCCGCAAATACAAGGCGCATTCCTTCGAGCACCGGTCAAGCACCCGGCCAACGGGCGCATCATGGAGTTTCGGGTCAAGCCCGTCGCTCAGATTCAGCGCAATTTCGTTCCCTGCGTGATCGAGGTGTGACGTGCAGGGCCAAGCGCTGCCTATCATGGGCGAAGGAATACTCAGATAGACGGGGGCAATACTAAATAGGTAATCGACGATATACTCATTATATATTTGGGTCGTATATGTTGTGGGAGTAAAGTGACCACTGGACGCAGGTCTAAGGGGGGTCTTCGCTTTGTCCAGACGTTTTTCGCCATGGCCTCTCGCCGCCGCGGGCGGCTTGCTGCTCGCAGCGGGTCTCGGGGTAGTGCTGTCTCTACCGCAGAGCGCAACGTCGCGATCGGCGCGCGCTAACCGCAACGCGCCCGGATCTCTGCACGCGCGCGACCGGGTGGCGCGCGAGGCATTCCTGCTCAGCCGGCGCGGACTGAACTTTGGAGTGCCGCCCGGTGCGTATGGCGCGGCGATCGCCCAGATGCGCCTGCAGGAACTCAAAGCAGTCGGAAGCGCCAGGCTGGATGCGACGGACTCGCCGCAAGCGGCTGCTTCTCTGGCGTGGAGCGCGCTTGGTCCCCTGCCATTGATTGATGAGATTCCCGCCTTCGGCGGAGTTTCACTGGGGATCGCACTCGCCGGCGCGACGGGACGGGTTACCGCCCTAATCGCAGACCCGACCGTGAGCGGACGGATGTTCGCCGGCACCGGCGACGGGGGAGTGTGGATGCGCGCCAATGCAACCGCGGCATTCGTGCCGATATTCGATCTCGAGCCCACGCTGTCGATCGGCGCGCTCGCGCTTGACACCACCACCAGTCCAAATCCAACGCTCTACGTCGGCAGTGGAGAAGGCAACGGCTCGGCCGATTCATACTATGGCGAAGGAGTGTTCGTCTCGAGCGATCTCGGCACTACCTGGACGCAACTGGGCGCAAGCAATTTCGCGCACGCGTCGATCGCCTCAATCGCGGTCGATACCACGCAGACGCCGCGAACAATTTACGCGGCAGTAACTTACGGCTCGAGCGCGAACCGGGCGGACGCGTCGTGGGTCGAGGGCGATTTCAGTCAAGACGGGCTATGGCGTTCAGCCGACGGCGGCGAGTCCTGGATTCCATATCCCGCGGGAACCTTCGGCGCATGCCCGTACTTCACCAGCGATCCATGTCCGGCGGAGTCAGTGGTGATCGACCCCGCGTCACCGACCACGGTTCTGGTCTCGATTCTCGGAGCCGGCGTGTTCCGCTCGTCGAATTCCGGATTCAGCTGGACGCCCGCCAGCCTGCCCAACTTGAGCGGCGGCGTCGGCCGCGCGAGCGTAGCTGCCGCCGACGGCGTTGCGTATGCGATGATCGGCGCGGCTGACGGTATCGAATTCGCGGGATTCTACAAGTCCGCCAACGACGGAGTCACCTGGACTCAGGCGTCGGTGCCGAGCGCGACGGTCGGCGACACGACTATCGACGGAGCCAACTCGAGCAACTTTTCCGAGTCATTCTTCGACCAGACGCTGGCGATCGATCCCGCCGACACAACCGGCGCAACCATCGTGTTCGGCGGCATCGGAATCTACCGCTCGATCAACTCCGGGACCAGTTGGACCTCGCTCGCGCCGAGCGGTGGAACCCATTCGGATCAACACGCGATCGCGTTCGATCCCGCAAGCGCGCACAGCTTCTTCCTCGGCAACGACGGCGGGCTTTATCGCTTCGACGCCCACACTCTCACCTGGGCCGCCCTCAACGCGAGCATCGGCGTTGCCCAGGCGGATTCGGTCGGTCCTCATCCAACTAACAGCGCCGTGGCTTTGGCGGGATTTCAGGACAACGGCACCGCCCTCTTCGACGCTACGCAGCCGCCGGCGTCGAGCTGGACAGAAGTGGATAACCTCGACGGCGGATCCGCGCTCTTCGACACGGTGAATCCGCTGTTCGCCTATCATACGTTCGCGACCACCTCAGTCGGAGCATGGGTTTCGCGCTCGACCGACGGCGGAGTCACTTTCAACTCCGCCGCTTCGAGTGCGGCACTGCAGACTGCGATGGCGACGGTGGGCGACGACGGCGCGGCCTACTATCCGCCGCTCGCGAGCGATCCGGCCGTCGCCGAGCGCGTCTTGTTTGGCGCGCATTCGGTTTACGTGTCGAATGACGGGATGGCGACCTGGGCGCCGCAAACGACTCAAAATTTGACCGGCGGATGCAACAGCGGCGCTTGCGCGCTCGAGGATCTCGAGATCGCGCCTTCCGACGATACCAAGGCGTACGCGCTCTCGATGGAGACCAGCACGACCTTTAGTCCCACGCCTTTCCAAATCTTCACCACCGACCAGGCCGACCTCCAGGTCAGCCCCAGCCAGCCCAATGGCGCCGAGTGGACCAACAAGACCTCGCAACTGCCGCCAATCGTGTTTCCCAATGCCACGCAGGCGACCGGAATTGCCGTTGACCCCTTCGATTACAGCACTGCCTACCTGAGCCTTTCCGGTTTCACGGCTGCTACCGGTATGGGTCACATTTTCGTGACCACGGACTTCGGCGGCACATGGACGCAGGCCGACGGCAATCCCACCCTCCAGATTCCGCCGCCCGCAGACGCGCTGCCCGACGTTCCAGTGTTGCGATTGCTGGTCGATCGCAACGACTCCACGGCGAACACTGTGCTGGCCGCAACCGACATTGGCATTTTCAGGACGACCGACGGCGGATCGACCTGGGCGGCCTTCAATCTCGGGGTGATTCCTGCCGTCGCAGTTTTCGATATCGAGCAGAATCTGAGCGGTGTAGTCTTCGCCGCAACCCACGGGCGCGGAATATTTGAGCTGAGCGGCGAGGGATCGCCCGGCACGACGCCCACCTCAACGCCTGCCGCCACCGGTTCCGCAACCCCGGCTCCCACACCAACTCCGTCAATCACCGCGACTGCCACCGGCACCCCGTCGCCCACCGCGACCGCGTCGCCCACCGCGACGGCAACTTCGACGCGCACCGCGACGCCCACCGCGACCGCATCGCCGACCGCGACGGCCACGCCGACATCCACTTCCACTCCGACTGCGACCGCGACGCCAACTGTAACAGCGACCTTCACGCCGACGCCGATGCCGACCGTCGCAGCGGCGCTGGATGTCTCACCAAGCTCCGCGACTTTTGCCGCGAAGTTAGGCAAGCAGAGCAAAGCAAAGAAAGTAACCGCGGCCAACAAGGGCACAGTGTCGATAACGCTGATCGGTGCGCAAGTGACTGGCGACTTCGCGCTCTCGAAGCTCTGCGGCGGGGCGCTGAAACCAAAAAAGAAATGCGCCTATGGCGTGGTCTTCACTCCGACCGCAACGGGACTGCGCACCGGCCTCCTCACGGTCAACAACAACGGTTCGAGCGGGCCGCGAACTGTGAGCCTGTCAGGAACCGGGGATTAGCCGCGCCGGGGGATGGCGCGGGAGTCGCTTTCGACAATCCCCAGGCGGCCTTCCATGCTTGGACTCCTTGTTCGAAAAACTCCCCGCTTTCCATTGCCGAAAAAAGAAGGGCGACCCGCAGCCGGGCCACCCTTCGCCGATTAACGCTCAGTTGGAAAGCGACTAGCCCTTGGGCAATCCGAGCACGCGCTCGCCGATGATGTTGTGCTGGATTTCGCTGGTGCCGCCGGCGATCGTCAGCGCCCGCGATGCGAGCATCCGATACGACCACTTGCCTTTGTCCAGCGCATACGGCGCCTTGAATTCCATCTGGCTGTACGGCCCCAGCATCTCCATCGCGAACTTGTTCATGCGCACGTTGAGTTCGCTGTTGCACAGCTTGAGCACCGAGCCCTCGGGCCCCGGCGGCAGGCCCTTGAGCCGGCGCGTCAGTTGCCGAAAGCCCGTGTAGCGCAGCGCAGCCGCCTCGCACGCGAAGCCGCCCAGCTTCTGGCGCACGCTGGTATCTTCCCACGCCGTGTGTCCGTTGCCGCGGATCGTCTTGGCCAGCTCGACCAGTTCCTTGACCTGGGCCATCAGGTCGCGCCCGCCGCCGATTCCCGACCGCTCGAACATCAGCGTGGTGATCGCGACCTGCCATCCCTGATTTTTTTCGCCGATCAGGTTCTTCTTCGGCACCTTCACGTCCTCGAAGAAGACCTCGTTGAAATTCGCGTCGCCCGTGATCTGCACCAGCGGGCGCACGGTCACACCGGGACTGTGCATATCGACCAGGATGTAGCTGATCCCCTTATGCTTGGGCGCCTCGGGATCGGTGCGGACCAGCAGCAGACACATGTCCGCGTGATGCGCGTCGGAGGTCCAGACCTTCTGGCCGTTGACGATAAAGTAGTCGCCTTCCTCGATGGCGCGCGTCTTGAGGCTGGCCACGTCGGAGCCTGCGTCCGGCTCGGAATATCCCTGGCACCAGAGTTCTTCCGCCGAAAGAATTTTCGGAACGTGGCGTTTTTTCTGCTCTTCGGTGCCCCAATGAATGATCGTCGGACCGGCCAGCATGATGCCCAGTCCGTTGACCAGCACCGGCGAGTCAACTTTCGCGAGCTCCTGGTTGTAGATGATTTGCTGCGTGAGCGTCGCGCCGCGTCCGCCGTATTCCTTGGGCCAGCTGATTCCGACCCATCCGCCCGCGTGCATCTTCTTGTGCCACTCGACTCGTCGCTTCCATTCGTCCGGGCTGGCTTCGCTGACGTCTTCGCGCATCGAGTCGCCGGCGTCTTCGGCCTTCCCCTTTGGCAGGTTGGCATGGAGCCAGCTGCGGAACTCCTCGCGAAACGCCTCGTCTTCGGCGCTGAAATTGAAATCCACTAGTGCCTCCGGCGGGGACCGCGTGATGCGCACCTGGCCGCGCCCTCGACGAGCGTCAGCCGGCGGCTGCGATCCCTAACAGTTGTTCTATAGAACAGCCGGTACCGGCCATTCAAGCACGCGAATAGATCTCCGAGTTCACGATTTCCATCATGATCGGCGACGGATTGTCGACCGTCCTGAAGCCGAACTGCGCGTACAGCCCATGCGCGTCGCGCGTGCCGAGACCCCATCGCCGCAGGCCCTGCAAATCCGGATGCGCCATGATCGACGCCATCAACTCCTTGGCAAGCCCGCGTTCGCGGAACGGCTCCAGGATGAAAACGTCGGCGATATACGCGTACGTCGCGAAGTCGGAGATTACGCGCGCGAAACCAATTTGATTGGCGTTGTCGTAAACGCCGAAGCACAGCGAATTTTCGATCGAACGCGCCACCGTCTCGCGCGGGATTCCCGCCGCCCAGTACGAACGCGCGAGAAACTTGTGAATTACATCCACGTCGAGCTTGGACCGATCCGTGCTGATCAGAAATCTGCCCATCTCCATCACCACCATCGCCGTCATGTGATTCTTGCTCCTCGATTCGCAGGCAACCGGTACTCCCTCACGTGCGCCGGAACCGGAGTCGAAGGATCGACCCGCGCATCGAAGATCGGCGTCAACGTATTCGTCGCAATCGGAATCTGGCCCGCCCAAATCGGCAGCGCGTAGTCGGCTTCGTCGTCGAGCGGGTCGCCGCTCCTGAGTTTCGCCGACGCCTCGACGATCGGAATCGACAGAACCGACGTGGCCGCGAGTTCTTTCTCATTGGGATGGCGGATATGCTCCCAACGGCCCGGCGCCACGTGATCGATCAGTCCCTTCATCACGACAAGCTTGTCAGCCGGGTCGCCGATCAAAGTTGCAGCACCCAGAATCACGACCGATCGGTAGTTGACCGAATGATGGAACGCGGAACGCGCGAGCACCAGGCCGTCGATATGCGTCACCGTGACCGCGAGCGGTGTTCCTTCGGCGGCGGCGCCCAGCATCCGGCTCGCCGCCGAGCCGTGAACATAGAGCCGGTCGGCGATACGGACGTGAAGCGTGGGAATCACGTAGGGTTGCGGGCCTATCGCAAAACCAACGTGGCATACCAGCGCGGTATCCAGGATGGAGTAGATGGCGTCGCGGTCGTAGCAGGCGCGCTTGGGGATACGCTTGACGCGGGTGCGGGCGGTGGGCGCGATCGCGCCGGTTTGGTGGGCGGGCTGCGCGTGCGAAAAACGCCCTACTATCTCTTCCATGTCCGTCGCCTCTTTGTTACAGTACGTAACTATGAACGTATCGGTACAATATCAAATCCGCGGACATTCAGGCAACCAGATCGCCGCGAGTATCGAAAACGCAGTTCGAAGCGGCCGGCTTCATGCCGGAGAGCGGCTGCCGACCGTGCGGGCGCTGGCGGCTCGGCTGCGGGTCAGTCCGACCACGGTTGCGGCCGCCTACAACGCGCTGCGCGGGCGCGGGCTGGTGCACGGTTCGGGGCGCCGCGGAACCGTCGTCAACCGCCGCCCGCCGCTGTTGACGCGCGCGGTCTTCCCGCCGCCGGCGCCAGGGATGCGCAATCTGGCCGACGGCGGTCCGGACCCGGCGATGCTCCCGTCGTTGAAACCGTATCTCGCGCGGCTGGACGGAACCCCGGGCAAATACGGAGACGCGGAGAATCGCGCCGCGCTGGTAAAACTTGCCGCGCGGCAATTCAAGCGCGACGCGATCGCTGCGGAGTCGATCGCGGTCGTCAGCGGCGCGCTGGACGCCGTCGAACGCGTGTTGCAGGCCCATCTGCGGCCGGGCGACGTCGTCGCGGTCGAAGATCCGAGCTACACCGGCGTGCTGGACCTGGTTGCCGCGTTGGCGCTGGTGGCGGAGCCGGTCGCGATAGATGACTCGGGGCCGCTCGCCGCGGATTTGAACCGCGCGCTCAAGCTTGGCGCGAAGGCATTCGTGCTGACACCGCGCGCGCAAAATCCCAGCGGCGCCGCACTCGATCGAAAGCGCGCCATCGAGTTGAGACACGTCCTCGCCGGCTTTCCGGAAGTCGTGTTGATCGAGGACGATCACGCCGGTCCCGTGGCCGGCGCGCCCGCGATCACATTGTCGGCAGGCCGCGAGCACTGGGCGACGGTGCGGTCGGTGTCGAAGTCGCTCGGCCCCGATTTGCGGGTCAGCGTGATGGCGGGTGACGCGCTGACGGTGGCGCGAGTCCAGGGCCGCCAGAGTCTCGGGCCGCGCTGGGTCAGTCATATCCTGCAGGATCTCGTCGCGATGATGTGGGCGGATGCGAAGACGCCCGCGCGGCTGCAGACGGCGGCCGACACTTACGCCTATCGACGGCGCGCGCTGATCGAAGCGCTGGCATATCACGGAATCGAGGCGCATGGACGCTCGGGCCTGAACGTGTGGGTGCCGGTCGCGGAAGAAGCGGCGGTGGTGAACGCGATGGCGGCGAAAGGATGGGCGATTCGCGCGGGCGAGTGTTATCGAATCAAAAGCGCGCCTGGAATCCGCGTGACGATATCGACGCTGACACCCGAGGATGCGCGCCGGTTCGCCGCCGAGCTGGCCGACTCGATCCGCCCGCGCTCGCACGCGCAGTCGGCGTAGTAGAGCGAGCAGCCATGACTAATTGAATGCGGAACCCACCGTGGGTTTCACACCTCCTTGGGCAGGGCTGAGCCCTGCACCGCAGTGTTAAGAAGACGCGAAAATCTGCGCAGCGCATCTTTTCGTGACTACGCGATGGGCACGGGTGACTCCTGGCCGTGGCGACGGCAGCGCAGTATTAAGCCGTCGGCAGGCGGCGCGCGTGACAACGTAGCGCGGCCTTAACGGTGAGTGCAGGGGTCACCGCTGCGGGTTCCGCATTCCCTTTTCATCTGGGAAGGGGAACAGTCACAGTTGGTGACGTCTCACTTCTTCGTTTGCGGGGCATTTCGCATGGAAATCGGATGGATCGGAACCGGAATAATGGGCGCGCCGATGGCGCGACGATTGATCGGCGCAGGCATTCGGGTCCGCGTCTTCAATCGCTCAGCCGACAAGGCGCGAGCAATCGCCGCTGACGGCGCGACGGTCGCCGCCGACGCGGCCGCCTGCGCCGCGGGCGCGGATGTGGTGTTTATCATGGTGCCCGACACGCCTGACGTAGAGGCGACGGTCGCGAAGATCGAACCCGCGCTCGTCGCAGGGCAGCTGGTCGTCGATATGAGCACTATTTCGCCGATGGCGGAGCGCGCGATCGCGTCGCGGCTGAAGCCGGCCGGCGTCGATTACCTGGATGCGCCGGTATCGGGCGGCGACGTCGGCGCACGCGACGGCACGCTTGCGATAATGGTTGGCGGAGGCGCGCCGGCGTTCGAGCGAGCGCGTCCGCTGTTCGAGCGGCTTGGGCGGCGAATAACGCATATGGGCGCGTCGGGCGCGGGCCAGATGACCAAGCTTGCCAATCAGATCGCGGTGGCGCTTGCGCTGGAGGCGGCGGCCGAGGCGATCAAGTTCGCGCGGGCCGGCGGTCTGGATGCGTCGCGGGTGGTCGAGGCGATAGGCGCGGGCGCGGCCGGGTCGTGGCAGTTGTCGAATCTCGGTCCCAAAATAATCGCGGGCGATTATCGGCCCGGGTTTTTTATCAAGCTGATTCGCAAGGACCTGCGCCTGGTGGCCGAGGCGGCGCGTGAATCGGGGCTGGCGCTGCCCGGACTTTCGCTGATGGCCTCGATGTTCAACGCGGCCGCGGCGCTCGGTCACGACCTCGACGGCACCCAGGCGGTAGCGGCGGCACTCGACAGATTGGCGGACGTGAAGTAGTACCAGAATCGAACCCGAATTTTTGGAGGCCATAAATGGCAGACCATCTGCTCACGGAACTGAAAGACCGCGTCCTTTATCTCACGATGAATCGGCCCGACAAGCTCAACGCGATGAGCGCCGAGATGATGGGCGGGTTGGTGGACCACCTCAGGCGCGCCGCGACCAATCGCGAGATAGGCGCCGTCGTGCTGACGGGTGCGGGGCGCGGATTCTGCTCCGGCGGAGATATCCGCGGGATGCGCGAACGCAACGAGGGCGCGGGCGCGGGCGCGTCGAGCGCGCCGCAGACGGTCGAGGATCTCGTCGCGGGACTGCGGCGCGGCGAAGACGCGTCGCTGATGCTGCACGAGATGGCGAAAGTGACGATCGCGGCGGTCAACGGACCGGCGGCCGGCGCGGGACTGAGCCTGGCGATGGCGTGCGACATCAGGATCGCGTCCGACGCGGCGCGTTTCGGCACGGCGTTCGCCAAGGTCGGATTCTCGGGTGATTACGGCGGCACCTGGTCGCTGACGCGTCTGGTCGGTTCGGCCAAGGCGCGCGAATTATATTTCCTGGCCGACATGATCGGCGCCGACGAGGCATTGCGAATCGGACTGGCAAATCGCGTGGTGCCGGCGGCCTCGTTCCGCGACGAGGTGCATGCGATCGCGTCGCGAATCGCCAACGGTCCGTCGGTTGCCTATTCATATATGAAGGCGAATCTCAACGCGGCGATCAATCACGAATTCAACGAGCTGCTCGACCGCGAGGCGTGGGGGCAAATTATGACCGGCCTGACCGAGGACCATCGCGAGGCCGTCAAAGCGTTCCTCGAGAAGCGCCCGCCGACGTTCAAGGGCAGATAGGGATCGAAAGGGGCCGGATCCGGGATTCTTCGCTTCAGCAACTTTCGCTCTAGAATGACACGGGCTACCGCTCGCTTTTCTCGTGTCATCCTGAGCGAAGCCAAGGATCTCGCGCGGCCAGCGTGCCCGCGACAACGCCTTGAGTTACGCACCGCTCCCATGCCAGGGAGAGGCTAATTACGGAGGTAAACTCAACGATGGACTTCAAGACGATCATCTACGATGCGCGCGAGCACGTCGCGAAAATCACGATCAATCGCGCCGAGCGGATGAACGGCTACAACATGACGATGGTCGAGGAAATGTGCGCGGCGATCGATCTCGCGCGCCAGGACGACGAGGTCCGCGTGTTGATCATCACGGGCAGCGGACGCGCGTTCTGCGCCGGCGGCGATATCAGCGGCGCGCCCGAGAGCCATTCGCGATTTCACCGGCATCCGATGGGCCACATGCTCGAGATGCGCGAGGGGTTCCATCAGCTCGTGCTGTCGTTGCATCGCTTCGACAAACCGGTGATCGCGGCGATCAACGGCGCGGCGGTGGCAGGCGGCCTGACGCTGGCGCTTTCGTGCGATTTCAGAATCGCGTCGGACCAGGCGCGGCTGGGGGACACCGCGCTCAAGTTCGCGCTGCTGTGCGACGAAGGCGGCGCGTACCTTTTTCCCCGCTTCATGGGATTGGATCGCGCACTCAAGATGACGCTGCTGTCCGAAGTCTACGACGCCCGGACGGCGCTGGACCTCGGGCTGGTTACCGAAGTGGTGCCGCACGCGGAACTCGAGGCGCGGGTGAACGATTTCGCGCGGCGGCTGGCGGAAGGACCGCCCTTGGCAATAAGGCTGGCCAAACGCATGATGTACAAGCAACGCGAGATGACGCTGGAGAATGCGCTCGAGGACGCCGCGCTCAACGTGATGATCACCAATCCGTCCGAGGACGTGCGCGAGGGTATCCGCGCCTTTCGCGAAAAGCGCAAGCCGAATTTCAAGGGCAAGTGAGTTTTTACTTTTTCAATGTTTGACTTTTCACCCGCTGCCAGGCGACGCCGCCACAGGAGATGCCGTCCCCATGCCGATGAAGAAAAAAGATATCGAGAAGCTGCTCAAGAAGCCGATCGTCGCGGTGGTCGCGGTCACGGCGCCTGACGGTGCGCCGCACGCCGTGCCGACCTGGTTCGAGTACGCCGACGGGCAAATCGTCTTTCACACCGGCCCAGAGGCGTTCAAATACAAATGCCTGGTGCGCGATCCGCGCGTGACGCTGGTGGTCGATACCAAGAAGGCGCCGTACAAGACGGTGGTGCTGAAGGGGCGCGCGACGCTCGAGGAAAAGATCGACGACAAACGCACGGAGCGGATGGCGGTCGAGTACCTGGGCAAGAAACTCGGCAAGGCGTATGCGAAGTCGCTCAAGGGCAACAAGGTCGTGGTGGTGAGCTTCAAGCCGGCGCGCACGATCTCGTGGGACTACGCGCAGGAGCGCCCGTAGCGCACAAGCTACGGCGGCGGCATCGCGCGATGCTTTCGACGGGCTAATGCATCTGCGATAATCGCATTAGTGGCACGACAGATAGAAAACGACGCGGTTATCGAGGCGCTGGGACACGTAAAGTATCCCGGCTACGGCGCCGATATCGTTGCGCTTGGGATCGTCGAGGATGCGCGGCCTGCGGATAGCGGCGGCTACGCGATCACGATTCGGCAGGTCACCGAGCGCGACGAGGTGATCCGCGAGCTGGCCGGGAGAATCCAGCATGCGCTCACGCACGAGCTTGGGCTGCCCAGCGTCGAGCTCAGGGTGCATCGAATCGAAGCCGAACTGGGCGAAAAAACCGGCCGGGTGCGGCTGGAAGGCACCAAGCACATAATCGCGGTGGGCAGCGGCAAGGGCGGAGTCGGCAAATCCACCGTCGCGGCGAACCTGGCGGTGGCGCTGGCGCGACTGGGGCTGAGCGTCGGCCTGCTGGACGCCGACATGTACGGGCCGTCGATACCGATGATGTTCAACGCCGGCGACGAGCGACCCAAGCCGGCGGGCGGACAGAATTTCTTCCCGATCGAAAAGTACGGCGTGAAGATGATCTCGATCGGGTTTTTCCTGGGCGAGAAGGCGCCGGTTATCTGGCGCGGACCAATGGTGATGGGAGCGGTGCGCCAATTCCTGATGGACACGCTGTGGGGCAGCCAGGATTTTCTGGTGGTCGATCTTCCGCCCGGCACCGGCGACGCGCAGTTGACGCTCGCGCAGCAAGTCTCGCTCGACGGCGCCGTGATCGTGACGACGCCCCAGGACGTTGCGCTGCTCGACGCGACGCGCGCGGTCAAGATGTTTCGCCAGGTGCATTGTCCGATTCTCGGCGTGGTCGAGAACATGAGCTATTTCGTCTGTCCCGATTGCGGCGAGCGCGACGAACTCTTTGGCCATGGCGGCGGCGAGCGGATGGCGGCGGAG
The DNA here is from genome assembly GCF_050013435.1 of Binatus sp. (SeqCode). Lineage (GTDB taxonomy): Bacteria > Desulfobacterota > Binatia > Binatales > Binataceae > Binatus. Next base: position 407 of record NZ_JBEKFG010000017.1, on the reverse strand, counting down.
GAAGGCACCCAACTGCTCGCAAGAATCCCGATCTATCCCGACGTGCGGCAGGCCGGCGACGAAGGCGTGCCGATAACGATCGCCAAACCCGAGCATCCCGCCAGCCGGGCGTTCATGGAGCTCGCACGGCGGATTGCAAACACCGCGGGCGGTTGACAACCAACAACCTTAAATGCTTGCTCGGTTTGCCGCGCGTCGATATTGTGGCGCTTCGGTGTAATCGTTTCGTCGCCGCCCGGACGCGGCAACCTGGTTCAACAATGACCGGAATTGGAGCTCGAAAATGGCCACGGTAATAACAGAAGAATGCATTAACTGCGGTGCGTGCGAGCCGGAATGCCCCAACACCGCGATTTACGAAGGCGGCGCGCAATGGGAACTCAACGGCGCGACCACGCCCGCGATCA